>JANMAY010000526.1:0-40885 GCA_031360095.1 Gemmatimonadaceae bacterium
TCCTCTTGATACGGCGATGCTTCGCGACCAGCTCGGCCGTATCGGAGAAACTCCCTTCGTGCTGGGCGCACTCGACGATGCCGCGGTTCCGCCAGGCCTCTTCATTCCGGTGAGCGAGCTGAATCACCTTCGCCAGCAAGCAACGGACGAGCTGCTCGAGCGCCGCGATTGGGCGCGTGAAGCAAAGGTCGCGGAGCGCCGCGAGGTAATCGAACGCGCGGTCCGCCTCGCTCATCCCGAGCGAGCGCAGCGAGTCGAGGGACCTCCAGCTGTTTTTGAAGGACGCGCTTTTGATCTCCTCGCGTCCGTCTTTACCCTCGACGACGCGCGCGCCGCTGCCGCCGCCGGCGCCACCACTGTTGTCCTCGATCCATTCCTCCGCCATCCCACGCCACCCGTCACGCGCGTGCGCGCGCTTGCCGATGAGCTGCGCGCAAACGGCGTGGAGCTCCGGCTTCGCACTCCGACGATCGTTCGACCAGCGGAACGACGCGTCACGCAGAAGTGGCTTGACCTCGAACTCCCGATCGTAAGCGGCCACCTGGGACTGGTCGCGGAGCTCGCCGCACAACACCGAGATGTCATCGCGGACTATGCCGTCAACTGCTTCAACCAACACACCGCCGCGGAGCTGTTCCAGCTTGGCGCGCGGCGCATCGTTCTCTCCGTCGAGCTCACGACGGACGAACTGCTCACCGTTAGTGCGCCGTGGGAGGGCGCTGGCTTCGACGTGATGCTGTACGGTCGCCCGGAGGGAATGACGATCGAGCACTGCGTGCTTTCGGCCGCCTTCGATCGCACGCCCACCACATGCCGCGACCTCTGCGTGCAGAAACACACCAACGTCGAGCTCACCGATCCCGCCGGCTACAGCTTTGCCGTCGCCACGGACTCCGCCTGCCGAAACCGGTTGCTGCATTCGCGTCCCATCGAAGGCGGCGAGTTTCTCCCGCGGCTGTGGCGCGGCGGACTGCGCAACTATCATCTCGTCTTCAATGTCGTTGGCGATCCCGTCGCGCAGGTCGTTTCCGGATACCGCGCGATGCTCGATCAACTCGCGGCCGGCGCGGCATCGCCCACGAACCCCGTCCGGGCGGCGGTCGGCAACGCTTTCACGCGGGGACATTTCGCGCGTGCCGTCTGACGATGGCGAGTGCAACAGCGTGATGACGACTCCCGGTAAGTTGGGACGCAGCCTCGTTCGATGACCGTCGCCCGCCCCACACTCGACGCGGCGCGCACGCTTCTGCGTGCACGATTCGGATTCGACGACTTCCGCCCGGGACAGGAGCGCGCGGTCTCCTCGGTGCTGGCGGGACGCGACACACTCGTCGTGCTGCCCACCGGCGGCGGCAAGTCGCTGTGCTACCAGGTGCCCGCGCTGCTGCTCCCGGGACTCACTGTTGTCGTCAGTCCGCTCATCTCGCTCATGAAGGATCAGGTCGACGCGCTCACCGCGCGTGGGATACCCGCCACCTTCCTTAACAGCACGCTGTCGCAGGGCGAAGTCTCCGAGCGCATGATGCGCGTGACGCGCGGCGAAGTGAAGATGCTCTACGTCGCTCCCGAGCGGTTCGACGTCGGCACGGCCGCCGAACGGTTGAAAGGCATCGGCGTGTCGCTGCTTGCAATCGACGAAGCGCACTGCATCAGCGAGTGGGGGCACGACTTTCGTCCGAGCTATCTGCGGGTGGCGCAGGTCCGCGAACGATTGGGATGGCCTCCGGCCGTCGCCCTCACGGCGACCGCAACGCAGCACGTCCGTGAGGACATTGCCCGGCAACTGCGTCTCGAGAACGCGGACACCATCATCACCGGGTTCGATCGTCAGAACTTGCGCTATCACGTCGTGTCCACGCGCAATGACGCCGAAAAAGATGCCGCACTGATCGACGTGCTGAACCGCCACAAGGGCGTCGCGATCATCTATGCGGCCACCCGGCGCAACGTGGAGAAGGTGACGCGCACCGTGGAGGACGCCGGTGTGCCGGCGCTTTCCTACCATGCCGGTCTCGATGACGCACATCGCCACGAGGTGCAGGACGCGTTCATGAACGAGAAGGTGCGCGCGATCGTTGCGACGAACGCGTTCGGCATGGGCATCGACAAGCCGAACGTGCGCGTGGTCATTCACCACGCGATGCCCGGTACGCTCGAGGCCTATTACCAGGAGGCCGGCCGCGCAGGTCGCGACGGGAAACCGTCCGAAGTGTTTCTGCTCCACGCGTTCCCAGATCGGTTCACGCACGAGTTCTTCATCAAGGGAGCGTATCCCGATCGCGCGCTCGTCGAGCGAGTGTACGAGCGCGTGCGCGGCACGGCAGATCGTACCGGCATCGTGCAGCTCACACCCGTGGAGATCGCCGCCAGCCTCGCCGGAAAGGTGAGCGATCGGGAAGTGGAGTCTGCGCTGCGGCTGCTCGTCCGCGCCGGTGCGGTGCGCACGGATCCCGAGTCGGGCGGGCGGGTGTTCGTGCGTCTCCTCGCGACGGCGGACCGCATCAAGCGCGAGCTCGGCAGCGCCGACGAGCCGGAGCTCGGCCTGCTGCGTGCGCTCTGGCGCGTCGCGCAGGATGCGCTTTACGACGGTACCACCGTCGACCTCGATGCACTGCCGCCGGGCTTTGGTGGAGGCAAGGGTGCCATGCCGCTCCTCGAGCACTTGGAATCGCGTCAGTTTCTCGAGTGGAATCGCCTCGGTGGCGGTGATCGCGTAGCCAACGCGCGCCGGCCGCTCTCTGCCTACCCGCTCGACTGGGCCGCGCTCGATCGCCGGCGCCGAGCAGAGCTGTCGAAGCTCGACGCCGTGCAGCAGTACGCGTATGCAACCGGTTGCCGGCGCGGTTTCGTGCTGCGCTACTTCGGCGACCCAGCCGCCGGCAAAGATTGCGGCGGCTGCGACAACTGCCTGGGCACGCACAATGCCTCTCGCGGCAAGAAGGCGGCTCCGGTATTGAAGCCTGGTGAAAAGCGGAAGTCGCGCGGAGCTCAGCGTGCACCGGCCGAGCCGTCCGAACTCGTCGCCACGGGTGGAGACGCCGTACTCCTCGATCGCCTGCGCAGCTTGCGGACGAGTATCGCGCGGGAGGAGAAGGTGCCGGCATACGTCGTATTCCCAGATCGTACCTTGGTGGAGATGGCCGTGCGGCGGCCCAAGTCCCCCTATGCTCTGGGAGAGATTCGTGGTGTTGGACCGATGAAGATCGAGAAGTACGGCGAGCGATTTCTTGCATTGCTGCGCGCCGCTGACGAAACCGAAGCCGCCTAACCGAGGCCTACTGATCGCATGGACGACGCACTCTACTTCTCCGAACAGCATTTGGCGGTTCGCGACATGGTTCGCCAGTTCGCACGCGACGACGTCGCACCAGTGGCCGCGAAGTTCGATGCGGACTCGATCTTTCCATGGGCCAACGTCAAGCGCATGGGCGAACTCGGGCTCCTTGGCGTTCCGTGGTCGGAAGAGCTCGGCGGAGCGGGGTTGGATCTCCTCAGCTACATGATCACCATCGAGGAGCTCGCAAAGGTGGATGCCTCCACCGGACTCACAGTCTCCGCGCACACCACGCTCGGCACTTCGCCCATCGTACATTTTGGCACCGACGCACAGCGCGCGCGTTATGTCCCGCTGCTGGCGAGTGGCAAAGTGCTCGGCGGATTTGGACTGACCGAGCCCGACGCAGGCTCCGACGCTGGCGGCACCAAGACCACCGCGGTGCGGCGCGGAGACCGGTACGTGATCAACGGAACGAAGCGATTCATCACCCACGGCAGCGTTGGCGAGATCTTCATCGTCACGGCGGTCACCGATCCGTCACGGGGAACGAAGGGAATCAGCTCCTTCATTCTCACGAAGACGACATCGGATCTGGAGCAGACCCGTGCGCTCGGAATCGGGCATGACGATTCGCTCGTACCGATGAAGGGATTTCGCGCCGGAAAAAAAGAAGACAAGCTCGGCTGGCGGGCGTCGGATACGGCGGAGCTCATCTTCGAGGATGTCGAAGTCCCGGCCGAGAATCTCGTGGGTGAGGAAGGGCACGGCTTCGTCAATTTCATGAAAACGCTCGACGCCGGACGCATTGGCATCGCGGCCCTGTCACTCGGCATTGCCACGGGGGCGTACGAAGAAGCCGTGAAATACGCGAGCGTCCGAAAGCAGTTCGGCCAACCGATCGCGAGCTTCCAGGGAATCTCGTTTCAGCTTGCCGACATGGCCACGGAAATCGAAGCGGGCCGGCATCTGATGTATCACGCCGCGTGGCTCGCGCAGCACAAGAAGCCGTTCAGCAAGGAAGCGGCGATGGCCAAGCTCTTCTGCTCCGAGCTCGCAATGCGGGCCACGACCAAGGCGGTCCAGGTCCATGGGGGGTACGGCTACACGAAGGACTATCCCGTCGAGCGCATGATGCGCGATGCCAAGATTTGCGAGATCGGCGAAGGCACCTCGGAAATTCAGCGCCTTGTGATCGCGCGACACATCCTGAAGGAGCTGGCAGGCTGATAGAAGGTCTGTTGCGCTCACTCCCGGAGCGGGTTAGCTATCCAGCAGTGATCACTTCTTTGATTCTTCCGCATCCGGCGGCGCGCGGCGACTCGCGCGTCGGCCGGGTCATCTCGCGCGCAAGCGGAGCCGAGGCAGTCGTTGGCTTTGCGAGCGCGCTCGTCGCATTCGTTGCGCAGTCCCGGTACAGACCGGGAGATCGTACACTCCTCCGGACACTGGCGTCCATTCTCACGGCTCTTGCCGCCGCCCCAGGGCGCGCGCTGCAGACGCTGACCGAGATGGTGCGCCCGGCATGGATGCGTTCGATCACGCCACGGACAGCGGCGCCGCTCCCTGTTCCGGTCGCTGGGCGTCACGCGCGCAGCCGGGCTGCTCATCCTTTGCCTCACCGCATCACAGCCGCCGAGTCGCCGGCGTCGCTCGTGTTGGCGGTCCCTGATGAAACGAGAGATCCTGATCAACGCGACTGCGCGCGAGACGCGCGTCGCCATTCTCGAGGACGACGAGCTCGTTGAGCTGTTGGTCGACCGGCCCGATGCACGTCGCATGGTCGGCGATATCTACCTCGGGAAAGTCGATGCCGTGCTGCCGGGGCTGCAGGCCGCCTTCGTCGACATCGGTACTGAAAAGAGCGCGTTTCTCCACGCGTCCGATCTCGTCTATCCCGATGCGGGTGGGGAGGACGACGACGACGACGCGGAGGAAGGCTTTCACGAGCCCAACCGCGACGAGCGAGAAGCGCCCCCCATTCAAGATGTCCTGAAGCGAGGGCAGGAGCTGCTGGTCCAGGTCAGCAAGGAGCCCATTTCTACCAAGGGACCGCGCGTCACGGCGCAGGTGTCGATGGCTGGACGCTTCCTCGTGTACATGCCGTTCGCGTCGCGCGTCGGTGTGAGTCGGAAGATCGGGGATCGCGAAGAGCGCAAGCGCTTGCGCGCTCTCGTCGAGGGCATGCTCCCCGAAGAATCGGGCGGCGTCATCGTGCGCACCGTCGGCGAAGACGTGACCCCGGACACCATCGAGCGTGAACTCCAGACGCTCATGAACGGCTGGAAGCGCATCAAGAAGAAAACCCACTTCGTTCGGCCGCCCTCGCTCGTGCACCGCGAAACCTCGCTCACCCGCGGTCTCATCCGCGACATCTTCAGTGACAAGGTCGAGCGCGTCACGGTGGACTCCAAGCAGGTGTACAACGAGATCGTCGAATACTTGAAGGGCATCGCGCCCGATCTCATGGAACGCATCGTTCTCTACGAAGACACCTCACCCATCTTCGATAAGGCGGAGATCGAGACGGAAATCCGCGATCTCTTCAAGCGGCGTTGTGATCTGCCATCAGGCGGCTATCTCATCATCGAGCCGACTGAAGCGCTCATCTCCATCGACGTGAACTCCGGCCGCTTCGTTGGAAAAAAGGACCCGGAAAAGACGAGTCTCAAGACGAACATGGAAGCCGCGCGCGAGATCGCGCGCCAGCTGCGCCTGCGCGATGTGGGCGGGATCATCGTCTGCGACTTCATCGACATGGACACCAAGACCAATCGCGACAAGGTGCTCCAGGAGCTTCGTCAGCACCTCAGCCGCGATCGCGCGCGCACCAAGGCATTCGCCGTATCCGATCTCGGGCTGATCGAGATGACGCGCCAGCGCGTTCGGCAAAGTCACCTGCAGAGCATGACCGAAGCATGCCCCACGTGTCACGGCACGGGGCGCGTGTTCTCGGCCGAAACGATCCTGCGCCGAGTCGAGCGGAGCGTGAAGCGCATGGGTATCGAGGGGAAGCGCGATCCGCTACTCGTCAAGCTGCACCCGGATGTCGCGATGTTCGTGATGGAAAACGAATCGGACATGATGCGGAAGTTGGAAAAGGCGGTGGGATTTGCGCTGGAGCTGCGGGACGATCCACTGCTCAAGCCGGATGAGTTCAAGCTGGTGGTGAAGAGCGCCGGCCGCGACGTGACCCATCAGTACGCAGTGGCCTGAGCGTCGGACGGTGAACGGTACGCTGTAGGCGCCGTTCACCGTTCACCGTTCACCGTTTAAGGCACCACCAGCAGTCCCGCGCGCCCGCCGAAGTCGTCATCCACGGCGGGTGTGTTCGCCGCTGGCCGCCACGAGCCGCCATTGATGCGCACCACGAGCCGGTGCGATCCCGATCCAAGCGGGATCGCGCGCTCGAACACGGCACCACTTCGCGTCAGCGCGACGGCCTCCCACTCGGTAAAGTCTCCCATCACCTCCACGGTCGCCGCGCCCGACGCGCGTACCCGGAGCACGCGCCCGCTGTCGGAGTCCGACACGAGCACCACGGGAATCAGACGCATCGTCCGCGTATGCAACGGCGTCGGCTGCTTCAGGCGAAGTCCAACACTCACCGCGTCGGCGGCATCCGCACCATGCACCCAATCCGGCAGCTGATGCGCGACGCTCAGCACCACCGCGCGCGTTTCTCCAGCCCAAAATGCCGCGACGGCGGTGATGGCCGGATCGATTATGCGCGCCGCGTCCACGTCGCGCCGAGCCGATGAGGAAATGTCCAATGACGTGCGATCCCCTTCGAGATGGAGCGTTAGTTCCGCCTCGGTATAACGCACCGGCGTCGTGCCGGCGAAGCCGCTGCGAAATCGGCCAGTAAACAGCTGCGCGCGCGTCCATTCCTGCGTCACGGACAGCGACAGCCGCCCGTTCGGCCAGCCCCAGAACGCGCCGGCGTCCACACCTCCGCCCGGAAGCGTGGCACCCGCCCGCGCCGACGACGATCCATTCGCACGGAGCCACCATCCGGACGCAAGTCCATTCCACAGCGCGCGCGCGCTGAGAATCGCCGTGCCGACGCCGCCCGCTCGGCTCGATCCCGCAACCGTTGCCAGCTCGCCCGTCACATCGGTGCTCCATCCACCGATTGCGCGCGACGCCATGCCACCCAGCAGCGACGCAAATCCACTCGTCGCTCCGAAGGTCGCCACCGCGCCAGCCGATGCAGCGCCAAAGAACCGCCCACGCACTCCTGTTGCGGCGAGCCGGATCGACGGACCCGCGATGGTCGAGGAGTCGTCGGGGAAGCGCACGACCGACACCCCGGCGTCGACGACCATACCCTGTGCGCCAAGCGGCCTGCCCATCGCCAGAGCGAGGAGCAGGCCGCGGAGCGAGCGTCGCACAATTACATGCACACTAGGGACGCCTGGTTGGCTTTTGCGGTGTCGTCCGCGGTCGCCCATCGTTGAATATCGGCGCCGAGGTAGCCTGCACCCTGTCACCGGACCCGAGGGACGCTTCGACGCCGCGGAGCCGCACCGAGGCCGATTCCTCCGGCAAGAGCCCTGACGCCACGTCCGTCTCCACCTGGTTGCCGAGGGAGATCAACTGTGTCGGCGTCGCGTTCCGCTTGAGGAGCGCGACGATCATCTCGACTGCCCGCTTGGGCGCGACTCCGCTCGCGCAGAGTTGCGCGAGCGTTCCCACGGGAGCCGCGACGGACCCCGTCGTCGCAGCACGCAGCGCGCGCAGCGCGGCCACATCCGCGCCGGCCGCGATGGCATCGGCGCCCCCCACCAGCTCGCTCAACGTCGAAGAGGATCCGAGCGCGCCGCGAGCACTGTCGAGGCGCGCGGCAAGCGCGACGATCGCAAACCGAATCCGTTCTCCAGGCGCGCGTTTCAGCCGCCCTTCGCGAGCTTTGGCGAGCAGGGGCTCCACGGGAATGCCGCGTTCGCGCGCGCGCACGAGCTCACGCGCGACCACGGCCTGCGTCGCGGAATCCAGCTCAGCGCCCACGCTCGCCGCGAAGGCGACCTGCTGCGCGCTCGCCGCCGCCGCGCTGCAGCTCACGAGAACCAGAATCACGGCGACACTGCGCATAAGTGTCACGGACGGCCGACGAGCAGCACGGAGCCCGGACGGCCGAAATCGGCATCCGCCGCCGCAGGCGCACGCGGGTCGCGCATCCAGATCGAGTCATCCACGATGAATGCATAGACGTGACGACCGGGTCGAAGCGCAAGGGTGGCAGTCCACAACCCGCTCTCCGGATCGCGGCTCATCGACGAGCGATTGCCGTCCCACGCATTGAAGTCGCCCACGACGCGCACCTGCGACGCCGCCGGCGCGCGCAACACGAGCTGCACCGATTGGAGTGCGATGCCCTTGTCGGCATCGGCTGTTGCCAATCGTGCATTTGGCGCGGACGCACTGGGGGAGGCCGCCGCCACGTCCGGCGTCGGCTCCTTGGAGGTGCTCGGCGCGCGAAGCAGCACGGCGGCTACCACCGCTGCCGCCGCGAGCCCGACTGCGCGTACCACCCAGCGGCGGGGACTCGACGTCACGCGCTTCGGAAGCGCTTCCCGGTCGCGATGACGCTCTGCCGCCACGGCGACGAGCACCCGCGCCTTCGCGGCATCGTCCACGTCAGGCAGAGGGCGCAATGCATCCACGACGCGCTGCAGCGTGTCGTCCAAGTGGTCAGTCACGATCGACCTCCGCGAGCCGAAGGCGCAGGGCATCACACGCACGCTTCACACGCATCTTGAGCGCGGAGACCCCAGCGCCGGTAGCATTGGACATATCCTCGTAGCTCAGGTCTTCTACGTGCCGCATGAGAAAGGCCTCGCGTTGATCGCCGGGAAGTGCCGCCAGCGCCAGCTTGATTTCCTCGCGCCACGCGATGGCCGTATCGTGTCCGCTCGCCACGGGGCGCTCGGGAACATCACCGTACTCCACGAGCTCCGCGTGCCGGCGCGCCCGTGCCCCTGCGCTTCGACAGCGATTGGCGAGGATGCGGAAGAGCCAGGGCTCGAACGACTCACGCTCCTCGTAGGTTGGGAGCGCGCGGTACACTCGCACGAATGTGTCTTGCACCGCTTCCTCTGCATCATCTCGGCTGGAGAGCATGTGCAGCGCGAAGCGAAGACAGCGCGCATAGTACGTGTCCACGAGCTCGGCAAAGGCGCGGACGTCGCCGCGGCGCGCGGCCTCGACGAGCGCACCTCTGGCGACCGCTGCCGACGGGTCGCCCACGGCTGCCGCAGTCGCGCTGTCGCGGCTGGTCACTAATCGAAGGCGGTGCGGCTCGCTCATCGCGTCATCGGCAGGACGTGGACCCATCCGCGGCGGCAGGATGGGACGGGCAAACGCAGTGACTGGAATGCACTAGGTTCGCCTCGCACAACCTGCGCTGCGTCCAGCTCGTCACATGCGGGCAGTGCGTGCGGCCCCGGGACCGGTGAAAAACGTACTCGTGGGTAAGTTGACACGTAACTCCGCACCCCTTAACTTCTTAGGCTCTACGTCACGCGCATACGGATCCAGTCATGTCATACGCTATCATCCGCACCGGCGGCAAGCAGTTTCGTGTCGAGCCGGGCCAGAAATACCGCATCCCCAGCGTCGTAGGCGAGGCCGGGGGAAGCATCGAGTTCAACGACGTGCTCTTCGGCAGCGATGGAGACACCGTCAAGACCGGCGTGCCGACACTTTCCGGCGCAAAAGTCACCGGCGAGATTCTCAAGCACGGGCTTGGCGACAAGATCATCGTGTTCAAGATGAAGCGCCGCAAGAACTACGCAAAGAAGCAGGGACATCGGCAGGGCTTCACCGAAGTCCGCATCAACGACATCACTCTCGGCTGACGCGAGGAGACAATGGCTCATAAGAAAGGCGTCGGCTCGTCCCGCAACGGCCGCGACAGCAATCCGAAGTACCGCGGGATCAAGAAGTTTGGCGGCGAGCGGGTCATCCCCGGCAACATCATTCTTCGCCAGTGCGGCACCAAGTGGCATCCTGGCAAGAACGTCGGCCTCGGCACGGACTACACGATCTACGCGCTCATCGAGGGCGTCGTGAAGTTCGAGCACAAGAGCAAAACGCGCCTCAAGGTGAGCGTGTATCCGGAGACGGAGACGGCGGCGTAACGCCGCTTCTCCCACGCAGGACCGAAGCGCCCTCCCCAGGAGGGCGCTTTTCTTTTTGCGGGCCGCAGAAAGAGGTTGCTGGAGGGGCAGCCGACACGGATATTCTGCGCGGGCAGAGCGCTCTCATCCTCCCGGATTCAATGACGCAGCTCTCGCACGTCGGAAAGTATCAGGTCGTCGAACTGCTGGGCGAAGGCGCCATGGGCGTTGTGTACCTCGCGCTCGACCCCGTGCTCAACCGGCATGTCGCGATCAAGGTCATGGGGGAAGCGCTGGCTCGCGACGACGAGTTCCGCGATCGCTTCATGCGCGAGGCGCGGGCGGCTGGATCGCTGCAGCACCCCAACGTCGTCACGATCTACGACTGCGGAGAGGTCGACGGACATCTGTACATCGCGATGGAATTTCTGCGCGGCGCGGATCTCGAGTTCCTGCTGCGCTCCGACGCGCCGATGACGGTCGTCGCGAAGCTCGACATCATGATCGATGTGCTCCACGGCCTCGCATTCGCGCACAAGCGTGGGATCATCCATCGCGATATGAAGCCGGCGAACATCCGGATCAGCGAAGATGGCCGCGCGCTCATCATGGATTTCGGGATCGCGCATCTCGCGTCATCCAACATCACGCGCACGGGCTTGATCGTCGGGACACCAAATTACATGGCGCCGGAGCAAATATCCGGCGGCGCGATTACGCAGCAGACCGACATTTTCGCGGTCGGGGTCGTGCTGTACGAGGTGCTCACGCACCACAAGCCGTTCGAGAGCGGCAGCTTGCAGACGGTGATGTACAAGATCGTCAGCCAGCCGCCCGATCCCATCGAGCACCACGTCCCGAACGTTCGGCCAGAGCTTGCTGCCGTGGTGATGAAGGCGCTCGCGAAGGAGCCGGGGGATCGCCACGCCACCGCCACGGAGCTCGCCAACGATCTGATCAAGGTGCGCGCGCTTATCAGCGGGTCCACGACCACGACGAGCAAAGTGTCGCTGCGAGACTCCATCAAGACGGTGCTCGCCGACATCGCGACGTTCACCCCACCCGAGATTTCCGTAGGCGCTCGGCGCACGACCTCCCCGCCACGTCGCAGGTGGATCGCTGGTGCATCCGCCGCCGCCGCCGTGCTGCTGCTCCTCATCGTGGCCGCGCTCGCGCGAGGCCGATCGGGGGCTCACCCCGGGGACGACGTGGCGAAGAGCGCTGCCGTCGCGACGCCGTCTGGCGCGAGTGCCCCCGTGACTGCTTCGGCGCCCGATGACTCGCGGCCGGCCCAGCCCACCGCCGTGCCGCCCGTCGCCGCACCGACCTCGTCAGCGCCCACCCTGTCGCGCGCCGAACCACCATCAAGGCCGGAGAATGCCGCCGACGCAAAGACGCTCCTGCCGCCTGCGCGGGCTGTTGCCCTTCAGGCGAGACGCCGGGCGAGCGACGCAGGTGCGACCGACGCACAATTGAGAGCTGGCGACATGCACAATCGCGCTGCGGAGTCGGCAGTCAAGAACCGAATGCCCGCGAGCGCGCTCGCACATCTCGACGAAGCGGCTGTTGCGTGGAGCGACGCGGAACGCGCCGTGCGTGCAAGTCGGACCGTATCGGCGGCGCCATCCGCGAGCCAACCGGAGGTGACGCGCGAGCCAGTGAAAGAACCGCCGAAGGAAGCTCCAAAGCCGATTCCCGTTGCGGCGGCCCCGCCACCGCCTGTGCAGCAGGCCAGTGTGGCACCGGTGGGGAACCCGAGCGGGGAGATTTCGGGTCTCGTCGCCGACTATGCGAAAGCCCTCGAAACGCGCGACGTGTCCGCGTTGCGCCGCGTCTATCCCGACATGTCGGCATCGCAGGTGCGAAACTTCGAGGATTTTTTTCGCAGTATCCGAACGCTGCGGACGACGCTCGCGATGTCGAACCTGCAGATCGACGGAGCGACCGCCGAGGCTCGGCTCGTCGGTGCTTACGACTTTGTGACGAGCACGGGCCAGAGTGAGCACCAGCCGGTGGCGTTGAACGCGGTGTTCCGCAAAGATTCCGGCGGCTGGCGGATCGCGAGCATCAAGTAGCCGCGATCCTCCGCTAAAAGCTGTACTCCAGCGCGCCGGTGAGAATCATGTTCGATCGCAGCCCGTCGCGATTGAGCGGAATGAGGGCGTTCGTGACGACGGTGAAAGCGCCCGGAGTGATGAACTTGAATCCAAACGAGCCATTCACTGCGTTGTCGCGTGTGTCTGGAACGGCGGTCGGCACCACGGTCCGCCGAAAGGGGGCGTCGTAGCGTACGGGTGACGGAAGGACCAGCTTCGATCGCCCTACCTGTAATTCGCTCACGAGATCGGCGGCCAGCGTCACGCCATCGGCGATCAGATGATCGAACCCTCCCGTGGCGAGTACCGCGCTATTGCGTGACGCTCCCGATCGGTAGAGATAGCCGACGTTTCCATGCGGCGAAAAGCTGCCGAGCTTGCCCGTGATGATCGCGAGGCCGCGCGCATCGAACGCGCCGGATCCGAGGAGGTCGTTTTCATCTCCCGTCGCGAATCGTGCCTGCCCCAGCACGGCGAAACTCGCACGCGGGGCTTCTCGACCAGCAGTTTCGCGCGGACGGCCACGTCGCCGAGCCCCGATGCGGTACCGTCGACGCTCCGCGACGCGCTCAGAAGCGGCTCCGTAGGTGTTCCGGAGAAAAAGTGCGCCGCGGATGGACCGCCGAATGGGATGATCTGCGCATCGCTCTGTCCGTGCAGGCGCGCGCGGACGAACGGCAGCACGACACCGATATCCAGATTGTCGAAGAGTCCGAACGTTGCGTACACACTCGTGACATCCACGTTCAGGTCGAGGTTGAGCCGAAACTGCATGATGTCGTTTTCGAGATTGGGAATTCCCATTTTCTTGCAATCGCCTCCCGACTGCGCGCTGCATCCGTCGAAATCGACGTTCTGGTGTGTGAAGAACAGATCGATGTTCGACATCGGCACGCCGCGCAGGGAATTGAAGTGCAGCGTGCTGCGCGACATCCCGATCAGCGCGCGACCCCGTCCCATCGTCTGCGAGCGCTCCGCGAAGATCGGTCCGGCCGATGTCGACGTCTTGATCGGTACGCCGCCCTCGAATCGGAAGGTCGCGCCGCCCGAGGTGGCTCCCACTGGCAGGTTGCTCACGTTGCCGCTGATCGCGTCGATCAGAAATCCGATCAGGCTTCCGTTTTGTCCCGCGGCCGAAGGAATGAAGTGATTGCCGTGCGCGCGAATGGACGCGGGGTTGTTGGTGCCGGCGGAGCCGGCGAGAAAGAGGGGATCTTCACCGGGCCCAAAGATGAACAGCTCGGAGATCTTGTCACGCAGGCCTGACTGCTGCGCAGTCGCCGGGAGCGGGACAATGAATAGGAGCGCGAGCGCGAATCCTCTGCGACGCATTGCAACCTCCAATCTCGTGAAGGAGGGGAAGTCGCCGGCCAGGCACGAGCCACTTGCCGACTCGCCATTATGGCACGACGCCAAAATCGAGGCTAGCCCGTGCCATTCCTTCAAGACTTTTCTTTTGTCGCGCTCCGCGTAACCTATGAGTGAACGGGCGCGTAGAGCCGTGAACTCATGGGAGGGCAGCATGGCGATCTGGAGCACATTGAAGCGGGAGCTCGACAAGGCGGGCCAGGTGGCCCAAGGCGCCATCGACGAAGGAAAGCTGCGCCTCGAATCGCACCGCGCGAAGCAGCGTGCGGAGGCGGCGGCCGCGTCGCTGGGGTTCGCGATCTATCGCGCGCGAGTGGCCGGCGCCGATCTGGAGCCCGAGCGCTACAACGTGCTGGCCGCCAACCTCGCTACCATCGAGGCGGAGATTGCGCGGCTGGACGCAGAGATCGAATCGTTGAAGAAAACGCAGACGAGCTGACCGGCGATTCTGTCTACGGCGCCCTGTAGTTCGGTGGCAGTGTCTTGTAGCGCTGCTCCAGCAGGTCCTGCCGCGACGGTGTCGTGATCTGCACGCCCTGTACGTACACGCGCTCCGGCTGCGACGTGAATTCGAACGGATCACCGCTCCAGATCACGACGTCCGCACTTTTCCCCGCCTGCAAGGATCCGACGCGATCCGCCACGCCGAACACCTCCGCCGGCGTCAGTGTGATCGCGCGGAGCGCGGCGTTCCAATCCATGCCGTACGCGACGGCGTTTCCCGCCTCATAGCGTACGTTGCGCACGTTGAACGCTTCCTCGTCGCCGCCACCGGCGTTGCCGATCAGGACCACGGCAACCCCTGCCTTGGACAGAATTCCCGCATTCTCCTGACGCTGGCCGAGCGAGGAAAAGTCGCCGGGAATGTTGTTCATCGCGCCGGTGAGAACCGGAATCCTCGCTGCCGCAAGCTTGTCCGCGACCTGCCACGCTTCGGCTCCGCTGCCGATGATCAGCCGAAATCCGAATTCCTTCGCAAGCCGCATGGCCGCTTCGATGTCGCTCGCCTTGTCGACATCGATGAGCATCGGAAGCTTGCCGTCGAGCACCGGGAGCAGCGCTTCGAGATCGAGCCGCGATGCCGACAGCATGCGTGTCTGCGCACGCTCGAAGTCCGCGCGCCGCGTGCGGTACACGCGCGCATCGAACAGCACCTCGCGCATGCGCATGATGGCTTCCGCCCGCCCGCCACCATTCGGCGCGCGTCCGGGCCCGAGCGCCGCCAGCATTGCCACAGGCGCGCGAAGGATCATGTCGGTCATGGTGCCTCCGACGAGATGGATCACGCCGACCTGGCCAGCAATCAGTCCGCCCGACGGCAGAATCGCTGCGCTCGTGATCCCGGCGTCGCGCGCCGGTCCGATCATGATCGACGTCGGATTGAGTCCTTCCCACGGCATGAACGCCGCAGCTACCCCATCGCCTCGGCGCGACCTGGTCTCTCGCGTGCTTTCAATCGCGCCGATCTCGGTGAGACCAAGCTGTGTCGAAGCGTTCATCAATCCCGGCGTCACGACCTTACCGCTGGCGTCGATGCGCTGCGCGTCGGCCGGCACGGCGACATCCGCGCCCACGGCGACAATCCGCCCATCCCGGATCAACACAGTTCCCCGCTCGAGGACCGGACCACTCACGGGATACACCTTTCCTCCCGTGATGGCGATCGACTGCGCGAACAACGAGGTACCCGCCAGCGCCACGAGCGCTGTCCCACACACGATCCGCCGCATTAGCGCGCGCCTCCACGGTTTGCCGGAACGAAGCCGAGCTCGAAGTCGGTTCGCCACTGCGACGATGCGTCGAGGCGGTCATACATCATGGCGCCGTCGATCCACACCTTCTCGGCGCGTGAATACACGCTGAATGGATTGCCCGACCACAGTACGACGTCCGCGTTCTTACCCACCTGAATGGACCCCGTGCGATCCTCGAGACCGAGCGCCCACGCGGCATTGATCGTCATCCACTTGATTGCATCGTCCTCCGAGACCGGGACGCCGATGCGGTTGCCCTCCGCCATGGCCTTCGCGGCTTCCTGATTGAGCCGCTGCTCGCCGGACGCGTCGTCGGAGTGCATGACCGTTCGCACGCCGGCGCGGGTGAGCAGCGCCATGTTGCCACGAATGGCATCGGCTGCCTCGAGCTTGAACGCGCCCCAATCGGCCCAGACCGAGGCGCTGATCGAATCGCGGGCGAGCAGATCGCCGATCTTGTACGCCTCCACGCCGTGATGGAACGAACGAATCTTGTAGCCGAACTCGCGCGCGATGTCGATCATCTGCGCCATTTCGTCCGCGCGATAGCAATGGTTGTGGACGAGAATATTGCCGCGCAGGACCTCCGCCAGCGTCTCGAGCCCCAGGTCGCGCGACGGCGCCTCACCCTGACGATTCGCGTTCCACTTGTCCCACCGGCGCCGATATCCTTCCGCTTGGATCCACGCGGCACGATAGCCGGCAACGTTTCCCATACGTGTCGAAGGTCCGCGTGCCGCATACACACGCTTCGGATTCTCACCGCACGCCATCTTCAGCCCATACTTTGCGCCTGGAAACTTCATCCCCTGTGCCGTGCGCGACGGGACGACTTTCAGCACCACACTACGTCCGCCAATGAGATTGGCTGATCCCGGCAGCACTTGAATGGTGGTGACGCCGCCCGCCAGCGTGCGGGGAAAGTGTGCGTCCTGCGGCCAGATCGAGTGCTCGACCCACACATGCGCCGTCACTGGGGCCGTCGCTTCGTTGATATCGTTCGTCTGCGAGCCGTTGTCGCCGGGAACGCCGCCCGCACCGATGTGCGAATGCGTGTCGATGATGCCCGGCGTAACGAACTTGCCGCTCCCATCGATCACCAGTGCATCGGCCGGCGCCGTGACGCTCGCGCCCACCTCCGCGATCTTCCCCTCGCGCAGGAGGAGGCTGCCATTACGGATCGTTGGACCAGCGGCCGTCAGGATCGTGACGTTCCGAATGAGGGTCGGACGTGACGCGAACGGCTGGTAAGTGCTGGGAAACGGGTCTGCGTTGGGAGTCGACATGCCGCCCGCCATAGGCACCGATCGGACGGTGTCGCCCGCCGTTTGCCTCGCCACTGGGCTCGTGGTGGGTCCTTGCGCCTCACTTGCACGGGCAGCGAGGACGCTGATGACAACTGTGAACGCCAGAACGGGATGACGCATCGTGCGTGCGGTCCGGAGAAGAAAGGTGATTACTGGAATGCGGCGGGAAGGTATCGGGCGGGTCATTCAGGAGCCAGAGCGGTCCCGCAGCAGCGTCACGTCGTCCGTGCAGATGCCGTCCACGCCTAGCGACGCGAGACGCTCGGCGTCGCGGGGCTCATTCACCGTCCAGACGATCACCCGTCCTCCCATGCCGTGGACCTCGTCCACGAGCGCGCGCGTCACGATGCTGTGCGCCGGCCAGACATCGAGTGCGCCCGTGTCACGCATCAGCGCTGTCGGAGATTCCCTGGACGACTCGAGCAGCACGCCGAGGCGGTACTTCGTCCCGCTGATCGCGAGACGCCGGATGCATGCGTGATCAAAGCTGTGAATCGCGACGGTGCCCGCGTATTCGTCCAGGACAGGAACAACGAGCGCTTCGATGTTCGTACCCTTGATCTCCACGAGCAGCTCAGCGCGTCCGCCCACCAGCGCGCACACTTCGGCCAAGGTTGGAATGCGTCGCGCTGCAGACGTTTCGGTGCGCTGAATGGCCTCGAGCGTCATACTCGCGATCGGCAGTCCTCTCTTCAATGTCGCGTCATGATGGACAACGACGACCCCATCCACGGTCGCGTGGACATCCAGCTCGATCCCGTCGGCGCCGGCGGCGAGCGCGAGCGCGAAGCTGGCTAAGGTGTTCTCCCGGGCCTGCCGCGGCATGCCGCGGTGGGCGATCAGGAGCGGCCGGTTGGGAGAGGAGGCCATTGGCAGACGAGACAGTTGGGGGAGGTGCCCATATCTTACCCGCCGAGTCCTTGCGGGAGCCTTAACGGCCGCGGGTTTCCGCCGTCCAACTTGCCGGATCGCATGAGAGATGTCGCCCCGAGTGCCGATGAAGAAACCGACCTCGAGCTCATCACGCGCTGGAAGGCGGGGGATCAACGTGCCGCGACGCTGCTCGTCGAGCGCAATGCGGAGGCGGTGGGGAGGTTCGCCGCCAGTCTTGGCGCGAAGGGCGACGTGCAGGAAGTGGTGCAGGATACCTTCGTGCGTGCGTTCGCGTCACTGGACAGCTTTCGCGGCGACAGCTCGCTCAGGACCTGGCTGTTCACCATCGCGCGCCGGCTCTTGCTCGACCGCCGGCGATCAGAGCGGCGACGGGGTGAGCAGTTGGAGATTCAGGATGACGATGCAGTCACCGAGTATGACCCGCTCGATACGGTGGTTGCCGAAGAAACGAGGAAGCGAATGCACGCTGCGGTCGCTCGCCTTTCCAAGACGCAGCGTGAGGTATTCATGCTCAGGGTGAGTGAAGGAATGTCGTACAAGGAAATTGCCGACGTGGCCGGGACGACGGAAGGCGCCGCGCGCGTGCACTATCACCACGCGATGCGTTCGATCAAGGAGTTTCTCGATGAATGACTGCCCGAACGGCGACATTCGCGACCTGCTGCCGGATCTGCTGCACGAGCGCCTCGATTCGGCTGCGCGTCGGACGGTCGAGCTGCATTTGGCCTCGTGCGCGGACTGTCGCGCCGAACTCGCGCTGCTGCACGACGTACGCGCCTCGCTTCGCGTCTCGCCCGGACTCGATCTCGCGGCAATTGGCGCCGCGATCCCTCCGCATCGCGTCCGAGCGACGCGAGTGTGGAGCGATTGGCGCATTGCCGCCTCTCTGATGCTGTTGGCGGCGGGTGCGGCGTCCGTCGCGGTCCTGAATCGCTCGCCGGCGCCGTCGACCGTGGACATCACCGCGGTCGCTGCGCCGAGCGTGCCATCCGCACCTGCGCCGATGCGCGCGGATACGCATGCCGTCGCCGGTGGTGTCGCTACACCCATGTCCTCCCAACAACCGGACAAATCGGTACTGCCGGAGCGGACACGTGAGCTTGCGTCGACTCGTGAGCTGCACGTCGTTGACGGCTCGCTCGGCGATTTGAGCGAGACGGAGCTGACGTCGCTGCTGAAGGAAATCGAGGCGCTGGATGCGCTGCCGTCGACGGACGTCGAAAGCCATGCCATCGCGCCCATTGCGCCAACCCGGGGGGGCGCATGATGCGCCGGTTCGCGCTCGCGCTGTTGTGCGTGACCGCGTTCGCCGGCACGTTGGACGCGCAGGACGGAGCGCGACCGCGGCTCGGTCGCGCCGGGCGGCGCCTTCAGCAGCAACTGCAACCTGGGGTGCCGGCTGAGCGGCAGCAGCAGCTGCAACAGCAAGTGCGCCGCGTGTTCTGGCGGACGGCAAAGACGCGTATTGGCTTCACGGATGACCAGATGGCGCAATTGGAGGCCACGAGCCGGCGCTTCGATCAGCGGCGGCGTGCGCTCGCTCAGGACGAACGCGCGGAGCGCATCGCGCTGCGCCAACACGTCCAGGCGGACAGCGCCGCCGACCAGCCGGCGATTGCCGCCAGCCTCGATCGGCTGCTGCGACTTCAGCGGCAGCGCGTCGATTTGCAGGGCGACGAGATGAAAGAGATGTCCTCCTTCACCACGCCGCTGCAGCGCGCCAAGTTTTTTGCGTTGCAGGAGCAGGTGCGGAAGCGCGTCCAGGAGCTGATGCGCGCGCGCGGCGAGGCCAACCGGCGCGGGTCGCCTCCTGAGCTTCCCTAAGCGCTGAACCGCGCGCGGCGCGCGCAAGGTGCAGGTCCTTCGACTCGCTCGCTCAGAATGACACCCCAGACGATGCCGTTGAGAGCATCGCGCTGCCGCGCTAGATTGCGCTGCTCGCCCGGGTGGCGGAATCGGTAGACGCAGTGGACTCAAAATCCACCGGCACGAGAGTGCCATACGAGTTCGAGTCTCGTCCCGGGTATTGCTGCGCATCGTTGCTTGCTCGCGTCTGACGGCCTGCGTAACTTCATCGGCTGTCACCGACTCCATTCCAGCAACGCAGGCGTGTGCATGGGCAACTATCGTTACGCGACGCGGCCGTCCAGCGGCGACGCAATCGCGTTCGACCAGGGTGTTCTGAGCGTCCCGAATAATCCGGTCATTCCATTCGTCGAGGGCGATGGCACCGGCCCCGACATCTGGCGCGCGTCCGTGCGCGTCTTCGACGCAGCGATCCGCCTCGCATACGGCTCCGAGAAACAGGTCAGCTGGATGAAGGTCTTCGCCGGCGAAGAAGCCCACGCGAAGCATGGCGAGTGGCTGCCGGACGAAACGCTCGAAGCGTTCAAGGAATTTCGCGTATCGATCAAAGGGCCGCTCTCGACACCGGTCGGTGGCGGCATCCGATCGTTGAACGTGACGCTGCGCCAGGTACTCGACCTCTATGCCTGCATTCGCCCCGTGCGCTACTTCGAGGGCGTCGGCAATCCGATGAAAGAGCCGGAGAAGCTGAACGTCGTCATCTTCCGCGAAAATACCGAGGATGTGTACGCGGGCATCGAGTGGAAGGCCGGCTCGCCGGAAGCCGAGGAGCTCGCGCAGTTCATTCGGACGCGCTACGGCAAGGAGATTCGCGCGCAATCGGCGATCGGCATCAAGCCGATGTCCGAGTTCGGTTCGCGGCGGCTCGTACACATGGCCATTCAGTACGCGCTCGAGAACGGGCGCCGTTCGGTGACGCTGGTGCACAAGGGCAACATCATGAAGTACACGGAAGGCGCGTTTCGCGATTGGGGCTACGCGGAGGCGCAGTCCGGATTTCCGGGACAGACCTGCACTGAATCCGATCTCGGCAAAGGCGGGAACGCGGCGCGTGCAGACTGTCTCGTCGTGAAGGATCGCATCGCCGATGCGATGTTCCAGCAGCTACTGCTGCGCCCCGACGAATACGATGTGATCGCGACGCCGAACCTCAACGGTGATTACATCTCCGACGCGGCCGCGGCCCAGGTCGGCGGACTCGGTCTCGCGCCGGGCGGCAACGTAGGCGATGGCGTCGCAGTCTTCGAGGCGACGCACGGCACTGCGCCCAAGTACGCCAATCTCGACAAAATCAATCCCGGCAGTGTGATTCTGTCCGGCGTGATGATGTTCGAATACATGGGATGGAAGGAGGTCGGCAAGCTCATCGTGCGCGGCCTCGAGAACGCGATCAAGAGCAAGCGGGTTACATACGATCTCGCACGCCAGATGCCTGGAGCTACAGAGGTCAGTACGACTGCATTTGGCGATCAGATCATCAAAGGGATGAGCGCCTGAAGCACCCCTGCAATCGACCCACACCGTCCACATGACGCTCTCCCTGTCCGTCGGGCCCGCCGCTCTTGGTGCGCTCGATACCCCACTCCTCGTCATCGCGCTCCCCTCAGCGCCCACGCTCGACGCGGCGCTCGCGCCGCTCGATGCCGCACTCGGTGGAGCGCTGACGCGCACGCTCGAGCGTCGTGACTTCCGCGGCGGTCGTGACGAAGCGCTGCATCTCGTTGGGGCGGCCTCCGGTCCCGCGCGCGTGTTGCTCCTCGGTATGGGCAAAGCAACGGATCGCGTTGGCTCGCTCAGGCGAGCCGGCGCAATTGCCGCGCGGCAGTCCGGACGCATGGGCTGCGGAAGTCTTGCGTTCTACGCCGGTGCGCTCGCCGAGCGCGAGGTGGAAGCGGTGACCGTTGGATTGTCCGCCGGTGCCTGGGACTACACCGAGACGAAGACTCCACTCCCCGCCGAGGATCGCCGCGCTCCCTTGACGAGCGCGAAAATCCTCGGCGGAGATTCTGCCGTGGCAGAGCGCGGAGTCCGGTCCGGAATCGCCATCGCGGAAGGCCACTCGTTGGCGCGAACGCTCGGTATGATGCCCGGCAATCTCTGCACACCCGAGTATCTCGCCAGCACTGCGCGTGACATCGCGTCCCGTCACGGTCTGCAGGTCACGGTGCTCGGCCGCGCGGAGATGGAGAAGGAGGGGATGGGCAGTTTTCTGAGCGTTGCGCAGGGCACGCCCGAGGATCCGAAGCTCATCATCCTCGAATATCGCGGCGGCGCACCCGATGCTCCCCCGATCGCACTCGTTGGAAAGGGATTGTGCTTTGATTCCGGCGGCATTTCGATCAAGCCGGCACAGGGCATGGAGTGGATGAAGTTCGACATGTGCGGTGCAGCGGGCGTGCTGGGCGCAATGGAGGCGATTGCGCGTCTGGAGCTGGCGGTGAACGTCGTGGGTCTGATCGGGTCTACGACGAACATGCCGTCAGGCACCGCGTTCAAGCCGGGCGACGTCGTGAAAAGTCTGTCGGGCAAATTCATCGAGATCATCAACACGGATGCGGAAGGGCGGCTCGTGCTCGCCGATGTCCTCACGTACGCGGCGCGCTTCAAACCGGCCGCCGTCATCGACGCCGCGACGCTCACCGGTGCGTGCGTCATCGCCCTGGGCCACACGGCGACCGGCGTGCTTGGCAACAACGCCGACTTGATCAAGGAAGTGCTCGCAAGTGGAACTCTCGCCGGGGAACCGGGGTGGGAGCTACCCATGTGGGACGACTTCAAGGACCTCATCAAATCTGACGTCGCCGATATCAAGAATTCCGGCGGTCGCCCCGCGGGCACCATCAGTGCGGCAATCTTCCTCGCGGAGTTCGCGACGGAGTTTCCGTGGGTCCACCTCGACGTCGCGGGAACGGCGTACACCGAAGCGGACCTCGCGACTGTCCCGAGAGGCCCGACGGGTGTCCCCGTTGGCACTTTCGTCGAGTTCGCGCGCGGGCGCGCCGGGTGAACTCCCGCCGGGCGCGGCTCCTGTTCCTCCTTGGCCTCGGCGCGGTTGCCGGGGCCGTTTTGCCCGCGGAAGCGCGCGCGCAAGTGCCCGTGCGACGCGACACCGTGGCCGGACGTCGAGACACCGTTCCCAGCCGCGTGGATACTACCGGTCGCAAGCCAAAACTCCCGGCGCCGGGCCGCGATACCCTTCGCGTACCCACGCCGCTCAAGGCCGATTCGATGATCAAGAACGACTCGATCATTAAAGGCATCGTTCCTCTTCCCAAAGCCGAGATCAAGCGGGATACCATCAAGAGTCCGCTCACGCGGGCCGAGATGCCGCCCATTCTGGAGATCGGGTTGCCGCGGATTTACGATCGCGCGGCGATCTATGCGACGGGTGCGCTCACGTTGTCGGACCTGCTCGGCCGCGTCCCAGGCTTGACTGAATTTTCGACCGGCTTTCTCGCGGGCCCCGCGTTCATCGCTTCCCAAGGCGACGTCAAACGCGTGCGCGTGTTTCTCGACGGTCTCGAGTTGGATCCGATGGACCGACGCTCCCGCGGCGTGACGCCGGTGAACGACCTTCCGCTACACGCGGTCGAAGAGCTGCGTATCGAGCGCGGCGCCGAGGAGGTGCGCGTGTACGCACGTAGCTGGCGCGTCGACCGCACGGTTCCATACACGCGGGCCGACATCGCAACGGGCGATCTCAACTCCAACCTCTACCGCGCGTACTTTGGGCGACGGTACGACCACGGCGAGGCGTTGCAGGTCGGCGCGGAGCAGTTCACCACACAACCCGACCGGCGCCTTCCTTCGTCCGACGTGTTGAATCTGATGCTGCGCGCCGGCCTCGCGCGTGGACCCTGGAGCGCGGACGCCTTTCTCGAGCGTTCGCACCGCAACCGTGCTCGATGGGTCGGCACAGGGGACGCCGCCCAGACAATCGACACGGTCCCGAGCATCGAGACGCAGCGCAACACGGCGTACGTCCGATTCGGAAACGGCGATCCTGACCGAGGCCGTTGGTTTCAAGTGTTGGCGTCCGCGCACAGCTACACGGCGTCCGCGCGAAAGTCGACGGACCTGTCGTTCACCAACCCCACCGACACGGACTCCGCCACGAAGCAGGCGGACTCCGTGGCGTACGAAAGCCAGTATCTGATGACGGGCGGCATCACGCGTGGTCCGTTGCACCTGAGCGCGGCCGAGCACATTCGCGTTGGCGGTCGGCGCAGCTCGTATTTCCTCAGCGGTCGCGGCTCGATGGCGAGCGGCCCGTTGAACGTGTCGCTGTTCGCCGCGGGCAAGCACTACCTGCAGCCCGCGCGAGCCGAAGCAACCGTGCGTCTTACTCCACTCGATCGCATAGCGGTCGTCGCATCGGGCTCCAGGACCGGCAGCGGGGATATCGACCGGCTCTTCGACGAGCCGCGGACGCGAATCGTCCTCGACACGGCGGGCGCTTTTGCGGTGGAGGGGCTGCGGATCATCCCCGCTGATACCGCCGAGGCGACGCGGTATGCCCTCGCGGCGCGCACGAACCTGCGTGCGGAAGCAGGCGTGCGTCTGCGCGATCTCTGGGTGAGTGTGGGGCTGCTCCGCCGAGGACGGACAACCCTCCTTGCGCCCGCGGAGCTCGACTCCGTCTACGCACGCCCTGCCGCGATCCGCACCGAAGGCGAGGTGACTGCTCGTACGCTGAGCCTCCGCGGGCGGCTCTGGCGCGGCGTGAACGCCGATGCCTGGGCGATTGCCTGGAACGATTCGGGCGGGCCCTATCGGCCGCGCTATCAAACCCGCAGCGAGCTGTATATCCAGACCAACCTGCTCAATCGCTTTCCACGGGGGAATTTCGGCCTCCTCACGTCGCTCGCGCACGAGTACCGATCCGACGCGCTCTTTCCCACGGCCAGAGACTCAGCTCGGGTGGCGCCAGGCTACCGTATGATCACCTTCAAGCTGGAAATCCGGATTCAGACGGCGGTGGTCTCGTACCAGTTTCGCAACCTGCTCCAGGAAAAGTTTGCGCAGGTGCCTGGTTACAACCTGCCAAGACAGACGCAATTCTACGGTGTACGTTGGGATTTTTGGAATTGACAATGTCATTGTGCCATAGTAACTTAGGCCGCTCTATATGATACGCAGCATGACGGGCTTCGGCGCAGCGGATGGCGAGGTGGGCGGAAGCCGGGTGAGCGTCGAAGTGCGCTCGGTGAACCACCGCTTCTTCAACCCGTCGATCAAGCTTCCCGGCCCGCTCGCGCGCTGGGAGAGTGATGTGCGCGATGCCTTACGTAAGCGGGTCACTCGAGGCCACGTGACCCTCAGCGCCCGCTTCGACCGCGATGATAATGGCGAAGTAGCTGCTCTTCCGATCGACGAGATCCGGTTCGGTGCCTACGTCGCGCAATTGCGCGCACTCCAGCAGCGCCATGCGCTGGCCGAGGCAATCGATGTCGCGACGATACTGCGACTCCCGGATGTGTTCGTCGCCACGGTCCGCGAGGAGCTGCCGGCCGACGCGTCCAGCGAGCTGGTGGCTATCGTGGACCAGGCCGTCGATGCGCTGCTGAAGATGCGCGCAACGGAGGGCGACCGGCTCGTGAGCTACCTGGATGAGCGGCTGGCCGTCGTGGAGGGGGCACTCGACCGCATTGCTCGGCGAGCCCCCCAGCGCGTCCTCGAGCAGCGCGATCGGCTTCGCAACGCGGTGCGCGAGCTCACCGACGGCGTTTCCGTGGACGAGAATCGGCTTGCCCAGGAGATTGCGATCCTCGCCGATCGGCTGGACGTGCAAGAGGAGCTGTCGCGCTTTCGGGCCCACATTGCCGCATTTCGCGGCGCTGTGGCGTCGGCCCAGGCCGACGGAGTCGGGAAACGGCTGGGATTTCTGCTCCAGGAGATGCTCCGCGAGGCGAACACGACGGGGAGCAAAGGCAATGATGCCGCGATCGTCAACGACGTCCTCCAGGTAAAGGAAGAGCTGGAGCGGATCCGCGAGCAGGTCGAAAACCTCGAATGAGCCCATTCCCGGTGATCCTGAGCGCGCCGAGCGGCGGTGGGAAAACCACGATCGCGAAAGCACTGCTCGCACGGCGGCCCGATCTGGGCTATTCGGTCTCCTGCACGACCCGAGCGCCCAGACCAGGCGAAATCGCGGGACGTGACTATTATTTCATGAGCCGCGCGGAGTTCATCGCCGAGCGGGAGAAGGGAGCTTTCGCGGAATCGGCGGAAGTGCATGGCAACCTCTACGGCACGCTCCGTCGCGAAATCGAACGCGTGTTGGCCGAGGGTCGGCATGTGGTAATGGACATCGACGTGCAGGGTGCGGTGCAATTCATTCGCGCATTTCCGCAGTCGGTCACCATTTTCGTCTTGCCTCCGTCGGCGGATGTTTTGCTGGAGCGTCTCAAGGCGCGCAAGACGGAAAGCGCCGCGCAATTGGCGGCGCGTCTGCAATCGGCATTGCAGGAGTTGCAGCAGGTCGATGGGTACGAGTACGTAGTCGTGAACGACGAGCTCGAGCGCGCGGTAGCGAGCGTCGGTTCGATCGTGGATGCGGAGATCGTGAGCCGCGAGCGAGTGAAGAACCTCCGTCAGCAGGTCGGGCTGCTCATCGAGCGGCTCGAGGAAGAGATCGAGAACACCACACCCTGAGCAACGAGTCATGCGAGTTTTCACACCAGGCGAAATCGCCCAGCACGCCGCCAACAAGTACCTCGGCGTCCTCGTGGCAGCGAAATATGCGCGCGCACTGAACGAGTTTCCCGGCGGCTCCGGCTCGCGCGACAAGAAGCTCACGACGCGCTCCCTTGAAGAGCTCTCCCGCGGCGACATCAATTATCGCGTCATCCCGCGCCGTCGCTCGGCGGAATAACGCGAGACATGCCGGGGTGAGTGCTACCCGGCTATCCACCACGACACCGTGAGCGACACCGGACTTCGGCCCTACGCTGGACGCCGCGTGTTGCTGGGCGTGTCCGGCGGGATCGCGAGTTACAAGAGCGCGTGGCTTGCACGGCTCCTCACGAAAGCCGGCGCCGAAGTGGACGTCGTGCTCACGCGCGCGGCGACGGAGTTCGTGGGTGCCGTGACCTTCGAGGCGCTCACGGGCCGACCGGTGCATACCGGGCTGTTCGACGCCGGTCGTGCACTCGACCACATCAAGCTGGCGAGCGCTGCACACGCCATCGTCATCGCGCCCGCCACGGCGGACTTGATGGCGCGCGTTGCGACCGGACAGGCCGACGATTTGCTCACGGCGGTTTTGCTGGCGACGAACGCACCGGTGCTGTTCGTGCCGGCAATGAACGATCGCATGTGGGCGCATGCGCAGACGCAAGCCAACGCGCGGCACCTGCGCGCACTCGGCCATTCGCTCCTCGATCCGGAAGACGGTATGCTGGCCGCAGGGGAAGGGAGCGGTCCCGGACGCATGCCCGAGCCCGAGACGATTTTCGCGCACATCGGCCGGATGCTTGGTGGCGGCACGCTGGCGGGTCGCAGCGTCCTCGTGACTGCTGGACCCACACGTGAACCACTCGATCCCGTGCGCTTTCTCTCGAACTACAGCTCCGGCAAGATGGGTGTTGCGATCGCTGGTGCAGCGTGGCGACGTGGCGCGGACGTCACGCTCGTCGCGGGTCCCCTCGCCGTGGCACCACCCGTTGGTGTCACGCACGTGCCCGTGCAATCCACGATGGATATGCGCGACGCCGTCGCGAGCCGCATTGCGTTGGCCCACGTGGTGGTGATGAGTGCGGCGCCCGCCGACTATACGCCGAGCAGCAAATCGACCGGCAAGCTGAAGAAGACCGGGGCCGCGCGCACGATCGAGTTGCAGGAGACCCCCGACATTCTCCTGAGCACGCGCGGGGCACGCAGGCCGGGTGCGGTCGTGGTTGGCTTCGCGCTCGAAACCGACGACCTATTGGCAAACGCACGACGAAAGCTCGAGAGCAAGGAACTCGACCTCGTCGTGTTGAACGCCGCGAACGAACCAGGCGCGGGATTCGGCGTCGATACGAATCGTGTGACGATCGTGCGCAGCGGAACCGAAGCTCCGGAACAGCTGCCGCTGCTCGACAAGCGAGAAGTGGCCGACGTCATTCTCGATCGCGTCGAGGCGCTGCTCGATGAACGGTAAAGAGGCGCTGCGCCGCTACCTCGAGCAACGCCGCGAGCTTGGTGAGACGGAGCTTGTACTCGACTCGATGAGTGTGGACGAAGCAATGAAGCTGCTTGGTGCGATGCAGGGCTCGGGAGACTCCGGGCGGCGCGCGCCACAGGCGAGCTCGGACTGGCGAGCGGCCATTCGTGCCGCTGATGGACCGATCGAGCCAGCGCCGCCGAACACCGCGCAGGCAGCAGATTCGGCTGTCCACATTCCTTCCACACAGATCGACGGGCCGGCGTTGATATCGCTCGACGACACTCCTGCGGGCATCGTCGTGGGCGGTGCGAGCCGTGCCATCTACGAGGACCCTGCCTTCAAGTTGCAGTCGTTGGCGGAGATAGCAGACGTCGTGGCGAAGTGCACGCGCTGCCCGTTGTATGCGACCGCGACGAATCCGGTGCCGGGCTCTGGCAGTGCAGACGCGGATTTCATGGTCGTCGGCGAAGCGCCTGGGGAAAAAGAAGATCTCCAGGGCGTGCCGTTCGTCGGAGCTGCCGGACAATTGCTGACGAAGATCCTTGCGGCGATCAATCTTTCGCGTGACGATGTGTTCGTCGTGAACGTCCTCAAGCACCGGCCGCCGGGAAACAGAAATCCTCTGCCGGAAGAAGTGACCGCATGCTCGCCATATCTCGTTCGACAGATCGAGTTGGTGAAACCGAAAGTGATTCTGGCGCTCGGAACTTTTGCGTCGCAGACTCTGCTCGAAACGAAGACGACGATCGGGAAGCTTCGTGGACAGATACACCGCTACTACGGCGTTCCACTCGTCGTGACGTACCATCCTGCCGCGCTGCTGCGGAATCCTGCGTGGAAGCGCCCAACCTGGGAAGATGTCCAGCTCGCCCGTCGAATACTCGATCGCGCCAACGCCGCTGACGCGTGATCCCTATCGGGACCGGCGTCCTCCGTACTCGGAGGATGCCGAGCAGGCCGTGCTCGCCGCCATGCTGATCGATCAGGATGCGGTGATGCGCGCTGTCGAAGTCGTGGACGACTCGATGTTCTATGCCGAGCGCCACCGCCGGTTGTTCCGCGCGATGATGACGATCACGGAGCGAGGCAGCGTAGTCGATCCGCTCACGCTCGCCGATGAGCTCTCGCGCAAGGGGGAGCTCGAGAGCGCGGGCGGAAAGGACTACATCGGCTTCCTCGTCGACGCCGTTCCGACAGCCGCCAACGTCGAGTATCACGCGAAGATCGTGAAGGAGAAGGCGCTGCTGCGGCGTCTCATCGAGGTCTCGACAGAGATCGTCAGCGAGGCGTTCTCGGGCGCCAACACCGCCGACGAACTGCTCGACATCGCCGAGCAGAGAATTTTTCAAGTCTCCCAACAGCGCACGAGCGAGGGGTTCTCACGCATCAAAGAGCTGATGTGGCCCGCGATGGAGCGGATCGAGGAGTCGTCGCGGTCGGGCGGAATGATCACCGGCGTTCCGAGCGGCTTCGTTGATCTCGATGAGCTGACCTCTGGATTTCAAAACTCCGATCTCGTGATCATTGCGGCGCGCCCATCGATGGGAAAGACCGCATTCGCGCTCAACATCGCGCAGCACGCCGCAATTGAATCCAAGAAGCGCATTGCGATCTTCTCGCTCGAAATGAGTAAGGAAGCGCTCGCCCAGCGCATGCTGACTGCAGAGGCTCGTGTCGACGCGCAGAAAGTCCGAAAAGGCCTGTTGCGCGACGACGACTATCCGCGGCTGGCGACCGCCGCCGGTCTCTTGACAAGTGCGCCCATCTGGATCGATGACACAGCCGGCATCTCGCTTTTGGAAATGCGCTCAAAGGCGCGTCGCCTGAAGGCGGACCACGGTATCGACATGGTGATGGTGGACTATCTGCAATTGATGCAGGGTCCCGCGGGCTCGGAGAATCGGCAGCAGGAAGTGTCACAGATCTCTCGCGGTCTCAAGGGATTGGCGAAAGAATTGGATGTGCCTGTCGTAGCGCTGTCCCAGCTGTCGCGCGCACCGGAGCAGCGAACGGGTGATAGCAAGCGGCCTCAGATGTCAGATCTGCGTGAATCGGGTGCGATCGAGCAGGACGCGGATCTCATCATGTTCATCTATCGGCCCGAAGTGTACGAGGGCGTGACAGATAAAGATGGCAATTCCCTCGAGGGCAAAGCGGAAATCATTGTTTCAAAGCAACGCAACGGTCCCATCGGGCTGGTGAACCTGCATTTCCACAAGAGCTTCACGCTGTTCAGCAATTTCACGACACGCGCTCCACATCCTCCGAGCGGCGGCACCGAGGCTGGGCGAATCGGTCCCGCCGGAGGCGTACGTCGCGTCGGGTGACCGCCGATCATGGCAGCGACGCGCCACACGCCGAAATGGTGTGACACACGGGACGCGCGCCCTCCTGCTATTTTCCTGCGGATGAGCGCGCGCCCCATCGCATGACTGCGAAGACTAAGACCGTCTACCGCTGCACGGAATGCGGAGCCGACCATCCCAAATGGGCGGGGCGCTGCGACGTCTGCAGCGCGTGGAATTCGCTCGTCGAGGAAATGGCATCGCGGAGCGCACCGTCGAGCGGCGCCAGTCGTCGAGCGGGGGGCACGCGCACGATGGCCGAGGGAGGCAGCGTGGTCGCCACGCCCACGTTGCGCGATGTTGGTGGCTCGGAGTCGCTTCGTTGGAAGACGGGCATCGATGAATTCGACTTCGTACTCGGCGGGGGAATCGTGCCTGGCTCGATGGTCCTCATCGGCGGCGAGCCCGGCATCGGCAAGTCGACGCTGCTCCTCCAGGTCGCGGGACGGCTCCAGGCGGCGGGACATCCTGTGCTGTATGCATCGGGCGAAGAGAGTCCGCTCCAGATCAAGCTGCGCGCGGATCGGCTGCGCGAGGACGCCGGCGACGTGAGGCTCCTGAGCGAGACGAATCTGGAAACGGTGCTCACCACTGCCGGCGCGGTCGCGCCGTCGGTGCTCGTCGTCGACTCCATCCAGACGGTGTTCACGAACGATCTCGAAGGTGCCCCAGGCAACGTGGGGCAGGTGCGCGAGTGCGCGGCGCGGCTGATGCGTTTCGCGAAGGAGAGCGGCACTGCGGTGTTCGTCGTTGGCCACGTGACCAAAGGTGGCGGAATTGCCGGACCCAAGACGCTCGAGCACATCGTCGACACTGTGCTGTACTTCGAGGGCGAGAACTCGCTCGATCACCGCGTGCTGCGCGCGACGAAGAACCGCTTTGGCAGCGTCGACGAGATCGGCGTGTTCCGGATGGCACAGGACGGTCTTGTCCCCGTCGCCAATCCCTCCGAGCTCTTCCTCGGTGACCGGGGGATGCACTCGTCGGGAAGCGCGGTCACAGCGCTGCTCGAAGGTACGCGACCAATCCTCATCGAAATCCAGGCGCTTGCGGCCAAGGCGGGATTCGGCACACCACAGCGTGTGGCCACCGGGTACGACGGTCGCCGACTCGCCCTCCTGCTCGCGGTGCTCGACAAGCGCGCCGGATTGTCCTTCGGGCAACTCGACGTGTTTCTCAACGTCGTCGGCGGGATGCGGATGGTGGAGCCCGCCGGCGATCTCGCGGTCGCTGCTGCGCTGGCGTCCAGCGTGTACGACCGCGTGTTGTCGCACGATGCCGTGTTCGTCGGCGAAGTGGGGTTGGGCGGAGAGATCAGGCCGGTCTCACAAGCCGAGCGTCGCCTGGCTGAAGCCGCGAATATGGGGATGACGACGGCGTACCTCGCGGAGCGAGCCGTGCCGACGCGAATTCCGAAAGGACTCCGGCCAATTGGCGTGCGCACTATCGGCGACATGTTCGAGCGGATCTTCGCATGAGTGGCATCCTACCGATCACGCGCGACGTCGGCGTCGTGATCGTCGCGGCAGGAACGGGATCGCGGAGCGGCAGCGAGGAGCTGAAGCAGTTTCGCTGGGTCGCGGGCAAGCCGATGCTGCTGCACAGCGTGCAGACGTTCATGGCGCGCTCGGACGTCGGGATGGTCGTGTGCGTGCTTCCGCAGCAGTATGCTGGCGATCCGCCGCCGTGGCTCTTTCAGTGCGATGCCGATCGTCTGCTCGTGTCGATCGGCGGCCGGACGCGCAACGAGAGTGTCGCGAACGGACTCGATGACCTTCCCGACGAGGCCGAGATCGTGCTCGTCCATGATGCGGCGCGTCCGCTCGTGGACGCGGACACGATCGAGCGCGTCGTCGCTTCCGTGCGCGACGGGGTCAGCACCATTGCCGCACTGCCGGTGGTCGACACGCTGAAGGAGGTCGCGAGCGACGGACGCGTTGTTCGCACCATCGAACGCGAGGGATTGTGGCGCGCGCAAACGCCGCAGGGCTTTCCGCGTCGTGTCATCGTCGATGCGCATCGCCGCGCTCGGGCCGAGCGCATCTCGGCAACCGATGACGCGGCGCTATGCGAACGGTTGGGGATTCCGGTGCGCGTGGTGCGCGGAAGTGAGCGCGCGCTCAAGGTGACGGAACCCGCCGACTTCGCGCGGCTCGAAGCATTGGCGACCGTGCGCGAATGACCAGCGCGCTCACCGTGCCGCTCTGGTCCGACGCCGAGATCTCGGCGGCCATTCGACCGGCGCTCGAGCAGATGGAGCTGCGTCGTGTGCTCGCGTACCCAACGGAAACCGTATACGGCTTCGGGGGCGCAATCGATCGCGACTCGGTGGACGCCCTCGTGCGCTTGAAGGGCCGCCCCAAGGGCAAGCCCTTTCTGCTCCTCATCGCCGGGAGCGAGATGCTCTCCCGGCTCGACCTCCACTTGCCGAGCTTCGCGTCGAATCTCGTGGCGCGTCATTGGCCAGGCCCGCTTACGCTCGTTCTGCCCGGTGGCGAGCAGCGCGTGCCATCCGCGCTGCGGGGACCGGAGGGCGGCGTCGGCGTGCGCTGGACGTCGCATCGCGCGCTGCAGCGCCTCATCCTCGCGCATGGCGACGCCATCACGAGCACGAGCGCCAACCGTCCCGGGGTTCCCCCCGCCATGTCGGCGCGCGAGATTCTCGACCAGTGGGGCGACGTGATCGCACGCGGCACGCTGCGTGTGTTGGACGGCGGAACGCTTCGACCGTCCTCGCCCTCTACGGTGGTGGACTGCACGGGACGCGCGCCGCGCGTCATTCGGCCGGGTGCCATTCCCGCAGCGGTGCTGCGCGAGACGGCACCGCGCCTCATTGGGGATGCATGAGCACATGAAGCTGCTTTTCGTCTGCACCGGCAACACGTGTCGCAGCCCGATGGCGGAAGCGATCGCGCGCAAGCTCGTCATCGAGCGTGGCCTCGTGGAAATCGATGTCGCGAGTGCGGGCACCAGCTCGTGGGATGGTGCCGCAGCCTCCGACGGGGCGCTGCTCGTCGGCATGGAACGTCGACTCGACTTGAGCGGCCACCGCTCGCAGCAGCTCACGCGGGCGCTCGTCGAGGGGAGCGATTTGATCTTTACCATGGGTCCGCACCATCTCGAGCGTGTCGAGGCGCTCGGCGGCACCGGGAAGAGCTATCTGCTGACGGCCTACCCCGAGCGTGGAATGACGGGCCGGGCGATCAGCGATCCGATGGGCGGCGATCTCGATGTCTACCGCGCGACGTCGGACGAGCTCGAGACTGAGATTCGCCGAGTGATCGATCGGCTCGCCGCGCAGCAGGTACCCGACGCGCCGTGATCGATCCACCGCGCCGGCTGGTGCTCCTCGGCCATCCTGTCGCGCACTCGATCTCTCCGGCGTTTCAGAACGCCGCGCTGCGCGCCGCGGGCATTGCGTTGACCTACGAGACCGTCGATGTCGCGCCTGAGGCGCTCGACGAGCTGCTCCGTGCACTGGCGGAGGAACGCGCCGCGGGCAACGTGACGATTCCCCACAAGCAAGCCGTGGCCGCGCGCTGCGTCCGCGTGAGCGACCTCGCGCAGCGCGCCGGCGCGGTGAACGTTTTCTGGCACGAGCAGGGTGAGTTGGTCGGAGACAACAGCGATGTGGGTGGTGCCGAGGTCGTGATGCGGGCACTGCTCGGAGAGTCGCTGTTGGGCGCGCAGGTCGCGCTCATCGGAGCAGGGGGCGGCGCGGCGTCGGTGTTGTGTGCGGCCGAACGATGCGGTGTGGGCGAGGTTCGGGTGTACAATCGGCATATGCCTCGAGCAGAACAACTGGCGGCGCGGTTCGCTCCGTTCGCGCGCGCGACCTCGTTGAACGACGCGCTGTCGGGCGCTCTGCTGGTGGTGAATTCCACCCCCGTCGGGCTGCATGGCAGTGAGCTGCCGGTCGCGCTCGATCTCCTCCCCCCAGGGAGTGCCGTGTTCGATCTCGCGTACCGCCGTGGCGAGACGCCATGGGTCACCGCTGCGCGTGCGGCAGGCCATCGCGCTGCCGATGGCGAGGGCATGCTCATCGAACAGGGCGCCATTGCCTTTCAGCGCTGGTTCGGCATCGATCCCGACCGCAACGCAATGTGGAAGGCACTCGCGTAGCTCGCGCGTTTCTGCGCTCCGGGGGCTCCGCGCTCTTCGATCTGCTCCTCCCACCGGCCTGCGCTGTCTGCGGATACCCGCGCACATCGCGCGAGACTGACCTGGTGTGCGGCGCGTGCTGGCTTCGGGCGCAGGAGCTTCCGCGGCCGCGTTGCGACCGCTGCGGGCATCCGTTCGATCCTGCGCGCCGTCCCGGACCATGCGCCTGGTGCGAGTTGCTTCCGCCGTACGTGCGCGCGGCGCGCTCAGCCTATGCACTCCCTGGAGGAAGCGCGGAGCGCATCGTGCATGCGCTGAAGTATCAGGGATGGCCGGCGATCGCGACCGGGATGGCGCGCCGGATGGCGCTCCTTCGGTTTCCAACCGACGTCGAGCAGGAACGCGCGGCGCTGGTTCCCGTGCCGCTCTCCGCCTCGCGAGAGCGCGAGCGAGGATACAATCAGAGCATGGAGCTCGCACGCACGCTCGGCGTCGCGTGGGGCGTTCCCGTACGCGACGATCTTCTGTGCCGCACGCGCGCCACCGTGACGCAAACGCGGTTGACACCTGGGGAGCGCCGGCGCAACGTTTCGCACGCGTTCCGGACAAATGGGGAACGCTCTATTCTGCGCGGTCTTCATCTTATGTTAGTAGATGACGTCGTGACGACCGCCGCGACCCTGAACGCGTGCGCTGCCGCGCTTCACGACGGTGGTGCACGCATTCTCAGTTTCGTGACCTTTGGCCGAGCACCGGCCGTTGGCGACCGGTGGTGAACTTAGAAGAGAGAGGAAGGCGGAGCGATGGCAATTCGTGTCGGCATCAACGGCTTTGGACGAATCGGACGGCAGGTGCTTCGCGCAGCGAAGCAGGCAGGGATCAAGGACCTCGACTTCGTGGCGGTGAACGATCTCACCGACACCAAGACGCTGGCGCATCTCTTCAAGTACGACTCCGTGCATCGCGAGTACGCCGGTGAGGTAAGCGCGGGGTCCGGCTCCATCACGGTGGACGGAGACGAGGTAAAGGTCCTGGCCGAAAAAGATCCTGCAAAGCTGCCGTGGAAGGAGCTTGGCGTGGACATTGTGCTCGAATCCACGGGCCGGTTCACCGACGCCGACAAGGCGCAGGCTCACATCACGGGCGGCGCGAAAAAGGTGATCATCTCCGCGCCCGCCAAGGGTGAGCACATCACCGTGGTGATGGGCGTGAACCACACCAAGTACGACGCCAAATCGCATCACATCGTATCCAACGCCTCGTGTACGACGAACTGCCTGGTGCCGATGGTGAAGGTGATCCGCGACAACTTCGGCTTCGTGCGCGGCTCCATGGTCACGGTGCACAGCTACACGAACGACCAGAGCATACTCGATCTGCCGCACAAGGATTTGCGTCGCGCGCGCGCTGCGGCGATGTCGATCATTCCCACCACGACGGGTGCCGCAAAGGCAACGTCGCTCGTGATCCCGGAGCTCAAAGGCAAGATCGACGGTATCGCCATCCGCGTGCCGACTCCGGATGTCTCGCTGACGGATCTCACCGTGGTGGTCGACAAAGCGGTGACCGTAGAGCAGGTGAACGCGGCCTTTCGTACAGCCGCCGACGGAGAACTCAAGGGCCTGCTCCAGTACACAGAGGTGGAGCTCGTGTCGTCGGACTACATCGGCAACCCGCACTCCTGCATCTTCGACTCCAAGTGCACCAATGTCGTCGACGGATTGCTCGTGAAGGTGTCGGGCTGGTACGACAACGAATGGGGATATGCCTCGCGCTGTGTCGACCTGCTGCAGTACATCGGCGCTCGGCTGTAACACTCGATGCCGAAGAAAACCGTCCGCGACCTGACGGCCGAGCAGCTTCGCGGACGACGCGCGCTGGTGCGCGTCGATTTCAACGTTCCGCTCGACGAGCAGCGTCACGTCAGCGATGACACGCGCATTCGCGCCGCGATTCCGACGCTCGAGTTTCTGCTCGACCGTGGCGCGCGCGTCATCCTGCTCTCGCATCTCGGACGCCCCAAGGGAAAGCCGGATGCGAAGTATTCGCTCGACCCCGTGGCGCGCCGTCTCACGGAACTCTTGCCGAAACGCACCGTTTCCTTCGTGGAATCCACGGACACCGACGAAGCGATGAAGGCAGCGAACACACTGAACGACGGCGAGGTGCTGCTCCTCGAGAACACGCGCTTTCTCGGCGGTGAGGAGACGAACGACGAACGGCTCTCTCGCGCCCTGGCGGATCTGGGTGATGTCTTCGTGAACGATGCGTTCGGCGCCGCGCATCGCGCGCATGCGTCCACGGAGGGTGTGGCGCGTCATCTCAAGCCCGCCGTCGCCGGACTGCTGATGGAGAAGGAGCTTGCGTATCTGCACGGGGCGCTCGAGAGTCCGCAGCATCCCTTTGTCGCGATTCTCGGCGGCTCGAAGATCTCGGGCAAGATCGACGTGATCGAAGCACTGCTGCCCAAGGTCGACGCGCTGCTCGTTGGTGGAGCCATGGCATGCACCTTCTATAAGGCGATGGGCCTGGAAACGGGAAAGTCGCTCGTCGAGCCGGATCGGATCGAGCTCGCGAAGGCGCTGCTCGATAAGGCGGGTACACGGCTGATCCTGCCGCACGACGCCGTTGTGGCGCCCTCCATCGAGGAGGGGGCACGAGCAAAGACCGTGGGTCGCGAACACATTCCGGCGGACATGGCGATGCTCGACATCGGGCCCCGCACGGCCGAGTCGTACGCGCGTGCAATCGCCAGTGCGAAGACGGTGCTCTGGAACGGTCCGATGGGCGTGTTCGAAACGCCGCCGTTCGACAAGGGGACGCGGGCGGTGGCGGATGCGATGGCCAACGCCACACCAAAAGGCGCGACGACCATCGTCGGCGGCGGCGATTCTGCGGCAGCGGTGGAACAGGCAGGGCTCGCATCCAAGATGAGCCATGTGTCTACGGGCGGCGGTGCGTCGCTCGAGTTTCTCGAAGGCAAGACGCTGCCGGGCGTCGCAATCCTGGACGACAAGTAGTGGTCACCTTCACCAAGCACACAGCCGGAACGCCGCGTGTGCAGCCCGTGCTCGCAGCGAACTGGAAGATGAATCTCGGCCCGAGTGCGGCGCGCGTATTCGTCGAGCGGTTCGCCGGACTTCATCAACCGCGCATCGATCGAACGATCATTCTGTGCCCCTCCGCGTTGGCGTTCGCTGCAACACGCGACGCCCTGCAACACCGGCCCGACATTCAGCTCGGCGTGCAAAACGTGCACTGGGAAGAGAAGGGCGCATTCACTGGGGAAGACTCCGCAGCGATCGCCGCTGATGCCGGCGCGTCATTCGTGCTCGTGGGGCATTCCGAACGGCGCCACGTATTCGGAGAGACGGAGGCGGAGTCGGCGAAGAAGTGCGCCAAAATCGTCGAGCATGGCCTCACGCCGATTCTCTGCGTTGGTGAAAAAGTCGAACAACGCGAGCGAGGGGAGACGGAAAGCGTCGTCCTTCACCAGTTGCGCGCCGGCCTCTCTACCCTTTCGCCCGAGTCCATTCGCGATGCGATCATCGCATATGAGCCCGTGTGGGCGATCGGTACCGGCCGAACCGCAACGCCTGACGACGCCGCGGCGGTGCACCGCGTGATTCGCGCGGCACTCGTGGAACTCATTGGTGAGCCCGGGAGAGCGGTGCCAATTCTCTACGGGGGAAGCGTGACGCCGGCGAACGCCGAGTCGCTCCTTGCCGCGCCCGAAGTCGGTGGGCTCCTCGTCGGCGGCGCGAGCCTTGACCCGAAGAGTTGGGCGGAGATCTGTGCGGGTCCGCCCGCGGATCGGTCGAACGGGGCATCAAAGCCTGCTTGACGCACGACCTAAGTTCAGTGATATTTACAGGTTAGCTCGCCAAGCGTCACTTCAAACTCCATCGCCGGCATGTTCACGTTTCTTCTCGTTCTGCTCATCATCGACAGCATCGTGCTGATCGCCGCCATTCTGTTGCAGGCGGGCAAAGGAAACGGTCTCGCGGCCAGCTTCGGCGGCGTGAGCAGCTCGGCAGATTCGCTTCTCGGCACGCGCCAGGCCGGCAACCTGCTGACGAAGGCGAGCTGGTGGGGCGGTGGGATCTTCCTCTTCCTCTCGTTTGTGCTGTCGCTTGCGTCCACTCGGCAGCGTACTCCCACCTCCGTGCTCGACAAGGCGTTTGCGACTCCGCCTGCGGCCGCCACCGCGCCGGCGACGCCGGCACCCACGGGCACCGCGCCTGGGTTGAATCTCACTCCGGCTACACCGCAAACAGCTCCTGCCGGCGCGGCTCCCGCGACTCCGGCACCAGCACCGAAGCAACCCTAGCCCGGTGATCACACAGGCGGGCGCTCCAGGGTTCCTCCTCCTCGAGGACGGAACCCTGTTTCGCGGTATGCTGCACGGAGGTCTCCCCGACTCCGTTGCGGAAGTCGTCTTCACTACGAACATGAGCGGCTACCAGGAGGTGTTTACCGACCCCTCGTACCGCGGTCAGATCGTCGTCATGACGGCGCCCATGATCGGCAACTACGGTGTCAATCCCGCGGATCCCGAGTCCGGCGCACCGCAGGTTGCCGGCGTCGTGGTGCGGGAGCTGTCGAGAACCTACTCCAACTGGCGCGCGAACGGAGATCTCGCGACCTATTTGCGAGACGCGCAAATCCCTCTCCTTGAAGGCGTTGATACGCGACGCCTCACGCGTCATCTCAGGACCGTTGGTGTCATGCGCGGCGCGATCGCTGCGGGGGAGAGTCCGAGCGCCGACGTGCGCGCAATGCTCGATGCCTGCCCGTCGATGGAGGGGCTCGACCTCGCTTCCCGTGTCACGACCGCCAAGCCGTATCAATGGGGCAATCCACAGGCGCCGCATCACATCGTCGCCTACGACTTCGGTATCAAGCGCAATATTCTGCGCCTGTTCGACGACGCCGATTGTCGAATCAGCGTCGTCCCCGCGCAGACGCCGGCCGAGGAGGTCCTGGATCTCGCGCCGGACGGCGTGTTTCTGTCGAACGGTCCCGGCGACCCCGATGCCATCACCTACGCTCCCCAGACCATCCGTACCATCGCCGAACGCGAGGTCCCGGTGTTTGGCATCTGCTTGGGGCATCAGTTGTTGGGGCTCACCTTCGGCGCGTCGACGGTGAAAATGCCGTACGGGCACCGGGGTGGAAATCATCCCGTTCGCGAGATCGAGACCGGACGAATTCTCATCACCTCGCAGAATCACGGCTTTGCCGTGGAGGGATCCGAGGCCGCGATTCCAGGAGCGCCTTCACTGGAAGTCACACACGTGAACCTGAACGACGGGACGCTCGAAGGGCTCCGGCACCGCGAGCTCCCGGTATTCGCGGTCCAGTACCACCCAGAGGCCGCTCCCGGCCCGCATGACGCCCGCCCGCTGTTCGAGCAGTTCATGGCAACGGTGCGCAAGTCACGTCGGTGACGCGCTTTAAGCTCTTGACACACAAGAGTTAACGCGCATAAGTTCGATCAGCTTGTACCCCCCTCTGCTGCCCGTTCTGAGGCACTCATGACGAAAGCTGATCTGGTCGAACGTGTCACCGCCCAGATTTCCCGCACGGCCGGACCGATGATCTCGAAGAAGGACTGCGCGCGCGTCGTCGATTCGTTCCTCGACGCCATCAAGGAAGCGCTGCAAGAGCAGAAGAACATCGAGGTCCGCGGCTTCGGCACGTTCAAGATCCGGCACCGGAAGACCCGCATGGCGCGCAATCCGCGCACGGGCTCTCCGGTTGAGGTCTCCGCGCGTCCCGTCCCCGTGTTCAAGCCGAGCAAGGAGCTTCGCGCAATGGTTGCGAATATCTCCATCGAAGAGCTCGAGGCGGAAAACGAGTACGAGGGGTCGGACGCCTAAACACTTTGGAGATCGACGGTTGAGCCCCGGCCCATGCGGCCGGGGCTTTTTTTTATATGACAAGTACGCGCTTCTTTCCGATTCCCTCGCCGGGTTGTACGATGCATTCATGCCCGTAACCGTCCTCCTCTTCGCATCCTACGCCGACGCGCTCGGCATGCCGAGCGTATCGGTGGACGTGGGTGAGGACGCGACCGTGGCGGATGTGCTCGCCGCCGTTCGCAGCCTACCTGGGGCTGACCATCTTCCGGCGTCGCCGCTGGTTGCGGTCAACCAGCGCTATGCGGCCCGAACCGCGCGAGTTGGAATGGGGGACGAGGTGGCAATCATTCCCCCTGTGGCCGGCGGATGATGACAGGTGGCCGCCTGATCAACCAGCCAATCGACCCTGTTGCTCTCCTCCGCGAGGCAGCATCACCGGCGCACGGCGCGCTTCTCTTGTTTCTCGGCGTCGTTCGCGAGGTCAACGACGGCCGCGCCGTGACCGGCATCGAGTACAGCGCGTATGAGGCCATGGCCGCTCGTGAGCTGGACGCGATCGCGCACGAGGCGGTTCACCGCGTGCATGGGGCATCCGTCGTCATCGTGCATCGCCTGGGCGAGCTTGCGCTCGAGGACGCGAGTGTTGGAATTGCCGTTGCACATGCGCATCGGGACGAGGCGTACGGCGTCTCCCGCTGGTGCATCGAGGAGCTCAAGCGTCGCGTTCCCATCTGGAAGCGAGAGCA
>JANMAY010000531.1:0-10742 GCA_031360095.1 Gemmatimonadaceae bacterium
CTCGCCCGAACATGCAGCCGTGGGGTCTTCCCGTTGTCGCTGAGACGTTCGACGGCCGGCTGAACGATATCAATGGCTTCCATGTGACGGCAGCACATACGATCGCCGCACTCGACAGCGCGCGAGGGGGAGCCGTTCCAGAGGGCAACGTGGGCGGCGGAACAGGCATGGTATGCCACCGTTTCAAGGGCGGGATCGGGACTGCGTCGCGAACGCTTGCCGCCGCTGAAGGCGGATATACGGTGGGTGTGCTCCTTCAGTGCAACATGGGAGCGCGTGCCGAGTTGCGGGTTGCAGGTGTGCCAGTGGGTGGTGAGATCGCTGACTTGACTCCATGCACGGCGACGTCCGATGCCACGCTGTTACCGCAGATGCGGAGGTGTGGAGCAGAGACCTCCATGGTTCGCGACACCAGCACCGTGAGTGAGCGCACCGGTGAAGGGTCGATCATCATTATCGTTGCCACCGATGCCCCACTGCTGCCGCATCAGCTCAAGCGTCTCGTCACACGCGCCGCGCTCGGCGTAGGTCGCTCGGGTGGCCGCGGCGAAAACGGCTCCGGCGACATATTCCTTGCATTCTCGACGGCCAACACACACACGGCCGGCGATACCGGTGTCGTGCGCGTGGCGATGCTTCCCAACGCCCGAATCAATTCGCTCTTCGCCGCCACGGTGCAAGCGACGGAAGAAGCGATTCTCAACTCCATGCTCGCTGCGGAGACCATGACCGGCGCAGACGATGTTCGCGTGTTCGCGCTCCCGAGAGATCGGCTAATGGCGGCGCTCAAGAAGTTCCGCGCCTTGTAGCTCAGGCGACCACCCGGATTTCCTGGAGCTCGCCCCACCCCGCGCTGGTGCGAGGCACGATCGCGAAGCGGATTCGTGTGCCGATCGGTAGCCGCTCTGTGTCGAGCTGTGCCTGCCACACCCCGAAATTCGTGTCGACGCTCGCGACGTCGCGAGATTCGGCGTCGTCGACGCTCCATCGGATCACGCAGTTGACAGGAGCGTGGATGCGCAACCGATTTCCCACTGGCAGTTCGCGCGCGCGACTGTGCGGCGCCCACAAGGTGAGATCACAGCCCAGCCGCTGCCGCACATAGCGTTCGTAAGGCTGCTGCGGCATGTCGAACACGCGTCCGTCGTGCAGTGACCGAACCAGTTTGGCGTACTCCGCGTGCGCCCAGACGAGTGGCATGGCGCCGCCGGTCGGACGGCCGTTGATCAGCTCGAGATCCGGCATGTCGGGTCCGTCCCACACCTGTTCCGGGAGCATACCGCCATCGCTCGCCTGTGCGCGCATCACGCCAAGCAGCTGCATGGCAGCGTCAGGCCGGCCGGCTGCAAGCTCGTAGTGGGCACGCTCGCCTGCGAGCAGCGGCCACGGGCGACCGATGCCCGTTCCATCGAACGGCGTACCGTCCTCCTTTTCTCCATAGCCATCGCGATTGTAACGATACCAGGCCGGCCCCGTCGCAGTACGCGCGCGCAGCATCGCATCGATCACGCGTACGGTGTTGACGATGCGCGGGTCGGCGGGATCGCGAAGTCCAAAGCGGACGAGCGCGAGCGCGTCGCAGCTCACGATTTCGTCGTAGCGCGCCCACTCCGCACCGCCGGGCCGATTTTTAATCGGCATGAAACCACCGCTTAGCGGGGTGGCGTCGCAGATATCATCGGGGGCGATGCGAACGTAGTAGCCGTCGACGCCCACCTCGCGGGCGATCGCCGTGCCGCGAACGTAGGTCCAGTCCTCGATGCGTGCGTTCCACGCATCCGCTGTGTCGCGCAGTAGAATCGCTACACCGATTTCGCCCGCACGGTCGGCGAAATCCGCCGCAACGAGCAGAGCCGCGACTTGAACGGCGAGACTGAACGTCGAATAGCCGCCATTCTCCTCCCACCGATCCTGTCCCGTCACCGGACCATGTCGCACGAGAAAGCTCGCCGCTCGGCGAATCATGGGATACGGATCGAGATCCTCCAGCTTGTTTTCGCGGCGGAGCATTTCGGCGAACAGGATGGGAAACGCGATCTCGTCCATCTGCACGCCATTCCAGTACGGCGTACCGTCGAGCCAGAGATTTTGCGCCCATCGGCCATCTTCTTCCTGCGTGCTCATGAGGTATCGCAGCGTTCGGCGCGCCAGCACGTTGTGGCCGAGGGCGATGAGCGCTCCGGCGCTGTTCACGAGATCGCGCGGCCACACGAGAGGATAGCCGCCCAATTCGTGGTCGCTCTTCGTGTGGCCCCACGGAATGGAGAGGCTGGCGATCACGGCGCCAGACGCCCGCTTGTCCTCGTGAATGGCGAGCACCGCGGCGCTCACGCGATAGAGATCGATCACGCTGTCCGGGAGATCGATCGTCCAGCGCTTTCGCCGCTCGCGTCGCGGACGTTTCGCGCTGCGATCCGGCGCGTGTGTGCTGTCGTGCGCGTGCACGGCGAGATCGCGCGCCGCGGACTGACGCGATTCTTCGGGCGTCGTCGCACCTGACTCACGTTGGCGCGGTCCCACGGTGTGCTCGTGAAAGCGCACCCACTCGCGAATGTACGAGGCCTCGATGCGCGCAAATGCGGAGGCGAGCGTCATGCGTGCGCGCTGCGCGGCTTCGGCGGGTCCGAGTCCGAACGCGAGGACGAGTACGACTTCCGCTACGTCGGGCTCGGGCCGCGTCGCGTTGGCGAGATTCACCTCACCGGTGAGCGCGATGTTTCCCGCGCGCACGTCGTGGCACTCGTCCACGAGCATGCCCGCAGACTTGACCTGGCGCCATCCATCGTTCACACCGACGTAGCCGCAGCTCATGGCCGACCATCCGGCGTCGCATGCCATCGCGAGCGCCACCTCCAGCCGACGGGCGTACAACATCGGTACGCCCTTGTAGCTCTCCGCCCAGCCATCGTTGCCGTAGCCCTGATTACAGATGTGCGGGGCGAGCAGCGCGAACAGACGATAGTCCTCGACACGACCCTGCAGCGCACGGAATCGTATGCGCTGTACGAGAACGTCGCGCTCGGGATCGGTAATGATCGTCTTCTCGATCTCGTAGCGGTCGTGCACACAGCGGTTCACCAGCCGGAAGCCGGGAACACCAGGCGCGATCAGATGGACGACGCTCCGTGTGTCGCGCTTCTCTTCCGAGAAAAATCCATCGGCCGCGGTGATGAGCAGCCCGAGATCACGGGTATTCGCCTGATCGACCCGCGGGTAGTACACCTCGTCGACGATGCCGTGCGAGATGGTGAACCACACGTGACTGCGACCATCGAGCGCCGTTCCGACCCCGCTCTTGGCGCTCGACGTCCAGCGGGGCTCGACTCCAGGTCCGATCACATTGGGCCGTACCGAGCGCGCTCCACCGTCCGTCACGACAACGACACTCCCTTCTTCCAGAGTCGAAAGCCGCCGCGAAACGCGTGCAGGTTGCTACCCCGGCGCGTATTCGGCGGCAGATCCTCCACAAAACGCACGTTGCCGCCGCCGAGCACGGCATAGTCCGCGATGAGCGCTGCCATGAATAGCTCGAGCACGCTTTCCAGATGCTTGCGCCATTTCTTCGGTCCCAGCCGTTTCATGCCTGCTTCTCCGAGATAATCCTCGTACGTGCCATCCAGATATGGGAGGTGCGCCATCTCCAGTGGAATCACCATGCCATCGCGCACCAGTGCATTTCCCAATCCCGTTCCGAGCCCGAGAAAGAGCATGCGGCCGCCTTCGTAGCTGCCGAGCGCCTGCATAGCCGCGTCGTTGATGATGCGCACCGGCACTCCGAACGCGCGCTCGTAGTTGTAGCGCACCCAGCCATCACCGAGGTTGACGGGCTCGCGGCTTGGGCGATTGTGGACCACTGGACCCGGATAGCCGATCGATACGGCGTCATAGCTCCAGTCCGTGGTTGCCGCCTTCACTGCGCGTACCATTTCGCGCGGGGTGAGGTCTCCGCCGGACGGAAGCTTCACCGGTTTTCGCCTGCCGGAGGAGAGGAGCTTTACATGCGATCCACCGATGTCGATGACGAGGACTTTCACGGATGGCGAAGAAGGAGTGGCGTGAGTCGCGCTGGCGAAACAAGTTGAGCGTCCGCCCTCCCTCACACCAGTCGAGACCATGACCCAACCCGTCGCTCCTGCGCTTTCCGACGCTGAATGGAACGGGGTGCTGGATCAACATGATGGCTTGACGCACCTTCGGGAACAGTTCGGCACTCTGCCATTCTCACCGCACGCCATCGCCGCACTGTTGTTGTACGAGCAGCCATATGGCTTCACGCACGAGGACGTGACCGACGAGCACGAGGTGAGTGAATACTGCGCGGTGATGGCCGCGAAGCATCGCGACATGGGCGACGTTGCGACCGCGGCGAAATTCGAGCTGCTCGGTGGCAAACATCGCGCGCGTGCGGCGAAGATCGCGGCGCTTCTTCCGCCTGCTCCCGCGCCGCCGCCGTGAGACCTATCGTGCGGCCCACTCCGGCGGCTGGGCGAGAATCGGCGCCACGTTCACCAGCGTCGCGCCCTTCCACATCGATGGCACGCCGCGGATGAACGTGACCACTCCATCGATCGGCGAACGGATTTCGCCGGTCTTTCGCCCGAGATAGTCGGTCGTCCACCCGAGCAGCGTGTTCTTTTTGACACGCTGATCGCGTTTCGCGGCCGCGAAGAACATTCCCGCGGAGTCTGCTCCGATGCGCTCGGATTTCTCGGCGCCGAGTGCTCCGCCAAGCCAGACCGGATGGCGCAGTGGGCGAACCGTGCGGTCGATCATGTGCAACGAGCCGAGCAGGTTCAGCGAGCCTTCCACAAGCACACGAAGGTCGGCCGGGTCGACGATGCCGCTTCGACCTGCTTCCGCCACGAGTACTGGCTTGCCGCGCACGAGCGCTTGTGTCGAGAGCGAGCGGCCGGCCGTTGGCGACGACGGATTCACGTCCGACACGATGATGTGATTCAGGCCGAACGCGAGCGCAAGAGCTTTCGAGGCGGAGTCCTGCCCTGCTCGGCCGCCACGGAACCAGTAGCTGAACGGACGAAGATCCTCGTCGAGATCACCGCCGTGAAGGTCGACGACGACATCGGCGGGAATGAGGATCTCGCGTGTCACGAGCGCGAGGGCGCGTTGCGACTGCGTGCCTGTCGAATCGCCCGGGTACTGCCCGTTCATCGACTTGCGATCCACCGGGTTGAGGTGCGGTGTCATCGCTTCGATCGACGCGATGTTGAGCAGCGGAGCGATGATGACCGTGCCGCTGAGCGTACGGGGGTCGATGCGCGGAATGAGCCGCTGCATGGCGACGATCGACGTGTACTCCGTCCCGTGGCTGCCGGCGACGAAGGCGACGACCGGACCGGGTCTCGCGCCGTGAATGACGGCAACGGGCATGCGAAGCCCCGAATCCGAGCCGGCGGGAACGAGGATGTGCCCCGTCGCGGTTGTGCCGCGCGCGGCATTCGCGGTTCCGACGCGAAAGCTGGGGTGGGCGTCCTGCGCGCCGGCGGTCGTGAGGACACCCAGCGCGACGAGCAGGAGCACGAGCGGACCGGTGCGGCAGAGCATGGCCGGCACCGGTCGAATCAGCCGTTCGGGCGGGTTGCGTCCACGGACATGTTCAGGCTCTCGTTCAGCGTAGCGTCACCGCTGATGATCGTCGCCCATGACAGTTCCTTGCCATTTCGTTTTCCCTTCTCCACGACCTTTACGCCTTCAGGAGCGATCGTGATGGTGTACACCTTGTCGCCATGCGGCAGTTCGCGCTTGATTGCTTTGTCCAGTTTCGTCGCCATGCGGTCCTCGTCGAGAGTAGTGGTCAGTGGCGCGAAGCTAGCCCGCGCGCCGTGGCGATGCTAGGGCAATGCTCCGCTCGGTTGCCTGAAAGTCGTGAACCTCCCCGCGGGATTCACGCCACCGGCGCAACGGCCGGCCTGCTTCGTCCGCCGTTCTCATCGATTCACGTTCCCTCCAATTCTCGCATCCGTGCATCGAGATGCGATCGGTCCGCCACGGCGATCGCCAACGGACCGTGTCCGCCGAACTCGACGATTGTCGCCGAGCCGACCGGACACCCGAATCGGTAGCGGAAGCGGCCGACGTCGACGCCAAGCAGTGCGCACAGCAGCACACGAATTGACGCCTTGTGGGACACGACGAGCACGTTGCCGTCCATGTGCGCGCTGGTGATCTCTTCCACGACGCTCGTCATGCGCTGCGCGAGTGCAATGGCGGTCTCGCCGTTCGTTGGTGGATTCCACGCCGGATCGGCGGTCCACCGCTCGTACTCCACGTGCCACTCGCGCGCGACGGACTCGGCAGTCAGTCCATCCCACGCGCCGTAGTCGAGTTCCGCGAGCGCATCGCGCCGCTCGACATTTCTGCCGATTGCACTCGCGAGCGGCAGTGCGGTTGCCACCGCGCGCTTGAGGGGGCTCGAATAAATCGCCGTCCACTGTGTGTCGCGATACGCGGCGCAAAATGCCTCCGCCATCGCCACACCATCAGCGGTGAGCTCGGGATCCAGCGCGCGACCACAGAATACGTTCGCGCGGCTCATTTGTGTTTGGCCGTGGCGGAGGAGATACAGTCGCAGAGTCATGATCGCTCAATGCGCGGTGGGCATGTCGTTTGCCAATTCACCGCACGCAAGGGGGATGGCTTCTCGTCCCGCACTATGGACTCAGCCGCGGAGTACGCCGATGGAAATGGAAACACTGCAAGACCTCTACGTCGAGGGACTGAAGGATCTCTGGAGCGCCGAGAACCAGATTCTGAAGGCGCTTCCGCGCATGGCCAAAGCGGCCACGCACTCGCAGCTGTCGAAGGCGTTCAAGAAACACGAAACGCAGACGCGCGAGCACGTCCGTCGCCTCGAGCGCATCTGTAAGGAACTGGACGTGAGCCCGCGCGGAAAGAAGTGCGTCGGCATGGAAGGGTTGATCAAAGAGGGCAAGGAGCTCATCCAGGAAAAGCCGGAGCCCGACGTGCTGGACGCTGGCCTCATCTCTGCCGCGCAGCATGTGGAGCACTACGAGATGGCCGGCTACGGCACCTGTCGTACGTGGGCCCGCACCCTCGGCTTCGACAACCAGGCAGACATACTCCAGATGACGCTCGACGAGGAACAGCAGACCGATCTCGACCTCACGGCACTCGCGGAGTCGAGCATCAACATCGAAGCGGAAGCCTAAGCGCACCGCGACGGGCACCGCTTCGTGCACTGTTTCGAACGCCCGCCAAGCCCAGCTTGGCGGGCGCTGCCGTTGGCAGGAGGCATTTCGCTTCGCTGCGTGGCAAGGAAACTGCCCTCGGATGGAGAATATGAAAGGGTTGGATTTCCCAATTACCGTCGCCGCGCATCAGGGCCCTCGGGTTTCAACAGCGCTGCTTGTCGTCAATCCGGCCAGTCGCTCCGGAACGCGAACGCTGGACTCGGTGCTGCGCGCATTGCGTGGCGCCGGTATCGCGTGCGACGTCGCGGAGACGAATGCGCCGGCACACGCGACCGCGCTGGTCCGCGAGCGGCTCCACGCCGATCTGCACGCGTTCGACGCCGTGTTCGCACTCGGCGGGGACGGTACGGCGATGGAAGTCGCCACTGCCCTCGCGGAGTTTCCCGACGCGCCGCCACTTGGCATTCTCGCCGTCGGCACCGCGAATGTACTGGCGCGAACGCTTGGCATTCCCGTCAGCCCGCTCGCGGCCGTGACGGCGCTGCTCGACGCCGACGAAGTCGCGATCGATTTGGGACGGATCGCGGGAGGGCCAGCGTTCGCCATCGGTCTTGGTATCGGCCTCGACGCGTCGATGATCGCGGGCGCGTCGGTGATGCTGAAGAAGCGTGTGGGCTATCTCGCGTACATGTGGTCGGCGCTGCGTGCGGGTCTGCGCCTCGAGCGCTTTCGTGCTCGGATCGTCGTCGATGGCGCGGTCCACGAGTTCGAAACGTCCTCGATTCTCGTGGCGAACTTCGGCATGGTGTTGGGCGACCTCGTCTGCTTTGGTGAGGACATTGGGCATCGCGACGGTATGCTCGACGTCTGCGTGTACTCACCGCGCACGCTGCGCGACGCGACGCGCATTCTTTGGCGCATGGTGTTTGGCGGGGTGGGCGGTGACCGGTGTGTCCGCATCATTCGTGGCCGAGAGATTCGTATCGAGACGGATCCTCCCCGTCCCATGCAGGCGGACGGCGAGCTGCTGCGCTTGACTCCTGTGGATATTTCCGTCGAGCCAAATGCGGTGCGCATTCTCGTTCCGCGTCTTGGGTCACGACGCTGGCGTTTGCGCCGAGCACTGGCATGACCACCGGATCTCGCCAGAGATATCTCCCGCCGTCCGCGTCGCGGTTTTTTCTCACGTTTGGATATGCGTGGCTCACGATCGGTCTATTCATGGGCACGCTCGTGCTGGTGGTCGCCGTGCGTGGGATTCTCAGCATGATTCAGCGCATGGGATGGGGTCAGGCGGCGCAAAACCGGCTGTTGATCGTCGTCATTCTGGTGTTCATCATCAGCTCGTTCCTGCTGGCGCGGCGGGTCGTGCGGATGCTCTATCGCCAGAAGCCCGCGACGCGAAAAGTCTGGCTGGCGCTCCTTGGCGTTCCGGCGCTGTTGAGTGCGTACGCCTGGACCAATCCAGCGCGATTTCTCTCGGGAATGGCGGGCACGCAACTGTCGTCGGTCGCGATGCGCGGCGGTCCGAACTTCGTTTTCGGATCGTATCCCGATGAGAACCGTCTCAAGGAGCTCAAGAAGCAGGGTGTCACAGCGGTGATCTCGCTGCAGAGCCCGAAGGTGCTCGTGGAAATCGAAGGCATCCGGGCCGAGCGCGACGCAGCGGCGCGGGAGCACTTGCCGTTCATCGAGGCACCGATGCTCCCGTGGGTGAGCGACAACGAGGATGCGATCGCGAAGATCAAGCAGATCGCACTCCACGGCTCAGGCACGTATTACGTGCACTGCGGACTGGGCCGCGACCGGGTGAACATCGTGAAGCGCGTGATCGAGTCGTTGCAACCACAGTCGAACGCGAAGGTAACGGCGAGCACGGATCTCAAGAAAGCCGTCGGGTTCAATCGGCGGATCGAGCCGTTCGAGCGCGGCATGCTCATGAAGGTGGCGGACGGCGTGTGGGTCGTTCCCTTCCCCAACAAGGAAGAGTTTTACGGCTTCATCATTCAGGGTGATCCCGGGCACGTGCTGCTCGTCCTCAATCCCAACGACCCGAGCCAGCGCGCCTGGATCACGGAAGCCGAACGCCAGATGAAGGAGTACGCGGTAGCGTACACGGTGATTCCGTATCCGGGCGCAAGCGGAGATACGAGTACGGCCCCGATCGTCGCGAAGATGCGCACGATGAAACCTCCGTACACCGTCATTGTGCCGCGAACGACCTTTGAGCTTGGCGATCCGATCGATCCGGTCGCGCGAGCGATTGGGAGGGCGTACAACGTAAAGGTCGTGGCGCCGTCGAAGGTCGTGGAACGCACCGCGGGCGAAACGCCGGACCTGGTAGCGCCACCGAAACCGTGAACCGTGAGCTTGTTACGGTTCACGGTTCACGGTTCACGGTTCACGATCAATTACCGGCGGGAGTCCGTTTAGCGCGAAGGGTTACCAGCGTGTCAGCGCCAGAAACTCCACGCGTCCGTATCCTGTACCGGCGGCGTTGTTGTTTCCACCGCGATAGCCGCCCGACGCGCCGACCCGAAAGTCCGGCGAGATCCGATACTCGATCGTTGGGCCGAACTGATAGCGCGACGCAGCGTTCGTGCGACGTCCCGTGGTGCCAATTGCCTGCGTTTTTTGTGTTCCTTGAAAGACGAACTCTCCACCGAGGTAGATGGGGTGCGCCGCAGGCGCGAGCCGGTGGGATGCGCGCAGCCGGGACCAGTAATACTCATTCGCAAACCCGTAGCTGCCGATCGCTTGCGCGCTGTTCTCGCCGTTGCCCCAGTAGTTCGTCATGGCGCTCACGAACGGACCACTCTTCGAGCCGGTCTCGACGCCAATGATGTTCAGGTCGGCAACATCGGTGTTCACGAACGAGTAGCCGAGCGCCGCCTGGACAGCTCCGACCGAAGTCGTGTAGTTGAGACCCAGCGCAGGCGACAGCGCATAGGCCTGCGCATGTGCGCTGGGTCCCGACCTGTAGCGATACGTCTGCGCGACCAGCGACGCGACCGGGCCCCAGCCCTGACGTCCCGTGCTGAGCGAAGTACCGATGAGTGCAGAGCCTTCACCGAATCCTGCAACTTCGGCCGACCCAAAGGTTGCGAGCGCCTGTGCGCTGGCCACTGATGCGAGCGCGACGGTCAATGCGGCTGCAAGCGAGGTGATGCGTTTTGTCATGTTCATGGGAAAGTTGCGCTGGAAAATCGCGTGTTTTGAAGTCCTCACGAGCTTCCTCGGCAATGCCAAAAACGTACCGGTGCACTGGGAACCGTGCCGAGCCGATAGGACGTCCGATCTGGCGGTGCGGCACTTGCCTCCGAGCTACGTGCCGACGCGTCGGTGCGTGCTGGCCACTTCCCTTCTCCTGACTCTTCCATGCTTGACATCCGGTCTCTCGCGCGCTGGCCAAAGCTGGCCGTGCTATTCGTAACGCTGACAGCCGCACAGGCCCGTTGCCAAAACGATGAGCCTGGTGCAGGCGCATCGGCCGCGGCCGGCGCTCGCAGCAGTTCCTCGGCCGTCGACCGGATGCCGCGTGGCCGGCTCGTCATCCCGCAGCCCGCTGAGATG
>JANMAY010000317.1:0-2953 GCA_031360095.1 Gemmatimonadaceae bacterium
GCGATGACCTGGCGCACGGTAATCTCCTCGGCCGCCCTGGACAGCCGATACCCACCATGCGCACCGCGCGTGCTCGTCACGATGTCGGCTCGGCGGAGCTTGGGCATGATCTGCTCGACGTAATCGGCGGGCAGCCGCTCCTGAGACGCGATGTCGCGCCCCGTCACCGGCCGCGCATCCGCTCGACGAGCCAGGTGCAGGGCGCAGATGAGTCCGTATTCGGCTTGAGTGGTGATTCGCACAGGTTTGAATCTAGGGAGGGCGAGACCAAGGGGACAGGGCGAACCGTGATCCGTGAACCGTACCGGGCAGCTTTCACGGTTCACGGTTCACGGTTCACGGTTCACGGTTCACAGTTCACAGTTCACCCTCCAGCGACCATTCCATGCTTGCCGCCCGGCACGCCGATTTCCGTCATCTTCCGGAGATTCAGCACATCATCGATCTCATCGGCGGGCAGCAGCTTGTCGCGCTTGACCATGTCACGCACAAGAATTCCTTCCTTCACGGACTGCTTGCTGAGCTCTGCCGCTTTCGCGTACCCGATGTGCGGCATGAGCGCGGTTGCCAGCGCTGCAGAACGCTCGACCCAGTAGGCGCACATGTCTTCATGTGCCTCGATGCCGGCGACGCACTTCTCATTGAACACGCGCGCGGTGTTGGTGAGGATCCGCATGGAGAGCAGCACGTTGAACGCGATGACTGGCATCATCACGTTGAGCTCGAGCTGCCCGTGCTCCGCCGCGATCGATACGGTGGTGTCCAGCCCCATCACTTGAAAGCAAACCTGATTGACCATCTCGGGAATCGACGGGTTGATCTTCCCCGGCATGATGGAGGAGCCCGGCTGCACCGCCGGCAGCGCGATCTCGTCGATTCCCGTGCGGGGCCCCATGACCATGATGCGCAAGTCGCTGGCGATCTTGCTCAGGTCGATCGCGAGGACGCGCAACGCGGCGCTGAACGCGGCCACGTCGCCCATGCTCTGCATGAGCTGAATGCGATCCTGGCCGACGCGGAGATCCAAGCCACTGATCGCGCGAAGATTCTGGACCACGAGCTCCGGGTATTCCTTCTCGACGGTGACGCCGGTGCCGACGGCACTGCCCCCGATACCGAGATCGCGGAGGTAATCGGCCGCCTCCGTGACGCGCCGAATGCCGCGATCCAACGAACCCGCGTACGCGGTGAACTCCTGGCCGAGCCGAATGGGCATCGCGTCTTGCAGGTGCGTGCGCCCCGCCTTGACGATGTGATCGAACTGTTTCCCCTTCGATGCGAGCGCATCGCGCAGTCCGTCGAACGCCAGCGTGAGGTCTCCCAGTTGCGAGAGTGCGCTCAGGCGAATGTTCGTTGGAATGGTGTCGTTCGTGCTCTGCGCCATGTTCACATGATCGTTGGGATGTACCGGCGCGTACGCTCCGCGCTTCCCCCCGACGAGTTCATTGGCCCGGTTGGCCAACACCTCGTTGACGTTCATGTTGTGCGATGTTCCGGCGCCAGCTTGGTATGGATCGACGACGAATTGATCGGTGTGCTTACCGGCAAGCACTTCGTCGGCCGCGGCGACGATGGCGTCGGCCAGTTTGGCGTCGAGTCGTCCGGTCGTCTTGTGCGTGAGCGCCGCCGCCTTCTTGATCCACACCTGCGCCATGACGAATGGCCACAGGGGAGCGAGGCCGCTGATCGGAAAATTCTCGCGCGCTCGCACCGTCTGCACACCATACAGCGCGTCGGCGGGGACTTCTTTCGGGCCAAGCGGGTCCTTTTCGGTTCTCGTTGCGGCAGCCATGTGACGGGATCTCTGGAGGAATGGGTCGACGGTCCAAACGCGCGTGCGAACGCCGCCTGTGTTACCTCGTGATCGGAATATTCAGCGCGTGTGCGAATCGATTGAAGAAATTGAACATCGCGATGACGGCGGTGATTTCGACGATCTGCTCCGCCGACCAATGCCGGGCGAGCCTATCATACACGTCGTTCGATACGATGCCCGGCGTTGGCGTCATCGCATCCGCATACAGAAACGCCGAGTGCCACGAATCGTCGAAGACGCCGTAGTCGGCACGGGCGATGCCCGCCAACTGATCGTCCGCCGCGCCCAGCCGCCTTGCCAAGGCGGTATGTGACGTCAGTCAATAGTCGCACACGTTGATGTGCGACACACGCACGCTCAGGAGCTCCTTGAGCAGCACTGAGACGCTGCCCGCACCCATGACGGCCGTTTGGAGTGCGGCGAGTCGCGACGTGATGTGAGGCGCGTGCGCGGCGACGCGATACAGGTTGGGGACTTTGCCACGCTCGCGGATGAACGTGTCGAACGTGGGTCGCACCTCGTCCGGCGCACTATCGGGTGCGAGACGCGGGAGACGTGCTTCGTCGTCGCTCATGGCATTGCTCACCGTTTGAGGGCCCGGGCGCGACCCGTCAGGAAGGGATTCGTCTCGAGCTCTCGCGCAATGGACGTGTGCGGCCCGTGCCCTGGATAGACCACCGTTTCGACCGGCAACGTCGCGAATCGCTCGAGGGAGGCGTCCATCGCAAAGGGGTCCGACAGTGGGAGATCCGTACGCCCGATGCTGCCGGCAAAGAGCAGATCTCCCGACAGCGCGATGCCGTGACCATTGAAGCTGACGTGTCCCGCAGCGTGACCGGGAAGGTGCATGACGGTGAATCGCAGATCGCCGCACGCGAGCGAGTCACCGTCGGACAGCGGCAGGGGAGCCACGTCAGGCTGGTCCCACGGCATGCCGTACATTTCGGCCGCGCGTGCGGAAAGCCGCTCATAGTACGGCAGATCGAGCGGATGGAGAGACACGGGAACGGGAAACTGCCGTCGCACACCGTTAATGGCGCCAATGTGGTCGATGTGCGCGTGCGTGAGCCAGATCGCGTCCAGCACGGCGCCGGAGGCGCGCACCATCTCCAGCAGCTGCGGTGCCTCATCGCCGGG
>JANMAY010000005.1:0-9559 GCA_031360095.1 Gemmatimonadaceae bacterium
ACGGCGAGCTCCCCGTGAAAGAACGCTCCGCTCGAAGGGTAGTTGAAGAACACGGAGACGTATCCACTCTGAATCGTCCGTGAGATGTTCAGGGAAGCTGTCGCCGTACAATTCCTCCAGCCCGGGAGCGGCGATGCCGAGATCGAACATGCCCACGCGATCTTGTCTACCCTGACCGTTCCAACGACGGTCATAGTGACGGTGCGGCAGGCGGACAGTCCCGCCAGATCCACCGCGCAGACCGAGAATGTGCTCACGCCCGCCGCGCTCGGCGTGCCACTGAGAATTCCGTTCAGTCCCAGCGACAGTCCGACCGGCGGGAATCCGACACCCGAGCCGAGCTGGAAATGGTACGGCGCCTGTCCACCGGTGGGGTTGGTGGAGGTTCCGGCGCACAGTTCCGCGTTGCCGGTGAGGTTTGGCCTGCAGAATGAATGCGAAAACGGCTGACCTACCGTGCCGTTCATCACCGCGTCGGCATTGAACACCACGGGGTTCGAAGTCGGCCGATCGATCGCCGCGCCACCGCAAGCGCCGGTAAGTACGGCGAGGGCGCCAACCATTGAGGCGGCGAGGACATGCGAATACTTCGAGATGTGTCGCATCTGACCCTTTGTTGGAGGAGTGCGCCTCGGGGTCAGTTTGCGCGTGTCGTCATGGCCCTGGGACCGTCAACCGGACTGAGCGGTCTAGCACGGAAGTTAGTCTCGGTACCGCCCGCGCACTCGATGCGCCGTCCCCGGTAGTGGGCCAAAGTGACCCATTACGCGCGTGTAGGCTCCGCGGTGCTACCTCCGCACTTGGATAATTCTCGACGCCGCTGCCTTCTAGACTCCGTCGCGCTCCCCGAACCAGTAGCAGAGGCCATCCGGCGCAACCACGTAAAACACATTCCACGCCGCGCCGTCGCGTTTCTCAATTTTGAATTCGGAAAGCCCTTTCTCCAACCCACTCGCATTGAATTCGGCGAACAATGCCTGAATGTCCTGCACGTGAAATGCGCAGCCATCTTGCGTCGGGTCGCCGCCATTCTCAGCGAGTCCGATCTGGATGTGGTCGCGGGCGAGCACAGCGGAGTGGTGCGGACTGTCGCCGCGCGACACCACCCGAAATCCGAGCACCGTTTCGTAGAATGGAATGGCGGCGTCGATGTCGTGCACCGGGAGATTCATGTTGTCGCCCCGATATCCAAATACTTTCTCGAGGGTGGCTGTCATCGGACTTCCGTGCCCTTCGTGCACAAGGTTGTTTTCTGGCTTGATGTCGCGATGGACGATATCGAGACGGCGAGAGACTCTAACGTGCGGAAGCGGTGTGGGAATGTCCACGCCTAAACGCACGTCGGACGGAGGGGTAGGACTTCATCCGTGGCGGACATCACCGACATCGACCCCGGCTTGAATGCCCGGCAGCAAGCACGCTTACGTAAACGACGAATATCGCCGCTGGGAGCAGACGCTCGTCACGGTCGCGGGCCGATCCCTCGCGCTGGCATCGAAGCCCGGCGTTTTCGCACACGGCGGCGTGGATCCCTCGTCACTCCTCCTCGCGCAACACGTACGCGCAGAAGCGGGAGCCGTGGTCGTCATCATGAACTGCCGCAATGGACTGCTGGGGGCCGCCATTGTACTGTCGGGCAACGCTAGCCGTGTCGTGCTCACCGACCGCAACGTGCTCGCCATCGAGGCGGCGTCACGCACACTGCGTGCGAACGGCGTTGATAGCGCGGAGTTGTACGTGGGACACGGCGCCGCTGCGCTCCCCGACCTCACCGCCGACGTGGTGGCAATCCGGATGCCGCGGGAAAAACTCGCGCTGCTGCAGCTGCTCCACGATGCGTTTGCCACGCTGAAGCTGGGCGGACACTGCTATGTCGCGGGCGCGACGAACGACGGTGCGAAGACTGCGGCGCGAACACTGAGCGAGATTTTTGGCCACTCCGCGACGCTCGCAACCGAAAGCGGCCATCGCATCGCGCACGCGGTGAAGCGCGCGGACACCATTGCCCACAATGCTCCCACGAGTCGGTTTCTCGACAGCAATGCCTTCAACGAGCAGACGCACGAGTTGCGTGGCAATGCCTACACGTTCTCCTCCCGCCCTGGTGTCTTCTCGTGGGACCACCTTGACGAAGCCACCGCCATCCTTGCTGAGCACATGGACGTCCAGCCGAACGATCGGGTGCTTGATTTGGGCTGCGGATACGGCGTGCTGGGAGTGGTCGCCGGACGCATTGCCAACGCGCATCCCGTGGCGATGGTCGACGTCGATTCAGAGGCCGTCCGTTCGGCCGCTCGATCTGCCGCGGCTGCGGGGCTTGGCACCGCTCGCGTCATGGGCAGCGACGCCGCCTCTGCCGTTCTCGAGGAGCGGTTTGACCTCGTCGTCACGAATCCGCCCTTTCACGTCGGCAAAGCGACCGATCTCAGCGTCCCCATTCAGTTCATCGCCGACGCATTCACCGTGTTGGCGCCAGGCGGCCGGCTGAATCTCGTCGCGAACAGGACGCTGCCGTACGAGGGAGCCATCAAGTACCTGTTCAAGAACATCACAACCGTGTACGACGGGCGCCGCTACAAGGTGCTGTCAGCGATGAAGAATCGGTGAAGATCATCAAGTACCTCGCGAATCTCGGCTACGGAAGCCGCCGCGAGGTTACCGAGATGGTGCACCGCCAGCGCGTCATCCGGCGCGACGGAAGCATCGTCCGCGACGGCGACACGTTCGATCCCGCGGACCTGCTGGTCGACGCACAACCCCTCGACCCTCCGCCGGGTGCAGTGCTCATGCTGCACAAGCCCACCGGCGTCGTATGCTCGGCGAAGGATGCAGCTCCGCTGATCTACGAGCTGTTGCCTCGCCGATTTCTCCTGCGATCGCCAATCATGGCACCCGTCGGACGGCTGGATCGTGATACGTCCGGCCTGCTCCTCATCACCGACGATGGAAAGATCAATCATCGTCTCGCGTCACCGAAGACACACCTGCCGAAAGTGTACGACGCGCAGTTGGCGACCGAACTACGCGGTGACGAAGCAGCGGCGTTCGGGAGCGGGACCCTGATGCTGAATAATGAGACTGCTCCGCTGCTTCCGGCTGCACTCGAAGTGCTTGGCCCTCGCGCAGCTCGGATTACGCTGTACGAAGGGCGGTATCATCAGGTGCGACGCATGTTCGCGGCGATGGGCAATCACGTGGTCGCGCTGCACCGACGGTCGATCGGCGGGCTCGAGCTCGCGAGTCTCGACGTTGGCCGGTGGCGCGAGCTGTCGGCTGACGAAGTGGCGACGCTCCTTCTGTAGACAGTATCGCCAATGCGGCGAAGTTACATCCGAGAAGTGCGCGCATGCGTCGAGTTGCGAGTCCAGCGACAGCACACGCACCGCTCACCGTTCCAGCTTGAACCCCGCATCCACAGCCGGCCGCCTGGGCGCATTTGCGACATACCAACCCGTGAGATACATCCACCGCGCCATTCGTGTGAGCTTGGCGTAGTCGATGCGCTCGGGGATGTCACCGGCAGTGTGATAGTCGTCGTGCAGGTTGGTGGAATACATGAGCGCCGGAACGCCCAACCGTGCGTACGGCAGGTGGTCGCTGCGGAAGAACCATCCCTCGGGATGTGTCGGACGGTCCCACAACGTGTCGATGACAAACCGCCCCGTGGCCGCGTTGGCCTGCAGTGCCATTTCTACGAGCTCCGTCGAGCTCCGATGCGGAGGCTGCGCGCCGAGTAGCGCCGCGGTGTCGGGATGGTTGCGGCCGATCATGTCGCCGTTGAGCACGGCCACGATCTGCGCAAGCGGCACGACCGGATGCGCCGAGTGGTAGCGCGAACCCAGGAGGCCGCGCTCCTCCGCACCGTGGTGGACAAAGAGAAGCGAACGCTTGGGGCGCTGCGCGACGAAAGCACGGGCGGCCGCAAACTCAGCCACGCTTACCGAGCCATTGTCGTCGGCACCCGCGAGCACCGAGTCGCCGGGCACGAGCAGGCGAACGCCGTTGGCGTCCTGGTGAGAGCTGTACAGCACGTATTCGTTGCGGAGCACGCGATCCGTGCCGCGGAGCGCGCCGATGACGTTCACCGATTGCACCTCGAATCGTTCGAGACGAATGGCGAGCGTGGCGTCGGGCCCATCCTGTAGCTTCGCGGCCATGTTTGCGCGCACCAAGTAGGCGGGCGTCAGGCCCGCACCAATTGCAAGAGGCGGCGAGATGCGGTCCGACTGTCCGGCCGCTCGCGGGGTGGCGCGGTCGACATCGTAGTCCCCGCGCTGCCGCATCACCGCGACGGCTTCGAACGCGCTGTCCACCGGCGCATTGGCCACAAGCACAATGGCGGCGGCGCCGCGTGCCGTGAGGCGCGCGATGGTCCCGGTGATGGCGGCGTTCGCGTAGCGGATGCGTGCCGGATAGCCGGTCGGACGGATCGAGCCTGGAACAGGCGCACGGAGAAGGGCCGCAACGATCCGCCCGCGCACCGCGATGGTGGTGTCCGCAGGATCGGCGAGCCAGAGCACTGGTCCCGTCGCCTCCACGGGCGCCGCGCTCAGCGGGATGACGTCGCCGAAGAGAGTCAGCGACTGGCCGGCGATCGTCGCTCGGCTCGAGGTCACCGAGACGCGCGTGCGGGTGATGGTGAACCACTGGAACCACGTGCCGTCGTCTCCAGCGGGCGTGAGGCCAATGCGGCGGTACTGCTCCGCGACCCACATCGAGGCACGCAATTCGTCGATCGTGCCGCCCTCGCGACCGCGCATGGCCGGCGATGCGATGGCGAAGAGATCGCGTCGGATGTCGGCTTCCTTGATCGCGCGGATCGCGCGCGGGACTGGCGGCGTGGTGCGCTGCGCGGCGAGTTCAATCGGGAGCGTGAGCAGGAGGATGAGGAGTGCGTGCACCCGAGGTGCTCCACCGCAGCGCGACCGCCTCGCCAAGCCTACGCTGATCATGCGAGCATCAAAGCCAGGGTCATGCATCTTCTGTGGTAGTCCTGTTGTAGAGTGCGAAGTGCTCGGCGGACGATGTCGCTGCCGACCGCCACGAGGGGGCGTTTGCCAGGCTACGGCCGTGCATGGGGTGACACGAACCGCGATGTGTCGCTGAGTACCAGCCGAGTGCCAATCATCAGCTTGCGCCGCGCAAAGTAGCCGGCGTTGACCTCCAAGGCCGCGCGATAGGGCACGGTAGGTGGATATGAAGGGCACCCTGCAGCGAGTGTCGCCGTGCACGGTACCATATGCGTGATGGCGCCGATCGCTCCGAGAGAATCCAGAAACGCGATATCGAGAGGAATGCGTGTCCGGAACATCCAGAAGCCGGCAGTGGCTGGCTGCTCCGTGGGGTACAGGAAGAGCATGCCGGCCGTGTCAGCAAGATGCTGGCGTTCCATGAGTCCCAGGTTGCGCTGCTCCGCGCTCGTCGCCAACTGCACTCGCAGGTAGGTAGTGTCCGCGCCGGAAACGAGCCGGACGCGGGCGACATTGAAGGGCAGGACGGATGTCTCCGCCGCATCTTGCGGCGCGGCGCTGCAGGCCGGCGCGCACAACGTCACGGCTAGCGTCAAGGTACGCATCCGTATGAGCCGCGTTCGCGACCAACTCATGATGCTTGTCCTATTGTGATTGCGCATGACGACAACGCCATTGACGATCACCTCTCGACCATTTTCTCAAATCTGCGAGTAAGCCGTTGGCCGAAGGATGATGTCGGAGATGGCCGACACGTTCTCACGATACTGTGGGTCCGCGGAGAGCGTCTTCCAATCCGGGTCTTTGCTGAACGCACTCCACGCCGCGTCGCGCGCCGCCATGTCGGCGAAGGTGAGCATGTAGATCAAGCTGGGCATCTTCGCGCCGACAAGCGTTTCACCGAAGAAGACGGGCGTGAGGCCCGTTCTGCGAAAGATCGGCACCTCGCCGGCGTTGAACATCTTCACTTTATTGATCGCGGCGCGATCGCTGTGACTCTCGTATGTCCGGAGCTCGAAGATGCGAGGCGTCGGTGTACCGGCGCCCGCGGATGGCTCCAGCGTGGGCATTGCGTCGAAGGCGCGCACCAGGGTGCTTTCGACCCGCACGAACGCTGGGTCGGAGAGCGGCGCGTCGAGGATCGCCGCGCCGGCACGCATGTACTCCGCGTCATTCGCGAGGCGCTCGCGCAGCGACACCACGGAATCGAGCGTCGGGTGGGTGAGGACCATGAGCATCGACGGCGCGTTTTCACCGTAAACGACCGTGAATGCTCCGACCCGCCCCACTCCCGCCCGATTCATCGCCGGGATAGCTACCTCGCCGACGAAGGTGCTGAATGCACGCTGCTTCGCACCCGGGAGCAGGTGATACCGACGCAGCTCGATGTATTGGCGCGGCGTGGGCTGGGCGAGTGTGTCGAGCTTGGGCAACGGCGACACGGCGGCGACGGCCGTGGCCGCGAGAAATTCACGTCTGTCCACGAGCACCTCGTTGAAGGTCGGAAGAAATGTCTGGCGCAACAATATCGCCGAAGAAACCTCCTTCGGCTATCCAATGCACAAGCTCATCTGCGGGTGTGCCTCGAGACTCACCGCGGACGTTCCCACTCGGCGGGCTCGGGAAAGAGCGCGTGATACTTCACACTCCGCCGAGGTTCGGCCATCATCGGCGCCACCGTGTCGCGCCACGTCGCGTAGTGCGCCGTCTCCTTGTGGCTGGCCGGGTCCGCCGGCGTGCGGTAGATCTCGATGAGAAGGAACCGCGTGGGGTCGTCGTCCTGCTGGACCAGATCGAAGCGGACGACGCCAGGCTCGGCAGCACTTTGGCGCGCATTCTCGAGCGTTGCGGTCGTGAAGGCGTTCACAGAGTCGGGCTTTACGCGGACGAAGACGTGCACGATGATCATGAAGGCTCTCGGAGATTGACGTCTCACAAGGATACATCTTGGAGGCCCTAGTGCTTCGTCCAACGCTCGCTGCCGGTTTACTCCTCCTCGCCATCGGGGCGCGATGCGGCAAGATCGAACACTCGCTCGAGCGTATGGAGCTGCGCCATCTCGCGCGGTTTCCGATGGCATTTGTAGTCAGTCAGACGCCCGACTGAGTCGCCGCGTTGTGCGAATCGCTAGCAATCCGATCCAAAGCCATCCGGCGCCAATACTCAAGCGCTGAAACAACCCAGCATAACCGCCCGTGAATAGCGCCACGGAAGAAGCCACGAGGAAGGCTGGCACGGCAACGCCCGTTACAAAGGAGTACATGGCCCATTTACCATCGCGCGGCTCGGAGTAGAATCGGCGAGTGAAAACAAAACATGCAGCTGCTAGAGAAGCGAAGACAACCAGTGAGAACAGATTGTGAAGATTGCCGTGCCAAGTGATGGTGGTGGGTACGCCACTAGAAGTTCCAGGCGGGTAACCAAAACCTGGATCGGTCACGAACGCCCCTGCGCCAATGAGCCCGAGTCCGAACATTCCGACGAGGATTGGCCCCCAAGTGGAACCGCGCCCGGAGGAAAGCGCGCGCCGCAAACCGAGAGCGCATGCAATAATCAGTATTCCCGTGACGACAAAGTTGGATATCTGGATCCAGCCATCATGGCCGAGGCTTAGCGGACTCACATGATGATATAGTGGGCGATAATATGGGCGAATTGCTCCTGCAATTAGAAACACCGCGATGAACCCGAATCCGCCAAGCACTCCGCAAGCCAACAGCGACTTAGTCAACTCATCGGCTCTGTTGCGTGGCATACGCGACTCCTGGGTTATAGCTATGAAGCGAGGACTTCACGGAAGCTTACGCGGGTTTAGAGATCCCGCGTTCGGTTCGGCACGATGCATAATTTGTCGCAGCGACTACCCGCATTGAATCGCGCGCTTGCTTCGCTCTAAACGCGCTCTATCATCTATCTCGGGATGGATGTTCACAAGGACTCGATCACGATCCCGCTTTTATTCGCCGAGGCGACAGTGCCTACGCGGATCGAGTGTCTTCTGAATGATCATTGTCGCCGCCGCCAAGCTTCCGCCACGTATGCCGGCGTCGCCACGGTAGTCCGCAGGCGCGCCAGCGAAGATGGTGATTATCGTCCCAGCCAGTAGGTCGCCTTCACGAGAAAAACGTTGTCCGGCCGGTCGCCGAAGAGAGCGCGTGTGTCGCGACGAAAATCCAGGTCACCGTTGACGTCGTTCCCGGCGCGCTGCTGCGCCCACACAAAAAACATCGTCGAGCCGGGCCGGTACTCCCAACGCAATACGGCGGTACCCCGCAGCGAGCGACTGGTGAAGTCCGGATCACCGAAGCTGAACGCCTCGGCCGGGCCCGCACCGTCCGGGTCCACCGAGTATCGCGCTGTCGTGGCGCTCCGGGCTATCGTCCCCATGTCGCGTCCGTATTCCAATTTCCGGTTGGTACGGGGCGCCGCGAACTCGCGGAAGCGCTCGTAGTCGCCGCTGGCCACGAACGGCTGCGCATAGAGTTGCATCGTCAGCGTGGGGCGGATCGTCCAGTTCACTCGCGTGTCGATGCTCAGCGTGCGCGTCGTGATGTAGCCGAAGACATAGCGTGCGCCACCAAAAGTCGTCGCGGTTGGATCCTTCACCGTCGACACGTACTGTGCGTCGTCCTGCGACCAGTTCCAACTCGGCGAGATCTGCACGAAGACGTTGCCGGCGGGCTTGATTGCCACGCCAGGGCGCAAGCTCCAACTCCTGGCGTCGTCGAAGCCCACGGCGATTCCGTTTTGGAGATTCCACACAACGCGGCCGCGCGGGTCGGTGGAGAGACCGAGCTGATAATAGTTGAAGCCGACCGTGCCGAGAACTGGACCACCTCGGCTCAACCGATCGTCGTTGACCGAGTGGTTGCGCTGCCAGTACGATCGCAACACCCAGTAGTTGGTGAACTCGAATGCGTTGAACGCGTACTGCTCGAGATCAGTGCGATCGCCATCGTAGTTGTACTGCATCTGGCCGCCGTAGCTCAGGAACGCACTCCGGTAAAAACGGCCAGGCGTCAGCCACTGCCGCGCCAGGTTGCCATTCATCCACCGGTAGTCCACCCGGCTGATGATGGACAGGTCGTTCACTTCGAAACCCGGGCTCCGCCAGTTTTGCTGTAGCTCCCAGATCCAGTTGCCATTCTCCTTGGCAAGGCGCGTGTACAATCCGTAGCCGCGCAGCGACGTGGCGGTCGTGTCGTACCGCGTCGAGAACAGCCCGTCCGACGTCACTTCCCGATCGGGGCGCTGGAAGAAGTGCGTGGGCGATCGCTGCGTGAGCGCGATGGCCCTCTCCGAACCACGTACGTCGGACGCCATGAGCGTTCCGCGCCAGCGATACACGCGGTTGTTCCAGCTGTGACTCCAGTCCAGTCCCGTGGCCGTGGCCTTGCTGCGCAGCCGAGTGGTGAGAATGGTGTCCCCTCCGAGCGCACGCACCGCGGACGTGAAGATGCCGCCGACCGTCGTGGCTCCGGCGCGAAACTCCTTTTTCACTCGTCCAACGAAGTAGTTGGACATGGGCTCCACAGTTTGCGTGCGCTCCAGTCCGCCCAGCGTCGTCACATAGTGGGCCTGCTCCCGGC
>JANMAY010000029.1:0-2299 GCA_031360095.1 Gemmatimonadaceae bacterium
AGACGAACTGGTGCCGGCTGGAATCGCGAGCGATCTCGGTTACATGACGATCGGACTGCACGTTGACTCCGACGACTGGCGCAAGCCCGGAGCCGATCAGATCGTCCGCAACGTGATCGACGGACGCCGTCGAGCGCTGGCGTGCCTCGATTCGCTGCACCTCAAGCGCAACGAAGAAACGCCACTCGAGAAAGGATGCAGTGGAAGCATCGTGCTGCTGCACGACGGCGGAGGTGATCGCGCACAGACGGTCGCCGCGCTGGGTCCGCTCATCGATTCGCTGCGTGCCAACGGCGACACGCTCATTCTCCTGTCGGGGCTTGCAGGGCTCACGCATGCCGAGGCCATGCCCGAGCTACCCTCGTCGAGCCGCAACGCGCGATACGCCGGCCTCGCGGCATTCGGAACGCTCGGTTTCATGGAGTGGGCACTCAATTGGATGTTTCTCCTCGCGATCGTGCTCGGAGTCGGACGTCTCGCCGTGATCGTGCTCCTGGCGCTCGCGCAACGGTTCGGCCGCTTCCGCGCGACTCACGCAACGGCGCCCGACTCCTGGCAGCCGTCGGTAACCCTGGTGGTGCCGGCATACAACGAAGAACGCGTCATCAACAAAACCATCGCCAGTTTGCTCGCGCAGGACTATCTCGGCACGTTCGACATCATCGTCGTGGACGACGGCTCGCCGGACGATACCTCCGGCGTCGCGAACTCGGCGTACGGCACGCATCCGCGCGTGTCCATCCTTCGCAAGAGCAACGGTGGGAAAGCGAGCGCGCTGAACTATGGAGTGGCGCGTGCGCAGGGAGACATCATGGTGGGGCTCGACGCCGACACCGTCGTCCTGCCCGACGCGGTTCGGCGTCTCGTCGCTCCACTCGCCGATCCGCGCGTGGGTGCCGTCTCGGGGAACGCGAAAGTCGGAAACAGAACCAATCTGGTGACGCGGTGGCAGGCGGTCGAATACATCACGAGTCAGAACTTGGACCGACGCGCTTTCTCGCTGTTGAACTGCATTACGGTGGTACCGGGAGCGATCGGCGCGTGGCGAAGCGCGGTGGTGCGCGATGTCGGCGGGTTCAGCGACGATACGCTCGCCGAGGATCAAGATCTGACACTCGCCATCCGCCGCCGAGGCTATAAAATCGCATTCGCCGATGATGCGATTGCGCTCACGGAAGCACCCGACACGTTTGGCGCGCTGGCGAAGCAGCGATTTCGTTGGAGCTTCGGCACGCTCCAGTGCATGTGGAAACACCGTGACGCGCTGCTCCGCCCGAAGTACGGAACGCTCGGTTTCATCGCCATGCCGAACGTATGGATCTTCCAACTGCTGTTCGCCGCGGTGTCGCCGCTCGCCGATCTTCTCTTTGCGTGGAGCCTGGTGAGTGTCTGGCTGGTGCGACAGGAGCATGGGTCGACGTATGCGTTGACCAACCTGGAGCAGGTGTTGAGCCTGTATGCCGTCTTCGTGCTCGTGGACTGGGGAGCGGCGGTGATCGCCACGCTGCTGGAGCCCGGCGAAGACCGGCGCCTGACGTGGCTGATCTTCATTCAGCGGTTTGCTTATCGCCAGATCATGTACTGGGTCGTGGTGCGGTCTTTCGCCGCGGCGATTCGGGGAAACGTGGTGGGGTGGGGCACGCTCGAACGAAAGGGAACTGTGTCATTGCCGACATATCCCTGAGTGGTTGCAATGCCGCCGGTATCCGCCACACCTTGAACGGCGCCTTTCCTTAGTCGACCCAGAGCATAGAGGCCCCATGACCGATCTTTCGCGGCGTGATCTGCTCAAGGCCGCCGCTGCCGCGACCGCGGGGCTTGCCGCGTCCGGCTCATTCTCGCTCGGCATTGCCGAGAGTATCACCGCGGCGACGCATCCCGACCTCGCGCCGCCAGCGCCGCCCCGTCGCAAGTCAATGCGCGCCGTCCCCTTTGCGCACCACGAAGAAGTGCGCGTCGGAATCGTCGGCACCGGACTGCGCGGACGCTCTGTACTCTCCGAGCTGCTCGGTGTCGACCACGTGAAAGTCGTCGCACTATGCGATGTGGTGGCCGAGAAAGCCGGGCGCGCCGCGAAAATGGCAACGGATAAAGGCCAGAGCGCGCCAACACTATACACGAACGGCCCGCGCGCGTTCGAACAGCTTGTCGCCCGCGACGATATCGACATCGTCTACACGGCCACACCATGGGAATTACACACGCCGGTGATGCTTGCCGCGCTCGCGCACGGAAAGCATTGCGCCAGCGAGTGCCCCATCGGGCTCACGCTCAAGGATCTGTGGGCGCTCGTCGACGC
>JANMAY010000039.1:0-5346 GCA_031360095.1 Gemmatimonadaceae bacterium
CTCGGCGGACCGAGCGTGGTCGGGGCGGGACCACCAATGCCGAGCAGCAGCGCGATGCCGGCGAGACCGACAGGAACGCGCGGGGCCGTGCCGCTCGTCGCACCAATCGTTGCGCCGCGCACACGGTACGTGCCGTTCGAGGTCACGAAGTTGAAGCGCGTTACTGTGTCGGCGGGGATGACCGCCGAGAACGTCGTTGGCGACGTGGCGCCCACCTGATCGATGGACGCCGTTGCGGCATCACCCGCCACGCCGCCGACCACAGCCACGTAGAGGCCGGAATCCGATGGCACGAAGTAGCGGAGGTTGGCGCTCTTTCCACCCGCGCTTGCCGTGATCGTCACGAAGCCCTGTCCCTGCGCGGTGGCGAGGCCGTTTGGATCGAGCGTCGCGACATCCACGCTCGAGGTCGTGTACGTGAATGGGCGCTGCAGCGTGTTGCCGGCACTGTCCTTGGCCAGCGCGACAACCTGTTTCGGAAAGCGGAAGCGGAGCAGCGAGTCGTACGGCGGAACGACAATGCTCGCGACCGGAACCGGGGTCACGGTGATCGTCGCCGACGCCACCGCGCCGAACACGGCGGCGGTAATCGTGGCAGTCCCCGCGCTGACTCCCGTTACGACCCCTGTCGGCGAAACCGTTGCGACGTTCGGGCTGGATGTCGTCCAGGTGATCGATCGGATGACGACCGGCTGGTTCACCGAGTCGCGCGCGGTCGCACCGATCTGCGCCGTTCCCCCGACCAGCACGGTCGCCGGCGACGTGAGCGCGAGGGAGACGATCGACGCATCCGACGCCGTGATGCTGATGCTGCCGACGACGTTGTCGACCGTGGCGGAGACGACCGCAGTCCCCGGCGCCACCGCTCGCACAACGCCGTCGGACCCGACGGTCACGGCCGCGGCGTTGTTCGAGCTCCAACTCACAGTGCGGCCCGTGATGACCGCACTCGATGCGGCGCGCGCCGTCGCTTTCACGGTGTCCACCCGTCCGACCACGAGTCGCGTTGGTCCGGCGACGGACACGCTCGAAACGACCGGGGGCGGCGGCGGGGGCGGTGGGGGTTCTTCTTTCTTGACCTCGGTTACTATTGTTTCGCTGCCGCAGGCGGAGAAGAGCACGAACGCGAACGTGGCGAGTGCCGAACGACGAAGAGAGATCATAGGCTCACACGAGTTGCGTCACCGCGCGTACCCCACTCGCGACTTCGCGGCGAGACGTATGCGTCATGACGATTGGTGACGAATCTGGGCGGCGTCGCACAAACAAACGTCTGTATCTGCACAGAACGGGTCAAGACAATTCGCTGCCGAACCCGCCAGCGTCTCACCCCGTCACATCACTGAGGGAAGATCGAGCAGGTAGGTTGCCCGCAGGTGCACGAGCTCGAATCCTGCGCGCTGCATATTCCGGTACGACGCATTCGGGCGCTCCGGAGTTTCCTCCGTCGTCTCCGCCGCAATCCAACGGCAGCGCGCCGACGCTGCGTCGCGAATTCGGCGCATGAGGAGTGCGGATTGCGCGCCGCGGCCACGATCGGACTCGAGCGTGCCACCGAAGCCACACCATGCCACCTCCCCGCGGGTGAACAACGCGGCGACGGCCACCGGCCGCCATTTGTCCATCGCGAGGTAGTGTCGCCAACCGGAGCGGCCGATGGTCGACGTGAACCCCGGCGCCATCGTCTCGTCGAGCCCGTGCGCTGCGGCAGCGGTGGTGCCGAACAGCGATGCGCCTTCGCGGCTCACTTCAATGATGCGGAGATCGCTTTTCGGCCACGTTGCCGATTTCACGGCGCGACAAAACTTGGCCATGCGCGGGAGCGCCCGAAATCCCCGCTGCGCGAGTATCTCGGCGAGTGCAGGCGTGGCCGCCCCCGGCGTGAGCTGCAGCACGAACCGGGACACCCCCGCTGCACGGTAGGCGCCGATCGTGTCGTCGACGAATCCCTCGGTGACCGCGGTCGTGAGCCCCACGCCGAACACGCGGTTCATTGCGAGCATGTCGACATGACGCGCGGTGAGCATGAGGCCTTCGCCCACGCGTCGCACCTCCACGCCGAGTCGCTCGCGGAATGGCGTGTCCAGCCGACTCTGAATTTCAGCCCATGCGTCGACTTCGATCTTTTCGACGATCGCTGACCGTTCGTCAGAGTTCGACAACGCTCACTCTAGTGCGGGGAAGAGCCCAACGTGATGCCTACGCGCAGCCCCCCCTCATTCGCTGGACGCACGAAGAAATCCGCGTAGTGGTCGTCGCGGGACACGCGTACGGCGTGCATGACGGCAACGCCGCCATAGATCAGGGTGAGATCGGTTTTGGAGAGCGACGATGTTCGCGCCATGTAGTCCACATCGCTGACGCTCGCCGTCCGCCCGATCGTGACGTAGAACAAGGCCGTGGCGATTCCGCTGGCGAGCACACCGCGCTCGAAGGCTGCGCCACGGGCATGAGGCACGTCCAGGATCGACTCATCGATGAGGCTTTGCACATTCAGCCCCATACTGGAGAAGAGAAACTGCTTCCGTGGCTCTTTTCGGTAGTCGATGCCGGAATAGACAGTGGGGCGTCCTCTGTCGAAGCCAAACCTCGGGCGCGCGCCCAGGGCGAGCGACGTGACGACGTGCGCCCCCTCGTGCGCAAGGAGGCTCGCCGCGAAGCCGAGGGAGAAGTCACGCCAATAGTGCGGAGCGGCAGGTGCGGACGCCTCTGCGTCGGCCGCGACGGGCTCGGACGATTGCGCCGGTGCCGGCGTGGGCACCAGGCACGCGAGCGCGAGGAGCCATCCCGCGCGCGTGACGACCCATCGGGCGGTGTTCACGCCCACCCTCCACAGCACCGTGCGGATGTGATATCATGCAGCCAGCCCCACCTCACCTCCATCCGAGGGCCATGCCTCCAAGACTCTCCGACCTCGAGATCCAGCGAGCCCTCGGCACGCTGCCCGGCTGGGCGCGCCGCGGTGAGGTACTGACGAAGAGCTTCACGTTTCCCACCTTCGCGCTGGGCATCGAGTTCGTCCAGCGGATCGCTCGCGCGGCGGACGCGGTGGATCATCATCCCGACATCGACATTCGCTACACGAAGATCCTCGTCACGCTCTCCACGCACGACGCGGGAGGGATCACCGCGAACGATCTCTCGCTGGCCGGCACCATCGAGTCGCTCGCGGCGGGGTAGCAGCAGCACGAGCGCCGCCGCGCTCACGGCATGGCCGCGAAGAGGTCGGAGGATCCCTCGGGCATCGGCTCACCGCTCGCGACGAAGTAGCACTCCAGATCCGTCAAGGCATCGCGCTGGAAATTCGCCTGATGCTCGCGTTGCGTCGCGTGCGCGAGAAATGCCTCGTTCTTTCGCGCATTCCACGGCCGCGCGTCGATCTGCACGTGGCAGGGCTGCCCCTCCGTGCGATAGACGGAATCCGGAGTGGGCGGGAGCCACGTGACGTAGCACAACCGTGTCGCGCGATGCGGCCGTACACCGCGCGTGAGCTGCTCCGGATAGGCGCTGGTCGTGCCCGCAAGCAAATGGGCGGCGGTCGCGAGCCGGGAGATGGCGCGATGATCGCTGTGTTGCGTGATGGCGCCTTCAGGCCCGAAGGTGATGAGAATGTCGGGCCGCTCCTGGCGAATCAACGCCACGATCTCTCCGATCACGCGGTCGAGATCGGAGCGGGCGAGTAGCCCGTCAGGATGTCCGCCGCATTCGACGGTCTGCACACCGAGGACCGTACACGCCGCGCGAAGCTCCTCGCGACGCCGCCGACCCAGCTCGTGGCGCGACGTCACGGGGATACCCGACGCCCGCCCGGCATCCCCATCGGTGGCGCAATACAGCGAGCAGCGCACACCACTGGCCGAGTATTTCGCGAGCGTCGCGCCTGACGCGTAGGTCTCGTCGTCCGGATGCGCGAAAATCGCCGTCAGGGCTCGCGTCACGCGCGGGCGCTCAGCGGCGGCGACCCCCTCCCAGCAATTGCACGATTGCCAGGAACATGTTCAGAAGGTCGAGATAGATGTTCACGGCGGCGGGAACGTAGTCGTCCTCGCCGTACTGGCCGGAGCGCACGATGCGCCACGTGTCGAACACGAGCAGTCCGCTGAATACGAGCACGATGCCGCCCGCAATCCAGAGCGACGCCAGCGCACTCTTGAAGAAAAAGTTCAGAATCATGCTCGCGAACAGGACCCACAGGCCGACGACGAAGAAGCTGCCCCACGCGCTGAAATCGCGGCGGCTCTTCACAGCGTAGAGCGACAGCACGCCGAATGTGGTGAGGGTCAGAATGCCCGCCTGACTGATCACCCCCGGCGTTCGTGCCTCGGCCATGGCGAGAAACGGCGCGATGAAGATCCCCTCGATGAATGTGAAAACGAGGGTGAGGATGATGTTCCTGGGGAATGAGCGGCGCGCCTGCATCGCCATCCACAGCGGAGCCATCATCGCGAAGAACGTGATGAAGGGATGGCGAGCGGTGGCTTCGAACAACGCCGGCTGCGAGAGGCAGAACGCAACGCCAAGCACGGTGACGATGACGCTGATGAACACGAGGCCGTAGGTGCGGCGCACGAGTGTCGCCCGCTCCTCGCCGGTACGAACGAGTGTCCCAGTGTATGAGACGCCCATTGTGAGAGACTCCGTTAAAGGTGAGGGAATATACCCCATGGATGGCGTGGTGAGCCATTCAAGAGTGTCCTACCTTTTTCTCAGTTCGACGTTCCCATTCACCGTACTCAGTCGGATTCGCCGGCCACCCTTGCCCAACGTCGCACGGAGTCGCCGAGGATCGATGCGGCCACTGATGGTCACGGGCCAATCGGTCTGGAAGCGGCCGTTCACCGTAGACAGATCGATATCGGCGTCAATGTCCCCCGTAAACTCGGCGACGACGGTGCCGTTCACTGTGCTGAACGTGAGATCCTGATCGCCGTCGAGGCGGCCCATCGTCGCATGCACGCTGCCGTTGACCGTGCTGGCCTGGACAGGACCACCTGCGCTCACCGCCTCGACAGAGCCGTTCACCGTACCTGCGCGCACCTCACTGGTGACGCCGTCCACACTGACGCCGCCATTCACGGACCACACGCCCACCTTCACCCCCTTGGGCACGCGAACCTCGAACTCCACCGCGACATCGTTGCGATCGTTGTCGTTCCAGCCGCGGCGCCCTTCGCTGTGAGTGGAATACCGGTCTTCGGTGCAGATCGTGTCCTCCGTCCACATCGCGCACACGAGAATGCTTCCGTCACTCGACTTCTTGGTCTCGATGCGCACGTCTTTTGGATCGCCGCGGCGCCAGCTCTTCGTCGCCGTCACCTCGACCTTGTCGCTGCTCGAGCTGCGCAC
>JANMAY010000055.1:0-76728 GCA_031360095.1 Gemmatimonadaceae bacterium
CCGCCGGTGATTACCGTGCCTCCGACAACCACTGCCGCAATGACTTTCAGCTCCAGACCTGTGCCCGCATTGCTCGGCACTTCGTTGAAGCGCACAGCATTGAGCAGCGCGGCGAGCCCGACGAGCGCGCCCATCACCGCGAACACGCCGACGACGACGCGCGGTGGCTCGATACCGGCGAGTCGCGCCGCTTCCGCGTCGGATCCCACTGCATAGATCGCGCGGCCGATGCGGAGATGACGCAGCATCCAGCTCGCGGCCACGGTGACTGCGATGGACGTCAGCACGATGACCCAGTACGCAGACGATGGCGACAGGCCGAGCCATTGAAAGTCGGCGGGGAGGTTCTGCACCCACGCGCCTTCGGTCTGCCAACGCAGACCATCTCGCCAGGCGACGAGCATCGCAAGCGTGACGATGATCGAGGGGAGGCCGAGCACGCCGATGAGCAGACCGTTGAGCGCCCCCATCGCCGCTCCGAGGGCGATCACGCACAGTGGGAGCAGCGATATCGGCACGCCTGCTTTGGCCAACATTCCGGCCGCTACGCTGCACACGGCGAACTGCGAGCCCACGGAGATGTCGATTTCGCCGATCAGGATGACCATTGTCATCCCGATCGCAACGATCAACACCGGCGCATTGTTCAGCGCCAGGTCGCGCAGGTTCGCGCCGCTGAAGAAGCTCGGCGCGATGGTCGCGACGGCCAGCAGCAGCAGGATGAACGCGACGGCCGGTGGAAGGTCGCGCGTCCGCCGGCCAAGCTGCGCGATCAGCGGCGTGGTCATGCGCCCACCGAGGGATTCGCCATGGCCGTGAACTCGCTGGTGCTTTGGCCGAGGGCGCGCGCGAGCAACCGTTCCTGCGTGGCATCGGCGCGGTCGAGCACCTCGCTCACCGTGCCACCCTGCATCACGGCAATGCGATCGCTCATCCCGAGGATCTCGGGGAGCTCCGACGAGATCATGAGGATTGCGACACCGCTCGCGACCAGCTCCATCATGAGCTCGTGCACCTCTGCCTTTGCACCAACGTCGATCCCCTGCGTGGGCTCGTCGAGAATGAGCATCGTGGGGCGCGTGACGAGCCAGCGGCTCAGCGCCACCTTCTGCTGATTGCCTCCCGACAGGGCCGACACCAGCGTGCCGATGGACGGCGTTTTCACACCGAGGCGGCGCGTGTACTCGATTGCGACATCGCGCTCGCGCCGGAAGTCGAGCGCGCCAAAGCGCGTCATGGTCCCGAGCGCAGCGAGCGTGATGTTCTCGGACACCGGCATTTCCAGAACGACCCCGTGCCGACGCCGATCTTCGGGCACGTACGCGATTCCGTGCGCGATGGCGTCGGACGGCGAGTGGATCTGAACGCGCTTGCCGCGGACGAGGATCTCACCTGCGTCGATCGGCGTGAGGCCGAAGATCGTGCGCGCCAATTCGGTTCTTCCCGCCCCCACCAAACCGGACACGCCAACAATTTCACCGGCGTGCACAGTCAAGCTGACATCGTGCACTCCGCTGGCCGAGCATCCAACGCGTTTCAACTCGAGCACTGGGTCGCCGATCGGCACCGTGCGTTTGGGAAACACCGCCGACAGCTCGCGGCCGACCATCATCTGAATGAGCTGTTCGCGATTCACCTCCCGCATATCGTAGGTGCCCAGCGTCCGTCCATCGCGCAACACCGTGACGCGGTCGGCAATCGCCGACAGCTCTTCCAAGCGGTGCGATATGTAGATCATCGCCACGCCGTGCGCGCGGAGCTGTCGAATCACGCGGAACAGGTTCTGCGCGTCGTCATCGGAGAGCGACGCGGTGGGCTCGTCGAGGATGAGCACCTTAGCGTCGGCGCCCAATGCGCGCGCGATCTCCACGAGCTGCTGCTCCGGCATGCTGAGATCGCCGGCTTCCGCATCCGGATCGATCCGCGCACCCACCCGCGAGAGCAGCTCCAGCGCGCGGCGCTTCCGCTCGGCCCAATCGACGCGACCGCCAAGCCCAGCGCGCTCCCAACCGATTGCGATGTTCTCGGCGACGCTGAGCTCGGGGAACAGTGCCGGTTGCTGATAGATCGCTGTAATTCCCATCGCGCGCGACGCACGCGGGGAGTGATCGCGCACGAGATGTCCCGCGACCTCTACCTCGCCTGCATCCGCGACGACCGCACCCGTCAGGATCTTGATGAACGTGGACTTCCCCGCACCGTTCTCACCAATGAGCGCATGGACTTCCCCCGCGCGCAGCTCGAGCGAGGCGCCCGCGAGTGCCTGAACTCCCGCGTATGCCTTCGTGACACCCGACGCGCGGAGAGCGAGCATCGCGATCGCCGCTAGCGCTGAAACGCCGCCGCCAATCCGCCATCCACGTTCACGATCTGCCCGGTGGTGCGGCCAAAGTCGTTGGTGATGAACGCAGTGATTGCGCTCACCTGACTCTCCAACGTCACCGGCTTGCCGGTCAGCGTCCGCTCAGCGTAAAACGTGGCGAGCCGATCGCGGAGCACTTCCGTGGACTCAGCCGTGTCGTGCGGCAGCTTGTATTTCGCCAGCGACGCTATGACCCGCTCGCGCGGAAACATCGATGACCCTTCTATCACCGTCGCCGGCGCCACCCCGTTCACGCGGACGAGCGGCGCATACGCCACCGCAAGCTCGCGCACCAGATGGTTCGCCGCCGCTTTACTTGTGTCGTAGGCGAAGGAGCCGGCCTTTGGCACGACCCCATTCACACTCGTAGTGATTACGAGACTTCCGTCGAGTCCCTGCGCCTTCCAGAGGCGGTGCGCTTCGTCCGCAACGAGGAACGGACCAGTCACGTTGATTGCGAACGTTCGTGCCCACTCGCTGTCGGCAACGACACCGTTCACGTCGGGGTTGGGATAGTAGCCCGCCGTCACCACGACGTGATCGACGCCGCCGTACGCGAGCACCACATCCGCAAGTGCGCGCTGCACGGCAGCGCGGTCGGTCATGTCCGCGCCGAGTCCGATCACTTGACCCGCTGCGGAGATGCCGGTGCCAGCGACGCCGATCCCCATCCCGACTTTCTTCTGAAGCTCATCGGCGGCGGCGCTGGCAGTCGTGGCGTCGCGGTCGATCGCCGCGACGCTCGCACCTTGTGTCACGAGACGCGTGATGAGCGCGCGACCAATCCCGCTTCCAGCGCCCATGACGACCACGACCTGTCGGTCGAGCGGCTTTTCGGGCGGCATGCGCTTGAGCTTTGCTTCCTCGAGCAGCCAGTACTCGATGTCGAACGCCTCCTGCCGGTCGAGCGATGTGTAGCGGCTCACACGTTCCGCGCCGCGCATGACGCCGATGGCCGCGGTGTAGAACTCCGCGGTGACCCGGCTCTCCGACTTGGACTTGCCCCACGCAATCATGCCGACGCCGGGAATGAGGATCACGCTCGGTGACGAGACGCGAATTGCCGGCGAGTCGGAGCGCTTGCACGCGGTGTAATAGTCCGCGTAGTCCGCGCGGTACAGCGAGAGTGCCGCCTCGAGGGTGACCTTCAGTGCGGCAGCGTCACTGCGCTGCGGATTCCAGTCGACGTACAGCGGCTTGATCTTCGTCCGCAAAAAGTGATCGGGACAGCTCGTGCCCAGCTCGGCGAGCCGCGGGGCATCGTGCGAGCTCACGAACTCCACGACCTCGTTTCGCATCTCGACAGTCGCGATCTGGCGCTGCTCAGCGCTCACCTTCCCGCGAAGCCACGGCAGGAGGTCGACGAGAAGGCGCGCACGCTCCCCTTCCGGCAGCGGCGCAGAACGCGCGCCTCCGAAATCGGCGGCAGGAGCGCGCGCGTCGAGAAACTCCTGCGCACGTCCGATCAGCTCCAACGTGAGGTCGTAGCACTCCTTGTCGTCGTTCGCCCAGTTGATCAAGCCATGGCCGCCGAGGATGGCGCCCTTAGCGGTGGGATGCTCGCGGCAGATGCGTTCGAGCTCGAGACCGAGCTCGAAACCGGGCCGCAGCCAATCCGTCCAGATGACGTCGTCGCCGTACACCTCGCGCGTGAGCGCGGCTCCGTCCGCCGCAGTTGCCAGCGCGATCACGGCCACGGGGTGCATGTGATCGACATGTGCGTGCGGAATGAACGCGTGCAACGGAGTGTCGATGCTCGATGTGGTGGGATTGCGGTCGAAGATCGTGTGCGTGTACATCCCGACCATCGCATCTTCCGCCGGTGTCTTGGGGCCCCGATTTTCTTTGCGCTCGTACAGCGCGCGAAGGCCGAGCACTTGATCCAGATAGAGCGACGCGAAGTTGGCGCGCGTCGCCGTGCGGAGGTCGCCGCCGGAGCCTTTCACCCAGAGCACGCGGGTTGGCGCGTCGGTCAGCGGATCGCTCACCGTGATCTTCGCGGACGTGTTGCCGCCGCCCGTGTTGGTGATGCGCGCATCGGCTCCCAACAGATTCGAGCGATAGATCAACCGCTCGACGGGATCGAGGCCTGCGGCCATCGCGTCATCCCAGCGGTTCCGGAGATAGTCGTGAGCCGTTGACGTCGTGCGCGGAGCGGAGGTGTGTATGCTGGTCATTGTATTCGGGAATTGGCTGATCGAGGAATGAATTCGGTGACTCGTGTGCTCCGGCGCGCGGCCTCGCGAACGGACACCCCCGCTGGCAAGTCTCCCAGCGCGCGCGCCTGCACGAGCAGGTTGCCGAGCACCGTGGCTTCTTCCGGCCCGGCCAGCACCCGCCGGTCGCATGCATCCGCAGTGAGCTGATTGAGCAGCGTGTTGCGCGCACCGCCGCCCACGATGTGGACATCTGTGATCGGCGATGCGATGAGGCCTTCAAGTTCGCGCAGCGTCGATGCGCAACTCTCGGCAAGGCTGTCGAGGATCAGCCGCACCAACGCGCCGCGGCCTTCGCCGAGCGTGATCCCGTTCACGACGCACGCGGCGTGGATCTTCTCGGCCATGCCACCGCGCTCACCGAACTGGGGCGCGTCGAGATCGAGCGTCCCGTTGGACGTCGGGGCATCGGTCGCCTCGGCGAACAGCACGTCGTACGAGGGACGTTCGCCCTTCTCCGCCCACTCTCGACAGCACTCTTCGAGCACCCACATTCCCGTGCGATTCTTGAGGAAGCGAATCGTGCCGTCCAGACCGGACTCGTTCGTAAAACCTGCCTCACGAGCATGGTCGCTTGTGATCGGCGCATCGAGCTCCGCACCCACCAGCGACCACGTTCCGGAGCTCACGAACGCCCATCCGCTTTCCCCAGAAGCGGGCACCGCGGCAACGGCGGCCGCCGTGTCGTGCGCACATGTCGCGATCACGAGCGGCGCGCTCGCATATCCATCCGGAAGCGCGCCAGGCACCGCCGCGCCAAGGGTCGTGCCGGCCGGTACGATGCGCGGCCAGCGCGACGGATCGTCACCGATGGCGCATATCAGTGGCTCGGACCACTCGCCCGTGCGCACGTTCATGAGCTGCGTCGTGCTCGCCATGGTGCGCTCCGCCACCGCCTTTCCGCTGAGCAAAAACAGGAAGTATTCGGCGATGGTCAGCCGGGTCGCCGTTCGCGCGAGCAGCGCCGGCTCGTCTTCGACATCGGCCACGATCTGCGAGATCGTGTTCAGCTCGAGAAACTGAATGCCCGTTTGCCCATAGAGCGCCTTGGCGCCACCGGCGAGACGAGTGGCCGTGGCGAGTCGCCCCTGTGTCCGCGAATCGCGATAGGCATACGGGCGGCGCACCGCGACGCGCTGTTCGTCGAGCGGCACATAATCGACGGCCCACGAATCAACCGAGATCGAACGCAGCGAGGGCACGGTACTCAGCGCCTCGCTGACGCCGCGCCGGATCTCCGTCCACATCGTCGCGATGTCCCAGTACAGATGCCCCTTCTCCTCGAGGATTGGCGTCCGAAAGCGATGGACTTCCTGTGTGCGCATGCAGTCGCCATCCCATGTGCCAACGATCGCGCGCCCGCTCGATGCGCCGAGATCGATGGCCAGATAGCTCATTCCGTGCGCTCACTTGCCTTGCGGGCGCGGTATCCCGATGCGCGAAAGGCGGCGATCGGATCGAGTGCTCCGCCGGCGCGGCGTCGCGCTTCGGCGACAAGCGGTCGCGCGTCGGCCTCGAACGCGTCCTTGAGCGTGCGCTCCGCCATCAGCACGTCACCCGCATCCTGATACTCCGCGAGCGCTCGGCGATCGACGAGCAGCGCCTTCGCGTACGCGAGCTGCAGCTGATCGACCGTCTGCAGCAACGCTTCGATTGGATCCTTGATGTTGTGGCTCTGGTCGATCATGTACGCCGGCCGAAATCCCGCGAGCTTCTCGCGCTCGGCGAGCACGAGCTCGTGGAATACGAGAAACAATCCGTATGGCTTGATGGATCCAGCCGTGAGATCGTCGTCGCCGTACTTCGAGTCGTTGAAGTGAAAGCCGCCGAGCTTTCCTGCGCCCAACAGCCGCGCCACGACGAGCTCGATGTTCGTGTTTGGCAGATGATGGCCGAGGTCCACGAGACACTGGGCGCGGTCGCCGAGCGACTGCGCGAGCAAGAGCGAGGAGCCCCAGTCCTGCACCACGGTGGCGTAGAAGGCCGGCTCGTACGGTTTGTGTTCAGTGAACAGTCGCCATGTGCTCGGCAGCGATGCATACACGTCGCGGAGACAGTTGAGCACGCGGTCGAAGCTTCCGCGCAGCGACATCTGGCCGGGATAATTCGAGCCGTCCGCCAGCCAGATGGAAATGGCGTCCGACCCCAGCGCCTGACCGATTTCGATCACATGCTGATGGTGTTCCACGGCTTGGCGACGCACGGCGGGATCGGGATGGCTGAACGATCCGAGCTTGTAGCTCAACGGCTGGCCCGGCTGATCCTGGAACGTGTTCGAGTTCACGGCATCGAACGCCAACCCGAGCAGGGCCGCCTGCTCGCGCAGCGCGGCGGCGTCTTCGGGCTCGTCCCACGGGATGTGCAGCGATACGCGCGGTGTCGCGCCGGTGAGCTGATGGACGACCGCCGCATCTTCGAGCTTTTCGGCGATCGTGCGTGGCTCACCGGGACCGGCGAATCGGCCGAACCTGGTACCGCCGGTGGTGAAGGCCCACGAGGGCAGCGCCACCTCGAACTTTCGAACGGCGACGATGCACTCGTCCATCTGCACGCCCCGTCGCGCGAGCCGATCCGACAGCGCAGCGAGATCGTCCTCGTGCGCGTGAAGCGTCCGCGCGTCTGCGGTGGTCTCGATGGTCGGACGACTGAATGTCATGCCCCGAGGGATGGAGGGCTGGCGCCACGACGTAGTGCACAAATGTGCAGCAACTGTCGTTTGTTCAGCTCAACGTTACGCGCCCCGTGTCCCGGCCACAAGCACGACCGGCCATGTCGCCGGCCGCGCCGTCAGCGGTTCGACTCCAGTCCCACGCTCAGGACGCGGCCCGCCGCCGGGTAGTAGTAGATGAGCGGGCTGCCAGCGGGATCGGGGAAACCCGTCGAGTTGTACTGTGTTCCGAACAGGTTGCGGACGTCGAGCGTGAGCCTCGTGCGGCCAACCGCGTGCGAGACCCGCGCGTCGAGCTGCGTATGGCCAGCCAACGTGAGCGTATTCTGGTCGTTCAGGAACGAGTCCCCAATGCTGGTCACGCTGAGCGATGCCGAGAGACCCGTGAGCGACGAGCGAGTGATGCCACTGGCGATCACGCGACGCGGAATCGCCTTCAGCTGCCGCCCACTGTCGGCAAGATCGCGAGACGTCACACGTTGGAGCGTGAGGTTGGCGAACGCGCTGAGGGACTTCGGTCCGTCGAGCGTGAGTCCCGTTTCCACACCGCGGTGCCGGCTCGACCCAAGATTCACGTAGCGGAACTTCTTGAGATCGAAATCCAGCTCGTTGCGCATGTCGGTCTGATAGGCCGAGACACTCACGCGCGCATCGAGCTCGCTGGGCACAACTTGGACGCGATGGTACGCCCCAATCTCCACGTTCTTGCCGTACTGCGCCTCGAGCGCGGGGTTGGACGTCGAGATGGCAAAGGGAGGAAAGGGCACGGGCGTACGGCGCTGGTCGAACAGCTGATCCATCGTTGGCGCCTTGAACGACTGGCCGACCGTCACGTAGGCGCGACCCGTCTGACGCTCGGATTCGAAATAGCGAAGGTTGATTCCCGCCTTGGGGCTGAAGGCCGATCGAAAGACATTGGTTGAAGTCCCCGTGCTGGGGGTCTGCGGCTCGTACCGATCGGTGATCCAGTCCATTCGCCCACCCAGCGAGAGGCGAAGCGCGTCGGAGAACGATCCTTCCCAGTGCGCGAAGGCCGCTGCCATCGAGCGGTGTCCTTCGCCCTTGGAGTCGAGCGCGCCCGTGGTGCCGGGCGACGACGCGTACGCGCCCGCCGGCCCAGTCACCACCTTGAAGTACTCGGACGTGAGGCGGCCCGCACCGGCATCCGTGCCGACGACAATGCTGTTGTGCAGTGCCCCGGTCGTTCCCGAGAGCTCTGTCTGCAGTGAGCCAACGATGCGATCGGATTGCAACTGCCGGTCCTTCGTGTCAGCGAACGCGGGCGAGAGAGGCAGCGTGCGCACCGCGCTCGTTCGCGACTGTTCGCCTGTGAGGTAGCCCGACACTCTGGCATGCGCGCTCACGGTGGTCGCGCCGTCCAGCGCGAGACGGTGGACGCGCTGATGGGTGTTGTCGAACCGGAAGAACGGAGTCGCCGCGCGTGTCGACCGTCTCACGCTCGAGTCAGCGAGCGGACCTGGTTCGTCGAACGAGCGCCAATGGTTCAACGTCGACAACGTCAGGGAATGCGCTACGCTGTTCGTGAGCGCGATCGAGCCTCCAACGCTCGCCCCTTCGCGGCGCTCGTGCGCGCGAAAGCCCGACGAGCGGCGCAGATCGCCGAATAAGCGCGCCTGATGTCCGCCAATGGGACCGCCGAGCGCGACGTTGCCCTGCGCCTGGCCAAATTCGCCGCCGGCAATGCGCCAACGCGCCAACGTGCCGTCACGGCGCGTAATCAGGTTGATCACGCCCCCGACCGCGGCATCGCCATACAGCGGAGACGCGCCGCCACGCACGACTTCGATGGACTCGATCGCCTGAAGCGGAACGAGATCCCAGTTCACCTGTCCCGTGGCGAGCTCGGTTGACGGAACGCCGTCGATGAGCACCGTGGCGTAGTCGGTCTCGCCTCCGCCATAAAATCCGCGAACAATCAGACGCGGTGCGAGGCCGAGTCCGTCGCCCTGGAGCACGATGACACCGGGCACGTACTGCATTGCGTCGGCGACTGTAGTTGCCGGCAGCCGCCGAAGCGCTTCGCCAGATAGACGCGTCACCGCAGCGGAGGACGTGGTGAGCGGCGCATCGACGCGGCCCGCGGTGACGACGATCGCATCGAGCGTCTGCGAGCGCGTGCTGTCGCGGATGCCCGTCGAGTCGCTCGTGCGCCGCGGCGACTGCGCGCCCGTCGCGAACGCCGGCAACATGATCAAAGTCAGCGCGACTGCGCCGAGCGAGCGAGAACGCGCCGTCATGGCGCGAGGGGTTGTCGGGTTACACGCCAACGCACTGTACCATTGAAAGGGTCACCCACGACGCGACCATTCGCGACGCGCACTGTCCGAACGTCCCCGGTGTCACCGGATGTCACCTCGCCAGAGGACGTCGTACTATCCGTGGAGAATACACGAAGCTCGAGCTGATTCCAATTGATCGAACCCGTACTTTGCGCGAGCCCAGCGTGGGCGATCGCCGCATGGTTCCGCACGAGGAGGACGATCGGGATCTGCCCTGCCTCGATCTCGTGCCACCGAGCGCCTTCGTAGGTGCGGCCCGACTGGTAATCAATCCAGGTGCCGGGCGGAGCGTACACGCGGCGCCGCGAGATGCTGTCGGCGAACAGCGGCGCCACGAGCAGATCGGTTCCGAACAAGTACTCGTCTTCGATCGTCCACGAGGTTGGATCGTGCGGGAAGTCGAAAAAGAGCGCCCGGAGCATGGGATGTCCGAGCGCCGCGCTTCGCTTCGCCTGAGCAAGGATGTACGGCATCAGCGTGTACTTGAGCTCGATCGCCCGCCGGAAGTCCGCCATGAACGCCTCGTCGTATTCCCACGGCTCGCGCGGCGGCGCACCATGCGTGCGCGTGTGCGACGTCAGCGCACCGAACGGCGTCCATCGCCGATACAAGTCGCGCGGCGCACGATTGACGAATCCGCCGATGTCATGACTCCAGAAGCTGAAGCCCGACAGTCCCATGGAGAGACCGGACCGGAGCGTCGCCGCCATGGCACTGTTGGTGTTTTCGGCGTCACCGCCCCAGTGCAGCGGATACCGCTGGCTGCCGGCCCAGGCGCTGCGCGCCCAGATGATCCCCTCGCGCGCGCCGTTCGCCTCGCGCGTCACGTCGTACACGGCCTGATTGTATCGCACGGGATACAGATTGTGCTCGTACCATCCCGAGCGCCCTGAATGGTAGATGCCCGTTGCCGGCGCATTCTCACCAAAGTCCGCCTTGATGGCGGAGACGCCCATCCTCAGCAGCTCGGCAAGCTTGCCGCGATACCAGCGTACCGCCGCGGGATTGCTGAAGTCGAGCACAGCATCCTCGGCCGGCAGACGACCGCCCTCGTTGCGCACGTGGTACCCATTGTCCACCACCTCGCGCCAAATCGTGTTCTTCGGCGTGAAGTACGTGTACTGCCACAGGCTCACGCGAAAGCCCAGCGCGCGGAGATCGCTGAGCATGCCGCGCGGATTGGGAAAACGACTGGCAGAAAACTGAAAGTCGCCTCGCCAGTCAGTTTCGAACCAGCCCGTGTCGAGATGAAGGACATCGGCGGGAATGCGATGCTGGCGCATGAGTCGCGCGACCTCACGCGCCTCCGCCTCCGTCTTGTAGGTGATGCGACTCATCCACAGGCCGAACGACCATAGCGGCGGCACGGGACTGCGCCCGGTAATCGCGGTGTACTCGGAAACGACATCCTTCGGTTCGCCGAGGAAGACGAAGAGATCGAGCTGCTCATCGCCGGAGTAGATCGCGTGGTGGGAGTCGAACTCGGCACCGACGTCAAAGGTCACGGGAGCGCTCGTGTGCACGAACATCCCGTAGCCGCGGCTGCTCAGGAAAAATGGAACGGCTTTGTACTGCAGCTTGCTCTGTGCACCCATCGCGTCACGCAGATACGCCACGATGCGCTGACCGCGCTTGTCGAGCCGCGTGAAGGATTCTCCCATGCCGAATATCTTCTCGTCTGGCGCCAGCTCGAATACCGCGGCGGTGCTGCGTCCCAGGTCCCGCGCGCGCCGCACGAACGAGAACGGGACGTATGGTGTGAACGAGTTCGGCTGACCGAGCCGCTGTGTGCGCGTGAGCAGGCGACCGGACGAGTCGTAGAGCTCGAGCGACCACGGATTCTTCACGAGGCGCACTCGGCCGTAGTCGCTCGTCCAGGTGATCGTGCTGTCGCGTGTTTCGGCGCGCCAGGCGCTGCTGGTTGGCACCGGTCCAGCGAGCATGATGGAAGCGCTGTCCGCATCGAATGGCATGTTGCGCGTCGACATCCGGATGCGCAGCGATCGGGCGCTCACGAAGTCGATGCGGAACGGGAGCACGGGATCGCGGTCGTACTCCGAGCCGGGAAATTCCGTGGCGTTCCCACGCGTGAACCCGCGGTCGACTTTGTTGAAATTCAGCCCCGGCTGCCTGACGTACCGGTCCCACTGCAGCGTGCCTCGGCCGGTGTTCGCGTCGAACTGCGCGACACGGTTGGCCATGAAAAACGTCTGCTCGGGCGCGAGGAAGTCTTGACCCACGTCGATCGGATCACCGGCGACCTGCGCCAGCGCCGATGAGGCGAGTGGAAGTGCGCACGCGAGCGCGAGCAGCGTCGCGCCGGCGACCCGCCACAGCCGGCGTGTGGAGAAAGTGTCAGTGAGCGTCATGGGCGGCGACGGAGGACAAATGAGCACGCACAGCTCGAATGTGTGCCCGGTGCGCTCTATTGACTACCCCGCTGACTCTCGCGCGCGTGGAGTGGAGCGAGTAGTCTGGGTGCTATGCGCCATCATCACGCGACGATATCGTGCACAAATGTGCACCCACGTACCATTGCTACAATTGCCCTCGCCATCTCGGCAATGTGGCCGGCTTCACTGGCGGCGCAGCAAGCAACCAGCGTCCACGTCCAGTGCTCCGCGAGCCCGCCGGCGGGCACTCTCGCCATCGGTCCCAGCCTCCTCTACAACGCCGAACGCGGTTACGGATTCCGTGCTCCGCTCGCCGGCGCTTCGGCAACCGAGTGTGAGAGCGACCGGCCATTCGTGTTGGACGTCGCCCTGCCGGAAGGCGACTACGACGTCACAGTCACTTTTGGCGCTGCCGAGCGCGCGTCGAATACGACAGTGCGCGCTGAGTCGCGACGATTGATGCTCGAGGCGGTGGGGACGCGCGCCGGTGAGGTCGCGACCCGCACGTTCACGGTCAACGTGCGCACGCCCGCCATTCCAGGCGGTGACTCCGTGCGGCTCAAATCACGCGAGATCGGCTCGGCCACGTGGGACGACCGCCTCAGCCTCGAGTTCACTGGGGAGCATCCCGCCCTGCGCGAGGTATGCATCGCTCCGGCACGCCGTCCGGTCACGATCTTTCTCGCCGGCAACTCCACCGTGGTGGATCAAGCGGCTGAGCCATGGGCGGCGTGGGGACAGATGATACCGCGATTCTTTCGCCCTGGAGCCATTGTCGTGGCCAATCACGCCGAGTCGGGCGAGACGCTGAAGGCATTCATTGGAGAGCGTCGGTTGGCCAAAGTGCTGAGCACGATGAAGAAGGGCGACTACCTCTTCATCGAGTTCGCGCACAACGATCAGAAGCCCGGGTCGTCCTACCTGGACCCATTCACGACGTACAAGCAGCACCTCAAGCAGTTCATTTCGGAGGCGCGCTCGCGCGGGGCGAACCCCGTGCTGGTTACGTCGATGCATCGACGGCGATTCGACTCCACCGGTGTGATCATCAACACGCTCGGCGACTATCCGGAGGCCGTGCGGCAGACTGCTGCTGAAGAGCGCGTGCCGCTCATCGATCTCAACGCCATGAGCAAGCAGTTTTACGAAGCGCTCGGACCCATCACGTCCATGAAGGCGTTCGTGCACTATCCCGCGGGTACGTATCCCAATCAGACCGCGGAGCTCAAGGACGATACGCATTTCAGCAACTACGGGGCATACGAGCTGGCACGGATGGTCGTCGAGGGAATCAAGACGGCGGATGCGAGGCTCGCGCGTCACCTGCTGCCGAACTTGCCGCGGTTCGATCCAGCGCATCCCGATGACGTCGATCGGTTCGCGCTTCCTCCGAGCCCGGTCGCCTGGCCCGCGACGGTCGCAGCGAGTCCACCGGTACTCGAAACCGGCGCTGGCCCGATGCCGCTGGAGTGGATCGATCAGGCAACGGGCCATCGTGTGATGCGACTCTCGCGGCGCGAGGGAGCCAACACGAGCTTCTACTTCCACAACAATCCGTTCCTGCCGTCGGCAGACGACTCCGGATCGACGATGGTGTTCTCCGGCACCACGGCTATCGGACGCCAGCTCTTCGCGGTCGATCTTCGCACATTCGCCATCCGGCAGCTCACCGAGCGCACCGGCGGCGTCTCGGGCGAGATCATCGCGCCTCGCCATCGCGAGGTGGTGTATCAGCGGCGCGACAGCGTGTTCGCGACCCACGTCGACACGCGCGCGACGCGTCTCGTTCACGTGCTGCCGCCCGAGCTGCACGGCAGCATCTCCACGTTGAATGCGGACGAAACCTTGCTCGCCGGCGTGAGCGCGGGACAGGAAGCGCGGGACATCCTCGCGAAGTACCCGGCAAAGTCCGAGTTCTTCAACCGCATCTTCGACGCGCACGTGCCGCATGCGCTGTTCACCGTCGATCTGCGAACGGGCGTGGTCCGCACCGTCCACCAGGAGAAGACCTGGCTTGGCCACGTGCAGTTCTCTCCGACCGATCCTGCGCTGCTCATGTTTTGCCACGAAGGACCGTGGCATCTGCTCGATCGCATCTGGACCATCGATGTCCGCGATTCCACCGTGCGGCAGATCCATCATCGCACGATGGAGCGCGAGATCGCGGGTCATGAGTTCTGGAGCCCCGACGGCCGCACGATCTGGTACGACCTGCAGCTGCCACGCGGAGTGACGTTTTTTCTTCAGGGTGCCGACGTCACGACTGGTCGCACCGTGCGCTATCAGATGTCACCAGACGAATGGTCGATTCACTTCAACGTGACGGCGGACCAGCGGCTGTTCGCCGGCGACGGCGGAGATTCGACGCAGGTCGCGCGGGCAAAGAATGGGCGCTGGCTCTACCTGTTCCGTCCGGAGGGTGAGCGCCTCCTGTCCGAGCGGTTGGTCGACATGCGGCGTCACAACTATCGGCTCGAGCCGAACGTGCACTTCACACCGGATGGGAAGTGGGTAGTGTTTCGCGGCAACTTCGAGGGGGAGGCGCAGGTGTACGCCGTGGAAGTCGTACGCGCGATGCAATAATCACTCACTCACACGCCGAGCTGAAGTCCGAGGGCATGGTTCTACCGACCGCGCACTTTCGCCGCGAGCGCTGACGCGAGGTACGTGAACGTGTAATCCCCCGATCCGACCTCGAGATCAACGACGTCGTCCGATTGCTTCGCGCCGGTGACTGCGGCTCCGCGCTCCCGCACCTGCTCGAGCCGCGCACCCGGCAAATGAATCGACGCCCGCGCATTCGCCGGCACGCGCACGGTCACCTGCATGGTGTCGCCAGCGAGCGTCCATCCGGATGCCGCTTCGCCGTAGGGGGTGACGAGCGATGCACGCGCGAAGGTGAATGCACCGCCCGGCTGCGGCCGGATCACGAGATGCCGGTAGCCCGGCTGCGCGGGATCCATGTCGAGGCCGGCGACAACGCGATACAGCCAATCGCCGACCGCGCCGTATGCGTAGTGGTTGAACGAATTCATCCCCTTGTCCTGAAAGCTGCCGTCGGGCTTCTGGCCGTCCCAGCGCTCCCAGATCGTCGTCGCACCCTGCTTCACCGGATACAGCCATGAGGGATACCGCTCGTTGAGCAGCAGGCGATACGCTTCGTCCAGATGCCCCGTCTCGCTCAGCGTGCGGGTCAGCGCCGGTGTGCCGAGAAAGCCAGTGGTGAGGTGGCGCATCGAGGTGACGTCCGCGGCGAGGCGGCGCGCGGCTTCCATGCGCATCGCATCGGACACCAGTCCGAAATCCAATGCGAGCACGTATGCCGTCTGCGTGTTCGACGTCATGCGGCCGCTCGAGCTGATGTACTCGCGCTGGAACGCCGTCCGGATCTCGTCGAAGAGCGTGCGATACGTGCGAGCGTCGTCGGTCTTGCCCAGCGCGACGGCACTGCGGGCCAGAATATCCGTCGAATGCGCGAAGTACGCGGTGGCGATGAGATCTTTGTCCGTGGTCGCGCCCGGGTAGTCAGCACGAGTGGTAGAGAACGCGAGCCAGTCGCCGAAATGCTGGCCGTTCGTCCAGAGATGACTTGCACCAGCTTTCGTATTCATGTATTCGACCCACGCGCGCATGCTCGGATACTGCCGCTCCAGTACACGCGTGTCGCCGTACACCTGATACATCGTCCACGGCACGATCACGCTGGCGTCGGCCCAACCCGCGCTCGTGCCCGCGGCCGGCGCGGTGCGCGACAGGACATCGGGGATCACCCACGGCACGCCCCCGTCCGGTTTTTGGTCCGCGGCCAAGTCACCGAGCCACTTCGCGAAGAACCCGCTGACGTCCATGTTGAACGCCGCAGTACGCGCGAACACCTGCGCATCTCCGGTCCACCCGAGCCGTTCGTCTCGCTGCGGACAGTCTGTGGGAATGTCGAGAAAGTTGCCGCGCTCACCCCACACGATGTTGTTCTGGAGCTGATTGACAAGCGAATTCGAGCTCTCGAACCGTCCGGTCGTCGCCATGTCCGAATGGATCACGATCCCCGTGATCGCATCGAGCGTGGGCGTGCCGGGATAGCCCTCGACGGCGACGTAGCGGAATCCCTGGAAGGTGAAGTGCGGCTCGTACGTCTCGACGCCACCGCCCTTGAGGGTGTACTGCACTGTCTCCTGTGCGCCGCGCAGGTTCTCCGTGTAGAAGTTGCCCGCCTTGTCGAGCACCTCCGCGTGACGGAGACGAACGCTCGTGCCCGCGGGGCCGCTCACGCGCAGCCGTACCCATCCCACCATGTTCTGCCCGAGGTCGAACACGGTTTGCCCCGAGGGCGTCTGGAGAAGCTTGACCGGCTTGAGCTCCTGCATGCGACGAACGGGTGGACCCTGCGGCGCGATCAGCGTAGCGGTGATCCCGTCGAGCGTGCGCACGCCGCGCCAGCTGCGATCGTCATACTGCGGGCGACTCCATCCCTCGCGCTCGAGTCGGGCGTCGTACGTCTCGCCATCGTAGATGTCGGAGACGATGATCGGACCGGTTGCGGCCTTCCAGCTGGTATCCGTACTGATGATTTGCGAGCGGCCGTCGGCATACTGGACAACGAGCTGCGCGAGCAACGCCACACGCGTACCGTAGTTGTTCCGCTTGCCGCTGAATCCCATGTGGCCGCGATACCATCCGTCGCCGAGTGTCGCGCCGAGTGTGTTGGCTCCGGATTGGAGGAGCGACGTGACGTCGTAGGTCTCATACTGAATGCGCTTGTCGTAGCTCGTCCATCCTGGCGAGAAGAGATGATCGCCGACGCGGCGTCCATTGAGCTCCATCGCATTGAGTCCCAGGCTCGTCACGTAGAGGCGCGCCGACGCGATGCGTCCGCTGAGCGCGAATTCGCGACGGAGCATGGGGCTCGGGTTCGAGCGCGTCGTGTCTTCGGGGAGATCGGGGGTGACCCAGCGCGCCTGCCAGTCGGACGTGTTCAGCAATCCCATTTCGAAGTACGCCGGCATGCTCCACGGCGAAGCGCGTCCGGCATCGTCCCAAGCCCGCACTTGCCAGTAATAGCGCTTCCCCGATTGCAGCGCCGGCCCGCCGTACAAACGGAAGATGGATTCGTCGCTCGCCACCCGCCCGGAATCCCAGATCAGGGTTCGTCCGAACGCCGTGGAATCAGGCGCGACCCGAATCTGATACGCGCTCTGCATCGTGCTGCGACGAGTAGCGTGGAGACGCCAGCTCAATCTCGGCGAGCGGACATCGGTGCCGATGGGATTCTGATGGTACTCGGTTCGCAGATTCTCGAGGTGGAACTCCTGTGCGGAGATGGCCGCCGGGAACGCACTCAGCGCGAAAAGAGCGATACGAAGTGCTGCGCGTGCAGTCATGGTCATAGAGGATGAGGGCGGAACAGCGGTTTTTCTACCGCAGAGGCGCAGGGACCGCAGAGGACGGCAACAGCAGGCCTCACGCGCACCTTGGACTTGCTTTCGGTTTGGTCGAAGCGCAAGTACGGGTGGCGCGTCGTAGGAACAGTCCGCCCGTTCCAGCCCTTTCCGACTCTTCCCCAAATTCAGTTGCGATTCGTCCCTGCCATCTCTCGTGAGCCGTTGCAGTTTCCGGGTCGATCCCGGTATTCCCGGATGATCGTTTTTGCATTCTCCGTCGCACTGGCCGCACCTGCGGAGTCGCAGCGAACCGCCGTTCCCGGATATCGACTCGTGTGGTCCGACGAATTCGATCGCGACGGTTGGCCCGATCCGAGAAAGTGGACCTACGAGCGCGGCTTCGCACGCAATCAGGAGCTGCAGTGGTATCAAGCCGACAATGCGCGCGTGCAGAATGGGATGCTGATCATCGAAGCGCGCCGGGAGCAGAAGCCGAATCCGCTGTTCGTGCCGGACAGCACTGACTGGAGGCGGAAGCGGCCGAACATCGAGTACACATCGTCGAGTTTGACGACACGGGGGCTGCACAGCTGGCGCTACGGCCGCTTCGAGATGCGGGCGCGCATCGACGTGCGGCCGGGAATGTGGCCGGCGTTCTGGACCGTGGGCGACGGCGGACGCTGGCCCGCCGGTGGCGAGATCGACATCATGGAGTACTACGCCGGCATGCTCCTGGCCAACGTTGCGTGGGCGGACTCGGCAGGGCGCGCGGTGTGGGACGACACGCGCACACCGCTTGCCGAGCTCGGAGGCCCGGAATGGTCTCGGCACTTTCACTCGTGGCGCATGGAGTGGGACGAGGACGCAATTCGACTGTCCGTCGATGGAAGGCTTCTCAACACCACCGATCTCCGCGAAACCTTCAATCGAAGCGGTTCGAACGTCAATCCGCTGCGGCAGCCGCATCACATCATCTTGAATCTCGCCGTCGGCGGCACGCAGGGCGGCGATCCTTCGGCGACGCGCTTTCCGGCGCGCTTTGAGGTGGATTACGTGCGAGTCTACCAGCGCACTCCGCGCTGATCGCACGTGCCAACATCGCGTCGGCCGCGAGCGTACTGCTTAATCGACCCCCATCACACCATGACCGTGTCTTCTCAGCGTCTGGCAATCACGTGCGCCCTCGTTCTCGCGTCGGCGTCCTCTCTCCGCGCGCAGAACCCCGCGCAGAATCCCGCTCCGGCGCCCACGCCAATTCCCTCGAGCGGTCCGCTGCCGCGCAACGCCGCGCGTGAACAGGATTTGCTCCGGCAGACGAAAGCGCCCGACGGCTTCACCGTCACGGTCTTCGCCGGCGCGCCGGTGGCGGAGTATCCCACCTGCCTGGCGAATTCGCCCGACGGCGCACTCTTCGTCTGCGTCGACCCGAATCTTTCTCTCTCGGTCCACAAGGGCATCGGCCGCATCGTCCGGCTCGTGGATGACGATCGCGACGGACGCGCCGACCGCTACACCGTGTTCGCGCAGATGGACAGCCCGCGCGGGGCGTTCTTCGATGGGTCGACGCTGTATGTCATGCACCCGCCTTTTCTCACCGCGTATCGTGATACCAACGGCGACGGGATCGCCGATGAATCCGATGACCTCGTGAAGGGACTGGGGTTCGACCTCGACTTTCGCGGCGCCGACCACACGACCAACCAGATCACGATGGGGATCGATGGCTGGATCTACGTCGCGGTCGGGGACTACGGCTATCAAAAGGCCGTCGGCAAGGACGGCGCGACGATCGGCAACCGCGGCGGCAGTGTGGTGCGCGTGCGACCGGATGGCACGGGCCTCGAGATCTACGCCGTGGGCACCCGCAATATCTACGATGTGGCGCTCGATCCCTTTCTGCACGTGTTCACGCGCGACAACACCAATGACGGCGACGGCTGGGACACGCGGCTGCACTACATCCCGGCGTTGGCGCACATGGGCTATCCCATGTACTACAAGAACTTCGCTGGCGAACACATGCCGTCGCTGCACGACTACGGCGCCGGCGCAGGAACGGGCGCGGTGTGGGTGCAGGATCCCGGATTTCCCGCCGGCTACGACAACGTTCTGTATACCGGCGACTGGACCATGAACAAGGTCTTTCGCAACGCGACGACGTCCAAGGGCGCGAGCTTCGACGTGCAGCAGGACCAGTTTCTTTCGATACCGCGTCCATCGGACATGGTCATGGATGCGAACTCGAACATGTACGTTGCAACGCTCATTGGCGGCACGTTCACCTACGTCGGCGATACGGTGGGCGGCGTGGTGCGCGTGAGCTATCCCGCCACATCGGGCGCAGCCGCGCCGCTGTTGTCTGCACTCGGCAACAGTGAGCTGATGGACGCGCTCGTTGGCCCGTACGCGGAACGCAGGCTTCAAGCGCAGCGCGAGCTGCTGCGTCGCGCGCGGCCGGGCAGACTTCGCGCCTGGTGGACCCGACGGTCCATCGTCGGCCGGCTTTCCGAGCTCACGCTCGACGCGAGGCGCCCCGACTATGCGCGCGTCGCCGCCATGTTCACGCTGAAGCAGATTGCCGGGGTTTCCTCGCACGACGTGCTGTTGCGCGTTGCCGACGATCCAGCGATGCGCGCCCTGGCGCTGCATGCACTCGCCGACGACACTCGGCAGCTTGCCGGGGTGAGTACGAGCGTGTTCGTGCGTGCGCTGTCCGACCGCGATCCACGCGTACAGCTTCAGGCAATCGAAGGGCTCGTCCGACTCGGCGCTCATGATGCGGCAGCGTCAATCGTTCCGCTGACGGGAAGCGCGGATGCGGCAATCGCGCACGTCGCGGTGAAGGCCCTCGTCGCTCTCGATGCCGGTGCGGCGGCGCTCGCCGTCCTGGATACCGCGACACCCGACGTGCGCCGCGGCGCATTGCGTGTACTCGAGCAGATGCACAATGGAGCGTCCGTCAGCGGATTGATCGCGCGCTTTCGCACGACGAATGACGCGTCGGCTCGGCGTGATGTGCTCGCGGCGCTCGCGCGTCTGTACAACCGCGAAGCGGCGTGGAAGGGCGAGTGGTGGACGACGCGCCCCTCGTTCCTCGGCCCGTACTTCGCGCCCACACCGTGGGAGGAGAGCGCCACGATCCGTCCCGTGCTGCGCGACGCGCTCCTCGCGGCGAACGGCGCCGACCTTGAAACGCTCGCGACTGAGCTCGCGCGCAACCGTGTGTTGCCGCAGGGAGCGAAGTCGATTGTCATCGCCCTGGCAGCACCGAATGATCAATCGCGCACCGAGGTGATCGACGCGCTCGTCGGCACATCGCATCTCGAGACCGCGGCGATCGCCATGCTTCCGTCGCTCGACAAGCGGAGTCCGGTGCTGCATTCCGCCGTCGCGCAGTTGCTCGCCGGTGAGACCTCAGTCGGCGAGCAGCTGCTCCCCCTGGTCAGAACCGGCGCGCTCGACTCCACCCTCGACGCCGAAATTCGCGGACGGCTCCTCAACTCCGTCGCACAGATGTCCGATTCGTCGGCGCGCGCCACATCGACTGAGCTGTTCGTCCGCACCGTGCCCGGTCCGGCAACACCAGCGCCGGTCGAGGCGGCATGGCGTCGGTACGTCGGCGACAGACGTCGCGGAGCGGAGCTCGACCAGTGGGTTCGTCTGGCACAAACGGGCGACCCGGCGCAGCGCACGCTCGCATTCTCCGTGCTCGCGCAGGGAATTCGCGGACAGCGCGTTCCGCCCGCGATTCGCAACAGAGTCGTACCGGTGATCGACGCGGCGTGGTTCGATGCAGCAGCGACGCCGAGTCTCGTGCAGGCGATCCGCGTGATGAAGCTGGAGAGTCAGTACGCCAACCATCTGACGGCGTACGACCAGGCGCTCGTCGCGCAGGAGAATGCGCGAAAGGGAATCGTCGTGGTGAACGCACTCAAAGCCCATCCCAAGGAATGGATTCAGCTCTGGAACGGGCGCGATCTTCAGAATTGGGACATCAAGTTCAAGGGGCGCCCGGTCAACGAGAATTACAACGATACGTTCCGCGCCGAGAGCGGATTGTTGAAGGTGCGATACGACAAGTGGAACGGCTTCAAGGGAGAATTTGGGCACATCTTCACCCGGCGTCCGTTCTCGAATTACATCGTCGCGGCGGAGTATCGCTTCGTCGGCAACCAGGTCGCGGGCGCCGGCCCGCAGTACGCCTGGGCACTCCGCAACAACGGCATCATGATCCAGTCGCAGTCCGCGGCGAGTATGGGGATCGATCAGGATTTTCCCATCTCGCTCGAGGTGCAGCTGCTCGGCGGACTCGGCACCGGTCCGCGCTCGACGGCCAACCTGTGCACTCCGGGCACGAACGTGCACTTTGGCGATTCACTGATCACGCAGCACTGCATCAACTCGATTTCGAGGACCTACGACGGCGATCAATGGGTCCGCGTCGAAGCCCTGGTGCTCGGCGACTCGATCATCAAGCACATCGTGAATGGCGACACGGTGATGACGTACCGCAAGCCGGAAATGGGCGGCGGCAGCGCGAACAACACGGCGCCGGGTGTGCTCGTTCCCGGCAAGCCTCTCACCGAGGGCTACATCACTCTACAGGCTGAGACGGCGGAGATCGATTTCCGGAAGGTTGAGCTCCTCGAGCTCAAGGGTTGCATGAATCCGAAGGCAAAGGAGTACAGACGTCACTTCATCGTGTCGGATCCGAGTGCGTGCAGCAGCGCTGCCGGCGAGCAGACCAAGGCCGTAGCCGAAACGGCTCCGTCGCCGGGGGCAGCAGCGCCACGCTCCGATGCCGAAGGACGACGTGTGTACTCGACGACATGCGTCGCGTGCCATCAGGTGAGCGCGCTGGGACTGCCTCCGCAGTATCCGCCGCTCGCGGGAAGCGAGTGGGTTACGGGCGACGAGCGCCGGTTGCTGCGCCTCATCCTGCACGGGCTCGTCGGGGAGGTGAGCGTCGCCGGCGAGACGTTCAACGGGGCAATGCCTGGCTGGGGACCGATGTTGAAGGACGCGGAGATCGCCGCCGTCGCGACGTACATTCGCGGCAACTTTGGAAACAAGGCCGCGCCGGTGAGCGCGGCGGCAGTTGCGCGCGTGCGCAAGGATTTTGCAACGCGCACGACGCCATGGACTGCCGCAGAACTGACAAGACCTTGATGGTGAGGGCGGTCGCGCTCGCCATGGCTCTCGCACCCGCCGCTGCGGGAGCGCAGATCCTCCCGACGACCCTGTCCACTACCGCGCGGCATTCGGCCGGAGCGGCAGGGGTCTATGCGCAGCCACTCGGCGAGTTCGGCCAGAACGTGAAGCGTGGGTTCGGCCTCGATGGCGCGGCAACCTACGGTGTCGACTCGCGTGGCATCTTCGGTCTGCGCGCCGAGCTCGGGTATCTGAGCTACAACACCAAGCGCGAGCCCTTCTACGCCAACACCGGCTTCGGCGTCGTGGAGCTCGAGTCGGAGACCAAGAGCGGCGTCCTCACACTCGGCGTGGGTCCGCAGCTCTCCGTGCCGGCGGGTCCCGTGCGTCCATATGTCGCCGGCACGTTTGGGTTCGCGCGGTTCGCCACCGAGACGGCGATCAACGTCCCGGCGCGAAACTCGAGGACCGGTACCACGGAGACGCTCGACAAGCAGACCGTGTCGAGCGACTTCGTCCGTTCGCTCGCCGCGTCGGCGGGAATCGCGATGGAGTTTTCCATGGTGGGTCGGGGGATTCTCATCGACATCGGCGCGCGCTATCACAAGAACGGGCAGGCGCGGTACGTTTCGTCCGAGGGCGTGAAGTACACGAGTGGATCTCCGACGCCCACGGTCACGGCGACGGAGAGCCAGGCCGATTTCGTCGTGTATCGTCTCGGAGCAATCTTCCCCATTCGGTGACGCCGCACGCTTACGGCATCGGGCGCAATTTCTCCCACTGCACGTTCCAACCACGCGCTGGAAATCCCGGCGCGTGCGTCGTTGGTGCTCCGTCCCATCCGGCGGCCATCATCGCGATCGCGCTGAGCAGCGCACCGTTGCCGGGGAGATAAATGCTCAATCCGGTGCGCTGATAGTTGTGACCGTTCGGCAGGAAGCGGTTCTTCGGCATGTCCATCATCAGCGCATCGATGGCGATCTCCGGCTCGCCGAGCCGCGCCGCCGTCATCGCGACCATCGGATAGTCCCAGCCCCACGTGTCGTCCCACTGCCAGGTCTCCATCACGCGATGCAGTGTGCGGCGCATCGCGTCGCGATCGATGCGAGGCGACGGAATGAAGCCGAACGCGGCGAGCAGTGTCGGATGATCGCGTCGCTGATCGGCGTTCGTGAAAGTGTCGGGCGCTGATTCCGCGTTGACGTAGAGCCCGTCGCGCATCGGCATGGCTGACAGACGCTGTATCACGCGGTCCCACGTCGGCTCGCGCGCGAGTCCCAAACGTTCGCGCCACGTCTGCGCCGTGCTCAATCCGAATGCCCAGTAGGAGAGCTCGAAGGCGGGATTGAATGTCGCCGCTGGCGGGTGGCTCTCCTGCGCGGGGATGAGCGGCGGACCTAGGACGTAGCGTTTAGTCGCTTCATCCCAGAAGGGATAGGACGCCATGAACGACGCGCTTTCGTGCACAATGACGCGATACCGATCCAACACGCCGCGGGTGGGTCGCGCGCGATACACGAGCTCCGCCATGTAGATCGGATGCGGCTGCTGCCAGATCAGAAATGCCCCCACACCCGACGGGCTCTCGCGCCCATCGGGTCCGATCATCTTTGGCCAGCGCACGCCGTCGTACCCTTGTCTGCGGGCCGTCTCGCGGGCGCGCGGCAGAATCCGCGAGTAGAACGGCAGGCTCTTCTCGAGCATTGCCGTGCGATTCCAGAGCGCGAAGTGCGCCGCGTGCCACCAGTGCATCTCGAGATGGAACTTGCCGAACCAGCTGTTGAACGTCTCGCCGGTCTCCTGCGGCGGGAGCGAACCGGCGCATTGAATGGCGGTGAGGTACTCCGACAGCACGATGCGGCGTTCGAGCTCCTTCGCGCGAGGATCGCGACTCCCAGAGAGATCGACCACGCCACCCCGCGTCCAGAATTGCTCCCAGTGTCGCGCGCTGGCGGCGATGACGTCATCGACCGATGGCAGCGCACTCGACTGCTCGGTCGGCGAGAACTCGATGACGACGTCGAATCGCGCACTGCCCCGCGCCGGTGCCAGACGATACGCGTGCTCGCTTACCTGCTCGAGCGTGCCGCCGCGCGACCAGCCCGCTCGCGCGCGATAGCTGTCGGCATCGAGGGTACGTTGCCAGTCGGCTGTTGTCCGGTCGCGCCGCGTGATCGACGTCTGGTGACGCTCGGCGTGTGCCCAGTCAGACGGGCTCCCCGTATGAAGTGCTCCACCATAAGGAAATGCAATGTCGATCGCGAGCCAGCGCGCGTCGAGATCATACGACTCGATTCGCACGGCAATCGCATCGCGCGTCGGGTGCGACCAGGTGTGCACGCGCACGATGCGATCGTCGATCGTGAACCGGCTGTCGAGGGTGCCGCTCCAGAGATCGAGACGCTGTCGCATGTCCTGCACGTCGGCGGGCCGCGCGCCGTCGCCGTCGCGTCGATGCAGCGCGAAGCCCACGCGCGCCAGCGACAACCGATGTGGATTCTCGCGCAGCCACTTGCCCGCGTCGCTGTTTTGCGCGCTCGCATACGGCACCTGACGTCCATGCGCATCGTAGGACACAAGCGCCTGCTCCAACCGATGCCCCTGCGGATTTGGAAAGGTGTGCCAGCCCCACTCGGCCTGCGTTGCGAGTGGGATCTGCGTGTACACGTCGCTGAAAGTCTGAAGTCCTGTCGCATCCGCCGTGAAGGCGAACGCGCCGTTGCCAACGCTGAGTGGCGCGAGCGGGTCCAACGAGCGCACTACCGGGGAATGCCGCGCCACGCGCGCGCGGCGGTCGATCGCTGCGCGCGGCGTGAGCTCCGCGAGTCGACGGCCGACCAATGGGCCGTGGAGCGACATCACGGCAAGCCGCTCCGTGAGTGATTGCAGAAAATCCCGACGATGCACTGATGCTCCAGGTATTGACCGGGCGAGCAGAATGGCGTCGCACGATTGGTCTACCTACATCGCGTCGCGATAGATGTCATCTGGAGCGAGCGCAGCGCGTCGAGAAACCCTCACCTTCGGTTCTCTTGCCAAATTTGGCAAGAGACCATGTCAGCCCGGGTGCGCGAACCCGTGCTCACGGCTCGAATGTGATGCGCTCCCCAACCCTCGTTCGATAGTCTCGAACTGCCTTACGATATCGCAGCCGTACCGCTCTCCCCAGCCGCGATGTCAGTACAGCGCGAATGAGCCGACCACCCCCCCACTCCATCTCCACCTCGAACCCCCCGCGCGCCCGCAGCCCACGCACCGATCCGTCCGGCCACGCCGACGGCAGCGCCGGCAACAGATGAATCTCTCCCGCGTGCGACTGCACCAGCATCTCGGCAACACCAGCCGTCGCGCCGAAATTGCCATCGATTTGAAACGGCGGATGCGCATCGAACAGATTCGAGTACACGCCGCCAATCTGACCGGGCGCTGATCCCAACGGTCGCAGCAAATTCGACAGCAATGCAAAGGCGCGATCGCCGTCGCGCATGCGCGCCCAGAAGTTGATCTTCCATCCCATCGACCACCCCGTCGCCTCGTCGCCGCGCAGCTCCATCGACCTACGCGCCGCCGCGAACAACTCCGGCGTCCGCTCCGGTGTGATCTCGCGGCCCGGATACACGCCGAACAGATGTGAGAAGTGCCGGTGATGCGGATCCTCCTCGGGCCAATCCCGCGCCCACTCCTGTAGCTGGCCGCGACTTCCGATCTGATAGGGAATCAGTCGTCCCCGCGCCTCGCTCACCCGCCGCCGAAACGCCGCGTCGACTCCCAATGCCTCTGACGCCGCGATCACGTTCGTGAACAGGTCCCACACCAGCGCGCGATCCATCGTCGAGCCAGCGCTCATCGAAGCGGAGCGTCCATCAGCCAGCTTGAACTTCAATTCCGGCGACGCGGACGGCGAGGTCACGAGATGTCCATTCGCGTCCGCCACCAGGAAGTCCAGATAGAACGCAGCGGCCCCTTTCATCAACGGGTACGCGCGGCCGCGGAGATACGCCGTGTCGCCACCAAAGGCGTAATGCTCCCACAGATGCTGCGACAGCCACGCCGATGCGGTCGACCAGTTCGCCCACACCGGATCGCCTTTCCCGTAGTCACCCACTGGGGCGGACTGCGCCCAGATGTCGCTGTTGTGATGCGCCACCCAACCGCGCGCCCCGTAATTCACCTCCGCCGTCTTGCGACCGTTCACGGCCAGATGCTCCACGAAGTCGAGCAGCGGCTCGTGCAGCTCGGCGAGATTGGTGCTCTCCGCCGGCCAGTAGTTCATCTCCGTGTTGATGTTGATGGTGTAGTTGGAGCTCCAGGGTGCACGCACCTGGTCGTTCCAGATTCCCTGCAGATTCGCCGGCTGTGTCCCGCGCCGTGACGAGGCGATGAGCAGATAGCGCCCGTACTGGAAGAAGAGCTGACTGAGGTACGAATCCTTGGCACCGAGCGACGCGAGACGCTGATCGGTCGACGCATCGGCTGGCGCCGGTGATGTTCCTAGCTGCAGTGCCACCCGGTTGAACAGTGCGCGATGGTCGGCGACGTGTGCATCGCGCAGTGCCGCGAAGCGTCGAGCCGCCGCCGACTGCACATCTCGCGCGGCGATGGGCCCAGGCAATCGGCCCTCGCGCGCCGGTGACCGGTCGAAGCCATTGAAGCTTGTCGCCGCGCTGAGCAGCAGAACGACATCGTCGGCGCCCTCGACGTGCACACCATCATGATCGACCCAGCTTCGGCCGCCCACAGTTCTGGACGTGAGATGCGCCTCGAAGCGCATCCCTTCACGCTCGTCGTACCGCACCGGCGTCGAACTCTCGTAGTAATTAGGATCGACGTGCGCCGGTGCTCGGCCCAGCAACTTCAACACGGTTCGATCGACAACCGTGGAGTGCCGCAGCCGGCTCGTTAGTTTCGCGACGAACGTGATTGCGCCGGGTGCATCAGCCGACAACCGAAGGACGATGACCTGATCGGGATGCGACGCAAACACCTCGCGCGCGTACGTTACGCTGCCGACTTTGTACTTCGTGGTCACGACGCCCGTTCCCAGATCCAACTCCCGCCGATAGCCGCCGCGCGCCGTGTCCCCGTGCTCGAAAGCGATGTCGAGGTCGCCGAGCGGCAGATACGTCTGCGTGTAGGGTCCCTGCATTTGCCGCGTGGCGCGATCTGCCTCGACGTACTTCTCCTCCGCGATCAAGCGGCGGACTTCCAGCAGTGCCTCGCGCGCTTTGGGATTGTTCCAGTCCTTCGGACCGCCCGACCACAGGGAATCATCGTTGAGCTGCAGCCGCTCGCGCTCGATTCCACCGAAAACCATGGCGCCGAGGCGGCCATTGCCAATGGGCAGCGCGTCGACCCACTGTGCCGCGGGACGACGGTACCACAGAACGAGCGCGTCGCTCGCCTGGGAGCGATTCGGCCAAACCGCACTGCCTCCACCCGCGCGGATGAATGCACCGCCCGCCAGAGCGGCGCTGTGCAGAATGAAATCGCGGCGCGTCAAATGGTCGAAGGGAGTCGTCACGCTACATCGGTGTAATCGGCGTGAGCGTCACAGGCCCCACCAGTCCCGATACCCGTACCGGCCACGTCGACGCGTCGAACGGCCGATAGTCGAACCCGACATAATTGATGTCGTGAAACGTCTTCCACGAGACGCCGCGCACGTCGAGATCGCGCACACGATTTGCCGAGAGGTTCGTCACCTCGATCTCGAGCAGGTTGTTCTTCGCGCGCAGCAAACCTGTCGCGACGCGGAACGGTCGCGCGATCAGTGTGCCGAGGTCGCGTCCGTTCAGCCGGATGCGCGCGCTCTCCGCCACTCGCCCGAGATCGAGGGAATGGTTCCGCGCGGATGACGGCGCGTCGAAGCGGAGTGCGTATCGGGCCGTGCCGGCGAAGCGGTCCGCGTCGGCGTCTCCGCGGCCCGTCCATGGAGTGAGTGAGTCGGCAGCGAACGAGGCGGGAAGTGCCGGGCCACCGCTCGTGAAGGTTACCGACCACGTGCCGCGAAGCGTGATAGGTGCGCCTGTCACACTGTCGTATGCCCAGCGCGGCGCATCGATGCGCCTGTCGAAAGTGCGCAGGATGAGCGAGGAGCCCGGATCGAGATGCACGCGGACATCGACTCCGCCCTCTTTGCCAGGACGCATATCGGCGAGTCCAGTGCGACCCGTCATCGGATCCATGATCGCGACATGTGCCGCTGTCGTCGCGAGCGACACCCAGCCGTGCACGGGTTCCGTGCCCGCGTGGCCGATGAAATACTGGCGACCGCTCACCAAGCGCTGCCGAATGAATCGCACACCCGGTCGGTCCACCATCGTCTCTCGGTGAATGCCGGACGCCGCCAGCAGCGGCTCGAGCTGTTCCCCAACGAGCAACCTGCCCGATCCGACGCGCGCCGCGCGTACTCCCGCCGCGTCTGCATCCCCGAACCGCACCTGCTGCTTCGCTGTCGCGAGGAGTGCACGACGAGCTTCGAGCTCGAACAGTCCGGGAACATCGGACGGCAGAGATCCGAGGAAGACGACGGTCGCCCCGCTTCGCGCCAGCTCGACGAGACGCTGGAACGTTTCGAGTGGCATGTGCTGCGCGCGAGGCACCACCATCGCCGCGTATTCCGCGTTGCCCGCGCGCAGGCGATTGCCCGATGTGTTGACGCTCGTCGCCAGCAATCGGTCGGAGACATAGTCGAACCCGTGTCCAGTCTTCCAAAGCTCCGTGGCGACCGTGCCGACCGGCTTGTCGAACAACCATCTGGCGTTGCGCACCGCGAAATCCACCCGCAGGCGCGTCGTGTCGTGCCAGTTGTCCCATACGGGCCAGTAGAGCAAGACGTCGTTGTCCGCGCGACCCGCCTGCATCACCGATTGCACACGCGCCACGTACCGATTCAGCACAGGGAGATCGCGCCAGAATGCGTTCCGCGGGTTGAACTCCGCCGACGCATAGAACTCCCAGCCCGGCCACGCGACATTTGCCGGCGAATACGCCGTGCCATGATAGATCAGATGATTGATGCCGCCGAGAAAAAAGGCGTCAGCCGCCTGCTTCACGTCGTCGAGCGTCGCCGAGAAGTGCTCGCCGAGCCAGGTGAACGCTTCGGCGGAGGCAAGTGGCAGACCTGCAACGTGCGCGGCGGACGACGCAAACTTGGCCACGAGAATGTCTTCGTCGTTGCTGCTCGGCCGCCCGAATATTTCGGTCTCCGGCACATCCGACGCGGCATAGAGATCGAGCAGGTTGCCCGGTGAGCCGTGCGCCTGGTTGCGGCTCTTGCTGGCGCGCGCATGCGACCACTCGCGCAACGGAAGGAGAAAGTTCGCGAGCAGCATTTCGTCCAGCGTCTGCCGATAGTCCGACTTCACGCGCGCAATGCGCTCCGGATCGCCCTGCCCCGCGAGTGCCGCGAGCTCGCGCCTGAGGTCGTACTTGCGAGCCCCCAGAAAAAAGTCGAACAGCTCCGATGAGCCGGTTCCCGTATACTCGAAGGAATCGTGGAAGTACGCGCCGACCAATCCCCGTTGCATGGGGCCAAGGCGCTCCGCATAGGTGCGCAGAAAATTGTCGGTCGCGGCGCGGGAGAAGACGTCGATCGCAAACCCTTCCCCCCCCGGCCCCGGACGCTTCACGTTGTCGCCGGAGAAGCGCATCTCGGCGACATGTGTACCCTTCGCCGAGTCGAAGGTGATGCGCAGCGATTTGTTGGCGTCCGTCGGCGTGACCGTCGCCCCACCGGTTCGCCATCCTGCACCCGGCGGCATGTCGAGTCCCATGCCGAGCCGGTGCGCCTGAGTCGCGGCGTGCGCGAGCAGTGCGTTCCATCGTGGCGTCAGATACGGAACGAACTGCGACTCCGCACCCTTGGCGCCGTAGATCGCCGTGACTTCGACGCCGCCGAATCCCGCACCGGCGAGTTGCGTGAGCTCTCTGGTGAGATTGGCCGAATCGACGGCGCTTCCCATCCACCACCAGCGCGTCCACGGTTTGGCGTCGCGGGTGATGGCCGGCCAGGCGAGAGGAGTGCCATCGCCGCGAGGGCGCTGTGCGAACGCTCCGCGCGACGACAGGAATGCAACTGCAACGACAATGAGCCTGGTGACGCGCAACGAGGTGCTAGTGTAGATACTGCGCGACAAACGACAGCACGTCGCTCTTGTCCATGCGGAACACACCGCCGGTTCCACCGCACGTGCCGTTGATGCCGAACGAGGTCACGGCTGCAACCACACTGCTCGTGCCGAGGAAGTTCGGTCCGCCGGAATCGCCGAAGCAGGTGCCGCCGGTCGAGGCGTTGTTCGACAGCAGGAGCGAGCCAGATCCTGTGAAGCCCGTGTTGATCTGGAGCAGATGCGGCTGCGCATACATGCGAATCTTCTGGGCCGTGATCTTCGCCGGGTTGATCTGCTGCAACCCATAGCCCACGGCGGTGAAGATCGTGCTGCTTCTCGGCTTCAACGCGTCCAGTTCTCCAACGCTCGGCAGACGTCCGTATGCGGACGCGGGTAGGTTGATTGCACTCGAGAGCTCGATCACGCCCACGTCGTGCAGATAGAACGCCGCTTCCGTGAACTGCGGATGTGAATGCCACGCGGTGGCCTCGACCGTGTTCGGGCCGGCGTACGGGTAGTTGTTGTTCCCGTTCTGCACATCGGATTCGGTGAACACACGCATTCCGCTGAATTCGCCCGGTTCACCGGTGCAATGGCCGGCGGTCAGCACGACTTTCGGCGAGAGGAGCGTCCCCGAGCAGCGGTACGCCGGACTTCCGCCGACGTCCATGATGATGAGAATGACGCCGGGATGCGCGGCGCCGTCGACGGTGCCGTTCGTGATCCGCGAGGCCTCCGCGGGTGGAGCGAACGGAGCAGACACCGACTGTTCACAGGCGGAAAGGAGCAGCAGCAAACCGGCCGCGGCAGCGGTTGGGAGCAGGGCGCGCGTTCTCATGAATCCCTCCAGATTGTCGAATGCGCGCCGACAACGCCGTCACTGTGAGGGCAACTGGGTGCGCCAGCGATAATACGAGCGGCAGCGGCGATGAGCTAGTGGAGCCATGCTCGACCTCAGATCGCCCCCCTCCGTATGCCCAGCGCGACGATGGTCTCGATCAACTTTTCATACTTCATCCCCGCTTTCAGCGCCGATTGGGCAAACTCTTCCTTCTTGGCAATCTCCGGATTCGGATTCGCCTCGATGAAGTACGCCACCCCATCCGCCCGCAGGCGAAAGTCCAGCCGCGCGTACCCGTCCAGCGACAAGTTGCGATAGATCCGCCGCGCGACGGCCACGAGCTTCGCGCGAACGGTAGGATCCAGCTCTGCCACCCCCTCGGAAATACCGTGCTTCGACTGATAGTCCAGATTGTGCTTCACCCGCTGCGTCGCGATTGCCACCGCGCCCGGCGCGGTGTTCTCGAAGAACAATTCCCACGGCGGAAGAACGGTCAGCCGCTTGTTGCCAAACACTCCGACGTAAATCTCCCGCCCATCGATGAATTCCTCGATCAGCGCGTCGCCAGTGACGCTCTCGTGGATGAACTTCACCCGTGTCTCGAGCTCCTCGTCGTTCCACACAACCGAGGCCTGCGCGATGCCAACCGACGATTCCTCGGTCAGACTCTTCACGATCAGCGGAAAGGTGAGCGCTTTCGGCCGGCGAACGCGCCGTCCGGAATGCACGACATCGAACTTGGGGACGTGAATCCGGTGATACGTCAGGATCTTCTTCGCGAGTGACTTGTCGCGCGCGAGCACGAGACCGCGCGGATTGCATCCGGTGTAGGGCACGCGCAGCAGCTCGAGATAGCTCACGACGTGCTGGTCGAACTCCCGGAGGTCGAAGAACGCTTCCAGCATGTTGAACACGACGTGCGGCTTCCACTCCTCGACTTCGCGCCGAATGGGAGCCAGCTCCTCATGAATTTCGAGCGGACGCGCTTCGTGGCCGAGTGCGCGGAGGGTGGTGAGGACGTCGTTCTCGGTCTTGAAGGCATGGCGCTCCTGATCGCTCAGACTCTTCAGATCATCGGGCGGCGTCATACCCGGCTCGATGAGCACGAGCACGCGGAGCGGCTTACGGCTGGTGCGGCGTCGAGTTGGGCTCATAAGGGAATCGAGACGCGTCGTCTGTACAGAAAGTGCACCGAGCGCACGGCCAACATGCCCGCGAAATCCATTAGCACCTTCTTGTCCGGGCCTGGCACGCGCAACTTCAACGCTCGGCTTCGTCCAACCATGTCTCGCAGCAACTGATCGATCGTGAACTCGGACTCGCCCGTCCAGCGAGCCACCAGCAGGCGGATTTCCTTGAGGTGCCGCTTGATGAAACGGGAGGCCAGCTCCCGGTGCGCATGTCGTGGCGCCTTTGAGAACACTCGACAGAGCTCGTTGTCGTACGTGCTCGGATAGTCGACGGCGTAAAACGCGCGCTTCGCGTCGTAGTACTCGCGCAGGGTCGCCGACAGCTGGGATATGGGCGCGACACGCATGCGTGTATTCACCGGAGGTCGCTTCCCGTCGAGATCTTCGATCAGCGCGTCGACGTACTCCAACTTTCTGAGCGCTCCCCACCCTTCGTACCGCGTTCGCCACCGCGCGCGTGGCTGCATCCACACGGCGAAGGACTCGGCAAAATCCTCGTCCGGGTGCGCCTGCGCGTAGTACGCCCGAAGGTGCTGCACGTAGTTGCGGCTCGCGGGCTTGGGACGATAGAACGTGGGATACTTCGTCGAGGACATGCCGAACAGCCGTTGATAGCTCGGGCGACGATGCAGCCGGTAGCCATGCTGCATCGCATGCCCTGCCTCGTGTCGCAGAATGCGCATGCATTCGGCCCTCGACGCGCCTTCGGCTTCGAGCATCATGCTCCGCTCGAGCCGAATCAGCCGTGGATGGACGAGGTAGAACGGGATGCCGATGCCCGGCACATTGGTCGGAGAGAACCATTCGTCGGAGAGCCAGCAGTGCGGGCGGAGCGCGATGTCGCGCTTCTCGAGCTCCGCGTACAACTGTTGGATGCACGACTCCACCCACGTACCATCGAGCGTGAGCCCGAGATCCTTGATCCGCACATCGAGCAACTCCTGCAGCGGCCACCGGTCCCATTTCATTCAGGCAAGCTCGCATGGGAGAGTGCCAGCGGCAACGTGATGGGGGTGAAGGACGACGGACCCGACCTGCACCCCACCCGACTCTGGCGCCCTATCCCGAGCAGTCCTACCTTCGCGACGTGAGCTCCACCGAGATCCCCGACCACCTTCAGCAAGCGCTCGGCACCGCGTACACGATTGAGCGCGAGCTCGGTGGCGGCGGCATGAGCCGCGTCTTCCTGGCCGATGAAGCCGCCCTTGGCCGAAAGGTCGTCGTGAAGGTGCTGCGCCCCGAGCTCGCCGGCGATCTGTCCGCCGAGCGGTTCAAGCGCGAGGTGCGCCTTGCTGCGCGGTTGCAGCACCCGCACATCGTACCCCTTCTCGCTGCGGGCTCGCTCGACAGCGGGCTGCTCTACTATACGATGCCGCTGGTCGAGGGCTCCACACTGCGCGGTCGACTCGAGCACGAAGGCGCACTGCCGATCGCCGATGTGGTACGCATCGTGTCCGACGTCGCCAGCGCGCTCGCGTACGCGCACCGCGCCGGTGTCGCCCATCGCGACATCAAGCCCGAGAATATTCTGTTGTCCGACGGTGGCGCCGTCGTCACCGACTTCGGCATCGCGAAGGCGATCAGCGCCGCGCGGACCACGTTGAGCGATAGCGACGCGCGAAGCAGCGCAACACTCACCGCCGCGGGCACGTCGCTCGGCACTCCCGCGTACATGGCGCCAGAGCAGGTGGCCGGCGACGCAACGGATCATCGTGCCGATCTCTATGCCATCGGCGTCATCGCGTACGAAATGCTCTGTGGCCATGCGCCGTTCGAAGGACGAAACGCGCAGCAGCTCATGGCCGCGCACGCGACGCAGTCCCCCGAGCCGCTCGTGAAGCGACGCGCCAGCGTTCCGCCTGCACTCGCGGCGCTCGTCATGCGGCTGCTCGAGAAGAATCCGGCCGATCGGCCGCAGTCCGCCGACGAGGTGCGCCAGGCCCTCGATGAGACTGCGGCGCCACCGCGTATGCTCGTGCCGTGGACCGGAGAGCGGCACGTCGCCGTCAAGCGAAAGCCGTGGTGGATGGTGCCGTGGGCACTGCTCGCGGCAACGCTGGTGTTCGCGGCGATGTACCGGGCCAACGTCCCGCGCAGCGACCGCGCGATCGTCGTATCCTTTACCGCTCCTCCCGGCCAGGAACTCCGCCCCGCGAACAACGCCGCGTTCTCGCCGGACGGTACCCGGCTCGCGTTCGTCGCGACGGACGCGCAGGGACGATCATCCATCTGGGTGCGCTCGCTCGACAGCACCCAGGCAGTGCGCATCGACCATACCGACGGCGCGACGTGGCCCACGTGGTCCCCGGACGGTTTGACGCTCGGATTCTTCGCTGACGCGCAGCTCAAGATCATCGATTTGCGCGGCGGCGCGGCGCGCTCGTTGTGTCCGTCCGCGTTCGTCGTGGGTGCGACATTTACCAGCGACGATGTCATCGTGTACGCACCATCGGTGTTTGGTTCGCTCTACAAAGCCTCGGTCAAGCATGGCGACTGCAAGCCGCTGACCAAGCTCCGACTTGGCGACGGCGATCACCGCCGTCCGTCCGCCCTTCCCGATGGCCGAGTGCTCTTCAGCAGCGTCGTCACGAATACGGCGCTCGCAGCGAATCTTGCTTCCGGAGCGATCGTCGAGATCCGACGTCCGGGGCGCGATGCGCAGTTCGTCGCTCCCGACTGGATGCTCTACTATGACACCGACAACGGCCCGCTGTACGCGCAACGACTCGATCTCGCAACCCTGAAACCACGCGGGGAGCCGCAAATTGTCGCCGAGCACGTTTCGACGGTGAACGGACGGTTCGCGCGATTCGCGGCCTCGCCATCGGCGCTTCTCTTCGAGCAAACGTCAGCGTCCGCGACAAAGCTCCATTGGGTCGATCGCCAGTCGCTGCTCCGCGATTCGGTCTTGGCGCCGGCGGATGCGCAATCGTTCGCCGTATCGCACGACGGACGCCGTATCGTCTTTGGTGGGCTCGGACTTTCGCTGTACGACCGCGATCGGAATGTGACGACGCGTCTCGCGTCGCAAACGGTGCGAAATCAGCTCTCGTCCGATCCGGCCTGGGATCCGGGTGACACGCTGATCGCGTACCGCACGTCGTTCGAGGGAACGCCTACACTCAATATCATCAACGTCGCCACCGGCAAAGTCGATTCACTCATCGCGCTGCCTCGCCGCATTCCCTTCCGGCCGAGCTGGTCTCCCGACGGACGACACCTGGCGATCACGTTTCGCCCTGGAGATCTCGGAGCGTACGAAGAGTTGTGGATCTATTCGTTCGCCACGCACACAGCCACACGCGCGTTCGATCCGAAGGGCAATCTCGCCTCGCCGGCATGGTCTCCCGACGGGGGGTGGCTTGCCTACGAGTCGGACGAGAGCGGAGCGTCCGAGGTCTATGTTCGCCCCGTGACCGGTCAGAGCGCACCCATCCGAGTGTCGAACGCAGGCGGCCAGTTTCCACACTGGCGTGGCGACGGAAAATCAGTGTACTACCGTGCGCCAGACGGATCGATCATGGAAGTCGCGGTCACGCGAGGACGCTCGCTCGGACTGTCGACACCCGCCCTCGCGGTCGCACGCGCGCCGTTTTCATTTTCCGCCGCAAACAGGGCCTTCGCGGTCACACCGAACGGCGAGCAATACATCGCCTTCGCGCGCGGCGACGCGCCTGTATTCACACTCATGCTCAACTGGCAAGCGCGCCTGCACCGATAAATGTATTGCCCTTCCTCGCCGACCTCATTAGCGTTGTGGCGCCCACCCAAGGAGCCCCGCGCGCATGCTGTTCCCCCACCGCGCCGCAAGCCTCGTATTGCTCTGTTGTTGTACCGTCGGCGCGATCTCCTACTCGCGTGAGCGGCGCGTACCGGTCGTCCCGGTCGCGCCGCGTCTCGTTGAGACGACGCTCATCGCGGCACCCACTCGGCTGTCCCTGCTCCCGGGCGTGCAAACGGACGCCGACGCCTACAATGGACAGGTGCCCGGGCCGACGCTCGAATTTCGCGAAGGGGATCACGTCGTCATCCACTTTCGCAACGCGCTCCCAGAGTCGACGACCGTGCACTGGCATGGTCTGCACATTCCCGTGAGCTCGGATGGAAGCCCCTTTCAACCCGTGCCCCCAGGCGGATCACGCGACTACGTCTTCGACGTTCCCACCGGCAGCGCGGGAACGTACTGGTATCATCCGCATCCGCATCATCGCACCGCCTATCAGGTCGCGAGAGGTCTCTACGGCGCGATCATCATTCGCGCTCCCGATGATCCGCTCCCGGCGTCGATGACCGAGCGGTTGATCCTGCTCTCCGACAATCGCTTTCGCGAGGATGGCTCGATCGATTTGCCCACGGATCATCATGCCGGCGCGCGACTCGACGCGGAAAATGGTCGCGAAGGCGACGTGCTCTTCGTCAATGGGCAGATCAAGCCAACACTCACGATCAGAAGCGGCGAGGTGCAGCGCTGGCGCATTGTGAATGCCTCGGGCGCCCGCATCTACAAGCTCGCTCTGCCCGAGCAGACGCTGCTCCAGATAGGCACAGATGGCGGACTGTTCGAGCGTCCCGTCGAACAGTCGTCGATCCTGCTTGCGCCCGGCGAGCGCGCGGAGGTGCTCGTGCGCGGAACCGCAGCGCCAGGCACGCACACCGTGCTCCTGACACTTCCCTACGATCGCTACATCCCGCAGACGAAGCCGGGCAACTGGAATCTGTCGCGCGAGCTATTGTCGTTGGACTACACGGATGAGGCGCCCGTTGCACCCATCGCGATCCCGCAGCGGCTGCGCGTCGTTCCCGCCCTCGACACATCGAAAGCCACCGCGCACAGAGTGATGGCGCTGAGCCAGCACATGATCAACGGCCGCAAAATGAAACTGCGGCGGTCCGATGTGCGGACGCGCCTTGGAACGACGGAGATCTGGGAGGTGGAGAATCTCGTCGGCATGGATCACCCGTTCCACTTGCACGGCTTCCAATTCCAGGTGCTCGACCGCAACGGAGTGCCGGAGCCGTATCGCAGTTGGAAAGACGTCGTGAACGTGCCGAAGCACGAGCGAGTGCGCTTCATCGTGCGCTTTCTCGACCACCCGGGGAAGTGGATGTTTCACTGCCACATCCTCGACCACGAGGATCATGGCATGATGGGCGTGCTCGAAGTTCAACCCTGACAAACACAGGAGGCCAGCGTGCTACGTTCGTTCAGCAGGTCCTTTCGGTACGCCGGATTGCTGGTTCCGGTCATCCTACTCGTCGCATGGGTTCCTCGTGCGCGAACTAGCGGCGAGGGTGACGCCGCCCACAACAAGCAAATTTTGCGTGGACGGCAAATGGTGCTCGAGCACGGATGCGCCGATTGTCATGGCGGCGGGCCAAATCCGGCGGCTGATGGATATCTGTCCGGCATGCGCACCCCGGACCAGGAATTTCCCATCGGGCCGTTCAAAACGCGGCCGCGCAACATCACGCCGGATAACACCACCGGAATTGGCCGCTTTACGGATCGGCAGATCTTCAACGCCATTCGGTTCGGCCTGCGACCGGGGGAGACGCCCGACGTGACGATCACCTCCACCACCCCCGGCAAGGGGAATTTTCCGGAGAACCCGAAATACCTGGCGCCGCCGATGCCATGGCCAGCGTTCCGCCACATGTCGGACGCGGACATTCGGGCCATGGTGGCGTACTTGAAACGCGGCGTGAAGCCGGTCAGCAATCGCGTCGCGGACAGCGAAGGCCCGCCGGACTTCTGGGCAAGTGCGTATACGCCCGAGAAGATTGGCCCATACCCCGCGGTACCGTTTCCGTCGAAAGCGGAGCAGCCCTGACGTTGGTGGCTGGCGGGAGACCTGCTCTCCGATAGCGAGAGCAGGTCTTACGTCTGTGTCGGGAGCGCTCTACTGCGGCACGTCCGACAGATGCTCCTGGATGATCACCCACTTCCCCGCACGGCGCTGAAACACCGCCGTCCACGCTCCCGCAATCACGTGAGGCACGCCGCGCGGAGTGAGATGCGGAACGCGATACGTCGTCGTCACGACCGCCGCGTCGCGAGCCAACACGTCGACATGCATCGCGCCCCACGTCCACTTCGGGTCACGCATGTTCTTGCCGACATTGTCCCAAAAGGCGCGCACCCCCGCCTCGAGCGAATCGCGCGACACGGATACCTGCCCTCCACTCGCCGAGACGATGGTGCCGGTGGACGGGTACAGGCTCATCAATCGAGCGACGGCGTCACCGGGTTTGGTCAGGTCGTACGCCGCTGCGATCTCTCTCCGAAGCGTGTCGGCGATCGCGTCGCGCTCTGCCCCAGTGAAAGCGCGCTCGTCGGACCGAGCGCACCCGGTCAGCGATACCATCGCCAGCACGAGTGCGACAACCATTCTGTGTTGTTTTGACGACATGATGTCCCCGCTTGCGGACAGTGATGGGCACCCTCACGGGCAACGGCATTTGGCGCAAGGAATGCAGCGTTGCGGACGCGCGCGACGCACACAACATTGTACACCGCAAGCATCGCGTCACCCCGAGGACCTTCAAAATGCGGACGCATCGGACAGTCGCCACGCTCTCGCTCGCCCTTCTTGTCGGCGCATGCGACAAGCGGCAGGAGCCCACCGCCGAACTCCCCAGCGATCTGCAGCGCGACCTCGCCGCAGCCTCGGCATCGGGAAGCGAGCTGGCATCGGCGCCGCGCAGCTATCAGCGCGCACGATTCGTCTCCGACGTCGAGCGATGGAAATCGAGCGCGCCAGTCAAGCGGACGGTCACGGTTCACCATCACGCCGCTCAGCCTGCTGTCAGCGAACAGCCCGCGGCCGAGTCGACAACCGATGTCGCGCCTGAACCGGTCGTGACCGCATCGGCGAGTCCCGCTCCAGTCGCAACCGAGGCAGCGCCGGTGCTCGATGCCGCCGTTGGCGACGCGCCACCTCCATACCATGGTCCCTCCAGCGCGCCGTCGGGTTCCACGTCCGAGGGCCCGATCATCGAGCGCGGCAACGGCGGTGGCGGCTTGGGCGGAATGCTCGGCGGCATCATCGGCGCGGTGGTCATCCGCGGTGGTCACGGCGGCATCGACAAATGCGATCCGCGCACCGATGGACGCCGGCCCACACTCACCGGGCGCCCCGACTTCCGCGATCCCATGCCGCTCACGCCACCCATGTTCCCCGGTCGGCGCGGCCTGTAGCCGTCAGGGCACGACGGGTGACCGCCTAGTCAACATGGAACACCTCTCGCAGCGCCACGCTGCGAGGGCTGTCGTCCGGATTGGTCGGCATGAGATCGCGCATGTGCGACCACCACCGTTTGCACACGTCGGTGCGCGCGATGGCGTCCCACCGCGCTTCGTCCTCGACCTCCACGTAGCCGAACAAACTACCGTCGCTCTCGTCGAGGAAGATGGAATAGCGGTGCGCACCGTGCGCGCGCAGCACGTCCTCCAGCTCGGCCCAGATGGGATTGTGCCGACGTGCGTATTCCTCGCGGCTGCCGGCGTAGACGGCCATCCGGAAAGCCTTTCGCATCGGGGTCATCAGTTCAGGCTCTGAGCTACTGCCGCCCGATGCCGAACTGATCACCCGCCTGCACCGGACGGCCGTCGTCGAACACGATCTCGAGTAGCTTCTCGCTCTGCACCGGCTTCCCGTTCTCATCCGCCAACGTGGTCACGACGCGCTTGCGCCTGACGTCGATGATCTCACCAGACGACGGAATGGCAAACCGTCCGTCGATGGTGAACGTGACCCAGCCCGGTTGGTCGCGCACCACGAAGCTGTGGATCAATCGCGGCGGCATCATGGTGTTGTCGAACACGTGCACTCGGCTATTGGCACCATCACACACCCACACCTCGCGCTCGTCCGGGGTGAGGCCAACACCATGACTGGGACAGCCGTGGCGCTTCACCGGTCCCTTCTCGAACCCCGGTACCTCAACGCGATGCAGCACCGCGCCCGTGCGCAGATCGCCGATCTCGAAGCCGAGCAGCTCGTTGACGTTCACGTAGCACCGGCCGCGTACACCAACGGTGAACGGTCGAATGACGTTGCCGAATGGGCCGATCTCACGCACTATCTCGCGTGTGCTCGTGTCGACCACGCGCAGTAGCGGCGACCGGAGACCTGCAAGGTAGGCATACCTCCCGTCAGCGGAACACAGAGTGTTGTGTGCACCGGAGTTCGGCACGATGCGCGACGTGACGTCGCCCGTGGCAGCGTCCACCACGTTCCAGTGCGGCCCTTCGAGCGAGGGGAGATAGATGGTGCGTCCATCTGGCGTCAACGCCATACGATCGCATCCGCCGTCGTACTCACGATTCCACAGCACCGCGTCCGTCACGAGATCCAGACACACCATCCGCTTGATGGTCGTCACGTACACTCGGCCCGTAGCTGCGCTTGCGCAGATGCCCTTGACGTTCTCCGGCGGTGCGCCAACAGGCGCATTCGGCGTCGGGATTCGGCGCACAAAGCGAAAGTTGTCGTCGATGTCGTAGACGAGAATGCCGATGCCGCCCCACTCTACGTAATTCCGTATTCCCGGCTCGGCGACGTAGAGCAGACGTCGCTGCGCGAGACGCGGACGCAGCGCATGCACGCCGAACAATGCGACGCTAGTGCGCGCAACGAAGGTTCGGCGGGAGATTGGTTCCGTCATGAAGGAGCCTCTGCGTGCTGACACGTTTACCGCTGCGGTCCACGAATGGCGTACAACTGAATTTGCTGCATGGCCCATGGCGGTCCGTTCTCCACGCTCGCCGTCTGCGTGATGCGGACGAGCTTCGCCGACACCGGTCGGAACGCAATCACCATCGACTGACCCGTTCCCTGCCCTTCGGCGACGGGGTCGCTCCAGGTGGTTCCATCCAGAGAAACTTGTATGCGGTATCCGCGCGGAAAACGCGCCGGCACCGGTGGAGTCGTGGGCCGCCCACCGGCCGCGGACTGGAATTGGATCTCCGACAGCATCACCGGTTCGGGGAGCTCGAACTGAAACCACATCCCCGCTAGCTGCGACACAACGGTCGACCACCCCGCAGTGCCAAATGCTCGAACCGCACTCTCGGTGTTGTGGCTTGCGCTCGCCTTCCATGAGGATTGGACGTGCATCAACATCGGTACTGATGAGGACAGCTCCTGATACGTCCACGGTGTCGTGCGAGCACGCGTGGCCGTGCGGATGGCCGTCACCTGCTCCGATGATACGAACGAGGCCTGATTCGTCATCGAGTTGCGCACGTAGGACGCAACAGCGGAGATCCAGTCGTCGGACTGCTGGGCTTGGGACACCATGATCTGCCCCGCATACGTCTTTCCATCGATCGGGCCTGTGAGGCCCTGCAACAGCGTCCTCACGATGTAGTCCGGATGCCCCGTCACCCGAGGAGAGCCTGCGAGCGCCGGCGCGATCGTCTGACCCGGACCGGCCGGCGTACCCAGCCCCGTCTCACCATGACACTGCGAGCACATCTCCTTGTAGACCGTCGCTCCGCGGTCCAGCATCGCGCGTTGCGCAGCGGTGAGGTTGCGGCCGCCCGCGCCTGGGGGCGGCGTGAGTATCTGCGTGCCAACGAGCTGCACGCCGCGCGCATTGTTCGCAGCGACCGCCGCACGCACCGTGGTCGTCGCATCGCGGACCCTGAGCGTGTTCATCGTCAGCAGCGCCTGGATGACGACGTCCGCGTCGGGATCGCGAGTCAGGCGGCGATAATCGGCTGCCAGCGACGTGTCGCCACTCTTATAGAGCGTCTCGCTCGCGCGCATCGCGTGCATCCGCATGCGGGGGTTCGCATCGCTCATCTGCTCGCGTACGAATGCAGCGTCCAGCACACCGAGCCCCTCGAGTGTCCACAGTGCATGCATGCGAGCGACGGGAATCGTGTCCCGACGCGCGATGGCCTGGAGCGCCGGAACCACGGACCGATCCTGTCGCAGCACCAACAACTGCTGCGCCATGTCGCGCCACCAGCCATTGGGGTGCGACAGGTGCCGAACGAGCTCCAAAGGAGTTTCGTCGAGCATCCGCGGCCGCGTGGTGTCGCGCGGGTTGGCGTCATGCGTCAACCGCCAGATCCGGCCGAGTCCCACGATTCGGTCGAGCTTGTACTGCTCGACTTTGGCGCGGAGATACGAACCCTTCGGCGTCCACTGGCTCTCTTGGATGATGCCGTGATACATGTCGACGACGTACATCGAGCCGTCCGGCGCCGTCTTGATCTCTACCGGCCGGAAGAGCGGATCCGCCGAGCGGATGAACTCGGACTTGTCGGGCTGGTAGACGTTCCGGATCTGCGTGATCCCGTCCGTTTTCACAGGCCGCACGCGGCGAACCACTCGGCCCACGACCTCGCCGTAGAAGTAGTCGCCGAGCAGGTCCGCGGGCAGTCGGCCGCCCCGGTAGACGTTGGAGCCGGATCCTGCGGTGGCACGACTGAGCGACCCATCGGGCATGCGAACGACCGTCATACCGCCCTGCATGTCCGCGATGCGCATGGGCGCACCGAAGATTTCGTCGAAGCCGGGCGCGTATTGATCGGGGATCGCGAAGTTGCCGTACGCGATGGGAAATTGGAAATACGACGGCACACCGCTCGCGCCGCCCTGGAACCAGACCTTGCCGTCGTCATCCTGCGACGCGCCCCATTGCGCGCCGTTGAAGCCGGTCGCTTCGCGAATCACCCCCGTCGGCGTCGCACGCACGCGGAATGCATTCACGGTGCTGTACAGCCAATTGTCCATCGCCCAGAAGAGCGACGACTGCAGATGCTCCACGTTCGCCAGGCGGCCAAAGTTGGTGGTGAACAACTCCTTCGTGTCCGCGGTGCCGTCGCCATTCGTGTCGGTGAACTTCCAGACGTCGTTGCTGTTCGACTCCATCGTGAGAATCGCGTTCGCGCCGTATGGTGTAGCAAATCGCGGAAACACGAGGCTGTCGACGAACACCGAGTGGCTCTCGTACATGCCGTCGTTGTCCCGATCCTCCCATCGTGAAATGCGACTCACCGGTGCGAGTTGATCGCGCGCGTCCGCGTCGAGCATGTAGGTGCGAAGCTCGAGCACGAACATCCGGCCGTTGCCGTCGAACGAGATCGTTGCCGGCTGCTGAATTGCCGGCTCGGTGAGGATGGGTTCCATCCGGTAGCCAGCCGGCAGGATGAACCGGCTCTGCTCGTCGGTGGGCGAGCGCGGTTCAACGGGCGGCTTGGGTGAGAGGTCGGCGCCTTCGAATGGATCGCGCGGCGCCGGTGCCGGCGCGGCAGTCTGCGTCGACGTCGTGGGCTGTGGAGGTACAGAGCGCCCTGTCGAGCAGCCGCCACCGCCGATCAGCGCGAGCCCGGCCAGCGCGAGCTGAGCCCGGTGTGCGAGAGCTGAGGGAAATGGAAGTTCCATCGCGACGAATATGCTTCGCTCTCGCCGCCGCGATAGGCCGAACCGGGCGTGTCTCTTGCACTCGGCTAGCACATTCGCGACTCATCACCTCTGGCCGGAGGCATCATGTCACGCGTTGCATATGGAAGCACGTTCGTGCTCGTCGCATCACTCATTCTCGCGCGCCCACTCACTGCGCAAAACAAGATGCCGGACAAGTCCACTGGTTTGTGTGGAGACGGCACCTGGACGATGGCCGCGTCTCAGCGCGGCGCGTGCTCAGCGCATCAGGGCGTGAAAAAATGGATCGGCAAGAGACCGCGCGGAGCCAAGGCCCGGTGCAACGACGGCGAGTACTGGGTGAACGCCGCCGCGCAGGGCGCGTGCTCGGGCCACGACGGCGTGCTCATGTGGTACAAGAAGCCCGCTGGCGGAAAGAAGTAGGAGCGAGTCGCCGAAAGGCAGCGCCGGGCCGACGATGAGTCGGCCCGGCGCTTTTTCTTACTGCACCGCGTTGATCATGTCGAAGATCGGCAGATACATGGCCACGACCATGCCGCCCACCACCACGCCAAGAAACACGATCATGATCGGCTCCATGAGGCTCAGCAAGCCAGACACAGCGGCGTCGACCTCTTCATCGTAGAAGTCGGCGATTTTCGAAAGCATCTCGTCCAGACCACCGGTCTGCTCGCCCACCGCGATCATCGAGATCACCATCGGCGGAAACACCGCGGACTTCTGCAGCGGTGCGGAGATCGTTTCACCACCGGCGATCGACGTCCGCGACTCCATGATTGCGTCGGAGATGACGCGGTTGCCCGCCGTCTTCGCCGTGATCTCGAGGCCATCGAGAATCGACACGCCCGAGCCGATCAGCGTACCGAGCGTCCGCGTGAAGCGCGACACCGCCGACTTTCTGAGCACGTCGCCAAGCACCGGCATTTTCAGCATCAGTTTGTCGATCGCGAGCTTCCCGCTGCTCGTGGCGTAATACTTTTTGACGAAGAAGACGAACGCGAAAATCGCGGCGAGCACGATGTACCAGAAACTCGTCAGGAACTTCGACATGCCGATGACGACGCGCGTCGGGAACGGCAGCGCCATGCCGACGCTCGCGAACATCTTCTCGAACACCGGAATCACGAAGATCAGCAGCACGATGATCGCGATGGCCGCCACGCTCGAGATGACGGCCGGATAGATCATCGCGCCCTTCACCTTGCGCACGAGCGCATCGTTCTTTTCCATGAACGTCGCGAGCCGCATGAGGATGGTGTCGAGAATACCGCCCGCTTCACCGGCGGCGACCATGTTCACATACAGCTCGCTGAACGCCTTGGGATGTTTGCGCAGCGCGTCCGCCACGGTGTGACCGCTCTCGACGTCGAACACGACGGCGTGCGTCACGTCCTTGAGCGCCTTGTTCTAGCTCTGCTTCGCGAGGATGTCGAGGGCCTCCACCAGCGGCAGGACGGCGTTGATCATGGTCGAGAACTGCCGCGTGAAGATCACGATGTCGCGCATCGAGATACGGCCGCCGCTCTTTTTCTTCTTCGCGGTGGCGGTTTCGTCGATCTTCACGACGTTCAGGCGCTGCTTTCTCAGCTGCGCGACGACGTCGTCCCGGCTCGGCGCGTCGATCGTTGCGGTGCGAAGGTCGCCGTTGAGGGCGCGGGCCGTATAGGTAAATGCTGGCATGGAGTGTCTCCTCGGTTTGATCGTAGGACGGTAGGACGGTAGGACGGTAGGACGGCCAGCCTCGGGACGTCCCTACAGTCGTTTCCGTTCTACTGTCCTACCGTCCTACTGTCCTACCGTCCTACCGTCCTACCGTCCTACCTCTTTCCCGCCATCGCCCCACCCGACGCGCCGGGCTTCTTCGCGCCGTCGTCCTCGGGTGACTGGCCGATCATGCGCAGGAATTCGTTCGCGTCGTGTGTCGCACGAAGGCAATCGTCCAGCGCGACTTCCCGGCTCATGTACAAGCCGTACAGCGCGTCGTTCATGGTCTGCATACCATACTTCTTTCCGGACTGCATGGTGCTGTAAATCTGGTGGATCTTGTCGTCGCGGATCAGCGCACGCACCGCCGGCGTGACGACGAGAATCTCCGCGGCCATCGCGCGGCCGCGGCCCTTCGCCTTGGGCAGCAGCGTCTGCGTGATGATGCCCTCGAGCACGAACGCGAGTTGCGCGCGCACCTGGCTCTGCTGGTGAGCCGGAAAGACATCGATGATGCGATTGATCGCCTCGGCCGCGCTGTTGGTGTGCAGCGTGGCGAAGGCAAGGTGGCCTGTTTCGGAGATCGTGAGTGCCGCCTGGATCGTATCCAGGTCGCGCATCTCACCGATCAGAATGACATCGGGATCCTGACGCAGCGCGTACTTGAGCGATGCCTGGAAGCTCTTCGTGTCCGTTCCCACCTCGCGCTGGTTGACGATGCAGCCCTGGTGGCGGTGAATGAACTCGATGGGATCTTCGACCGTGATGATGTGACCCTTCCGCTCCTTGTTGATCTTGTCGATCATCGCGGCGAGCGTCGTGCTCTTGCCCGACCCCGTAGGGCCCGTCACGAGCACCAGACCGCGCGGCCGTTCCGCCATCTTGCGGATCACGTCGGGGAGCTTGAGCTCGTCGAAGGTCTTGATCGAAAACGGAATCTGCCGGATCACCATCGAGACACAGCCGCGCTGCTTGAAGCAGTTGCCGCGAAAGCGCGCAAGGTTCTGGATGCCGAACGAGAAATCCAGCTCGTCCTCCATCTCGAACCGCTTCTTCTGATTTTCGGTGAGCACGCTGTAGGCGAGTTGCAGCGTATCCTTTGGCGACATCACGAACTCGAGATTCGAGTTCTGGATCTCGCCGTCGATGCGCATCTTGGGGCGCTCGCCGGCAGTCACGTGCAAGTCGGACGCGTCGCGCTCGATCATCTCCTCGAGCAGCACGCGGAGATTGACGCCTTGGGCTGATGCGGGTGCGGTCATTGTGTGTGAAACGAGGATCGGGCCATCCAACGGACGGCAGCCATGTCGCGGTCTCGCGGCATGGGCGTCCTACAGCAGGACGATTGAGGCCGGTGGAGCGGAACAGACGCGTCACTCAGCAGACACCGGAGAAAGCTACTTTCAGCGGCGCCCCGCCACAGCCTCCGCAGCGCTGGAGACCCCGTTACCTGCCCGCTGGCGTGTGGCTAGCCTCTTGCCATTCTTCCCGGGGCGCTTTAGGCGCCTTGGATCCTCACTCCTTTCGACGCTCATCCGCATGCCCGGCACGCACTTCACCCCCGCCAGCTCCACGGACGCCGTATCGGCCATAGCGTTCGGTGCCTTGCAGGGCCGGGTGGAGCAGGTTCTCAACGCCATTGACGACGGCGTCTTCTGCCTCGATGCTGAAGGTCGCGTGATTTTCATCAACGAGGCAGCCGTTCGACTGCTCGGATTCACGACTCGCGAGGTGATCGGACAGTCGATGCACGCGCTGTCACATCACCACTATGCAGACGGCTCGGTATTTCCCGCGGAATCGTGCCCGATCCTCTCGTCAGTGACCGATGCAGTCCAACAGCGCGTTGGCGGCGACACGTTCTGGACGAAAGCCAAATCGCCGCTGCCCGTGGATTACACGAGTATCCCGATCAAGGACGGGCGGATCGTGGTAGGAGTGGTCGTCACGTTCCGGGACATCAGCGAGCAGCAGCGGTCGGAAGAACAGGCGGCCCGGCTCAAGGGAGAGCGGGCTGCACGTGCCGAGGCGGAAGCGGCGCGAGAAGCCTTGCGAGTCAGCGAAGCGCGCTACCGGTTCCTCGCCGAGGCGATCCCGGTGCTGATCTGGACGGCTCGGCCAGACGGTGGGTTGGACTACGTGACACAACGCGTTGCCGACTACTTCGGAACGTCCGTCGAGCAACTGCTCGCCGATGGGTGGAAAAACGTCGTTCACCCCGACGATCTCCCTGGCGTCGCGGAGCAGTGGGGCCATTCACTCAACACCGGGGAACCGTACAAAGTCGAGTTCCGACTCCGGGCGGCCGACGGTACGTTCCGCTGGCATCTCGCCCGTGCGCTCCCCCAGCGCGACGCCGCAGGCAAAGTCGTTCACTGGTTCGGAACCAATACCGAAATTGAGGATCAGAAACAGCAGTTGCTGCAGCAGACGTCACGGATGATCGTGTAGCACGCCTTCGAATTGTCGGGCTGATGGTCGCTCACCAACAGCTCCTCAGGCGCCGCGCATCAGCTCCTCGTATTGCTGCTTCATCCGCGAGAGCATTCGGCCGAATTCGGGATCGCCACGGATTCGGTCCAGCGAAGGATCCGACGCGAACAGCAGATAGCAGGGAAAGCCGTCGTCGGCGGCCTTTCGGAGCCACGGAACGGCATCGCGCGCGCTGCCGAGCATCGCGTACGCACTCCCGACATTGTACTCCGAGTGATGGAAGTGGCCGAACCCGCTACCCAGCCGGCTCGCCAGCGCGGCGTCACGATCGACAGCGGTCCGGTCGCCGCGCCTCGCATCCAGCATGGCCCGCGTACTCCCGACGAGCCCGCCGCGGTCGATCGCCCGAGAACGCGCAAACGCGTCGAGCGTCTCCCGTGCGCCACTGGTGTCGCTCATTTGCAGCTGCGACCACGCCACGTGATACGCCCACAGCGAAGGGTTGAAGGTGGGCGGAATCTTTCGATAAACCTCGAGTGCGCCGGCGAAGTCGAGCCGGTACGCCTTGCCCACCCCAACACGGAACTGCGCGAGCCGATTTGCAGGATTGAGCTCGAGTGCCAGCCCAATCTGATGCGCCGCCGAGTCCAGCATTCCCACATGGAGATAGACCAGGCCGAGCTGGTGGTGCGCCTCATCGTAGCGAGGGTCGAGCGCGATGGCGCGCCGAAATCCCTTGATGATCTGCGCGTGGGGAAAGTGACTTCGCGGCGACCACAGCAAAAACGCGCGGGCGTAGTGCGCCTCGGCAAGATTAGGGTCGAGTTGGAGCGCATGCTCGGCGGCCACATCACCCTTCTCGGCGTCCACTGAGTCATTTGGCGCGAAATAAAACACGTGGGTCGCGTAGGCGTTCGCCAGCGCCGCGAGCGCAGCCGGAAAGTTGGGATCCCGCTGCACGGCAGCTTCCAGCACCGCGATCGCCTGCGAGATGTCCTCACCATTCTCCTTCCGCAAATGCACCTTCCCGCGGAGGTACAGCTCGTTCGCAACCACGTCGGAACTCGGGCGCGCCTGCGGGCTTGCCGGCATCGCGCGCACCTCGCTCTCCAAGGTCGACGTGGATCCCGGACCAGCAATCGCAATGCTGGATACAGGAGGGCGCAACATGCGAAGAGCCATCGTGACACCCACCACACCAATCGCTACGACAGATGCGATCACCAGCCGCCGCGTAGTCATTCCTGACATTCGGCCAGAGCCACCGCTTAGAATCCGCTGCTCGCCGCGCAGCGCCGCGACGAACTCCGCGGCAGTGGCGTAGCGCTCCGCTGGCACCTTGGCCAGCGCGAGCATGACGGCCTGTTCGACTGCACGCGGAATCTCCGGACGGATAGTGCGAAGGGAGGGCGGCACGTCCACCGCGTGTCGCGCGAGGATGGCCTGCGCGGTGGCGCCGGTAAAGGGCGGCGTCCCCGCCAGCATCTCGTAGGTAAGGCAGCCGAGCGCGTAGATATCACCGCGCGCGTCGGGCTCGCGCGCGCCATCGATCTGCTCCGGGCTCATGTAATGGGGCGTGCCCACGAGCATGCCAGTCGACGTGATCCGCTCGCCATCCGCGACAAGCCTGCGCGCGATGCCAAAGTCGGTGAGCACCGCGTGTCCATCGATCAGCATCACGTTCTCGGGCTTCACGTCGCGGTGGATGACGCCACGGCGATGCGCGTGCTCGAGCGCCTCGCCGATTTCGCCTGCGAAGCGCACGGCGTCGGCAGTTGAGAGCTGGCGCTCGCGCTGCAGCAACCCGCGCAGCGATTCCCCGTCCACCACCGGCATCGCAAAGTAGAGGTGCTCTCCGGTTCGTCCGGAATGCAACAGCGGGAGCACTCCGGGATGGGCGAGTGAGCCCACGGCGCGCACCTCGCGGAGGAATCGTTCCGCGACGGAGGGATCGGTCTGGTCTGCGGCGATCACCTTCAGGGCCACTGCGCGCTGCTCGACCCTGTCGTCAGCGAGATACACGGTGGCCATCCCGCCGCGCCCGAGCACGCGGCGGAGCGTGTAGCGGCCGTCGAACTCGCTGGGAAAGTCGGCGGGAAGGGGGGGCATCGCCGGCGGGCTACGCCGACGTTTCCCGCACAACCTGTTCGAGCGTCGTGATGCCCTTCATGACCTTCATCCACCCGTCCATCCGCAGCGTCAGCATCCCCTCGTCGACCGCCGCGTCGCGAATCTCCACGGCGCCGACGTTCTGCAGGATGAGCCGGCGCAATTGGGGGCTCATCGGCATGACTTCGTACACGCCCTGACGGCCCTTCATGCCGGTGCCGGCGCAGGCGTCGCATCCCTTGCCGCGGAAGAACGGAAGATCCATCACGCGCGTGTCGAGCGTGATCTTCGTCAACAGCGGGGCCGCCTCTTTCGTCGCACGAGCCTTGGCGTTCTCGATCGTGAGATCGGTGAAGCGCAGATCGCGCAGGGTCGTGTCATCCTTCACCTTGGCGACGTCGAACTCTACGTCGCTGGGCGTGTACTGCACCTTGCAGTTGGAGCAGATGCGGCGGAGCAGCCGCTGCGCGAGCACGAGATTGAGCGCGGATGCGACGTTGAACGGCTCGAGCCCCATGTCCATCAGACGTGTGACGGTCTCCGGAGCCGAGTTGGTGTGCAGCGTGGAGAGCACCATGTGGCCGGTGAGCGCGGCCTTGATCGCGATGCCGCCCGTCTCGAGATCGCGGATCTCGCCGACCATGATGATGTTGGGATCCTGACGCAGGAACGCCTTGAGCGCGGCGGCGAACGTCATGCCGATCTCGGTACGCACCAGCACCTGATTGACCCCGTAGAGGTTGTACTCCACGGGATCTTCCGCCGTCATGATGTTGACGTCGATGTTGTTGACCTTCGAGAGCGCGGAGTAGAGCGTCGTCGTCTTGCCTGATCCGGTGGGGCCGGTGACGAGCACCATCCCATACGGATTGGCCACCGCCTCCATCAAGTCCTTCTCGGCCTTGGGCTCGATGCCGAATTTCTCGAGATCGAGGGTGAGATTGCCCTTGTCGAGAATGCGCAGGACGATTTTTTCGCCGAAGAGGGTGGGAAGCGTCGACACGCGATAGTCGATGACCTTCTTTCCCATCTTCAGCTTGATGCGGCCGTCCTGCGGCACGCGCCGTTCGGCGATGTTGAGCTGCGCCATGATCTTGAAGCGCGAGATCAGCGCAGCCTTCAACTTCATCGGTGGCTTCATGACCTCCATCAGCGCGCCGTCGATGCGATAGCGAACGCGGATGTCGTGCTCGAAGCACTCGAAGTGAATGTCGGACGCCCCTTTCTTCACCGCATCGGTGAGGATCGCGTTGATGAGCTTTACAACCGGCGCGTCCTCCATCTGCGCGCTGAGCGCCGCGGCAGTGACGTCCTCTTCTTTCTCTTCGACGACTTCGACGTCGTCGCCGGTCATGTCGTCGATGACCGACATGAGATCGGCGACCTGCGCTTCGACCGCGTTCTCGTACAACTTCTCGATCGTGGTCTTCAGCGTGAACTCTCCCCCGATGACGGGGAAGATGTCGTAGCGCGTGATGAACTTGAGATCGTCGAGGACGCCGAGGTTGGTCGGGTCGGCCATCGCGACGGTGAGGGTTCGTCCGTCACGCTTGAGCGGGAGGACGAGGTGCTTGATCGCGAGATCGGCCGGGATCAGCTTGGCGATGCGGGGATCGACCTCGAATTTCGAAAGATCGACCGCGGGCATCTTGTACTGGCGGGCGAGCATCTTGGTAAGCTCGGTCTCCTGAATGAATCCGAGCTTGACCAGGTTGTATCCAACTCGCGTCCCGTTCTGACGCTGCTCCTGGAGGGCTTTTTCCAACTGCTCGCGCGTGATCAGCCCCTCGCGAACGAGGAGGTCACCTAGGCGTTCGCTGGAAGCGACCGGTGCGGCCATAAACGGACGGGGAGCGGCGAAGGGGAGCCACGAACAGCGGTCGCGAGGCGCCGCGAGTCCGGACAAAGGACGGACGCTGAAGCTCGCCCCCTACGTCGTGCCTGTCAAGAATTTCTAATGTCCGGTGCGGGCAGGCGTCGCGCCGGAGAAAGTAACCAGATCACTGAGCTTTTGAAGGGTAGCGGCTCCAAGACCCTTGACTCGACCTAGTCCGTCAAGGGATTTGAACGCGCCAAAGGAGTCGCGATTGGCGACGATTCGCCTTGCCGTCGCCGCGCCAACGCGGGGGAGCTTGTCGATTTCGGCCGCACTGGCAACGTCGAGGTCGATGCGCGACCGCTCACCTTTATATATGGTAGCGCGCGGGAGCGGCGCTGGAGTCCGATAGTCGACATCGATTCGAGGTCCGGGCGGCGGAAAGCCGGATCTGGACGAGACGGACCCGTACGGGGCGTGAGAAAATGGGTCGTCTGGCCTGGCAAAGTTCTGTGGGACGGAGGCGACACCAGCGACTATTTTGGCGACAGTATCGCGACTGCTAGGCGTCATTTTATGCTGTCTAGCTCCTTTGCTGCGCTTTGTTTTCGTGGCCTCCGCGGCGGCTTGATCTGCTGCCGTTGCTTGACCTGCGAGGGCCTGCTGCTCCGATTCAGTCGGACCCGCTGCGGAGCCGGCGCGAACGACCCGGACGGCGCCGCCGAGCAGGATGATGATGGCGACGAAGGCGAGGGCCTTTTGTTCTGAGGGTGTTGGCATGGGGCGGAAGATGCCGAGTGTGGCCACCTGTCCATCACCGAATCCGTGCATGTACGATCAAAACACCCGACGTGTCGCGGAGAACTTTCAAAGCGCTTGCTCAGAAGTCCTCCGCGACAACCAAACTTCGCAGTGGATTTGCCTTGTTGCGGCGGTGTTACGCCGCCTTTCTGGTCGAGATGGGGAGCGGAACCAACTCCGCCGCACGGACCCGACCAAAGACTCGCCGCTCAACGATCGCATCGACTGAGAATGCGCCCGCGCCCGTCACGCCAAGAGCTGTGGCCATGGCGAGGAGTGCGAGGGGGAACTCGAATCCGCCGGGGTTGAAGAATCCCGCCTTGAGATGCACAGCCAGGATGGCTACGACCATGGTGCTGGAGAGTCCGAACGCGGCGAAGCGCGTCAGGAGGCCGAGGATGATCGCGAGCCCGCCGAAGAGCTCGACGAGGGCGACGAAGGGTCCGAGCAGGCCTGGTATGGGCATGCCCATCTGCGCGAATGCGCCAGAGACGCCGGCGAAGCCATAGACGAACAACTTTTGCCCCCCGTGCATGACGAAGGTGGCGCCAAGGACGACGCGGAGGATTGTGAGGCCGATGGTGACTTGGCGCGCGGAGGGAGAACGGAAGATCGACATGAGAGGGTGCCTCGAGTGAGTGGTGATTCGGTGTCGCGATACTTGGTGTTATAACATCTATTAGTTCAAAAAAACCTAATCTTTGTCTCGCGCCTTGGTGAGCAAATCGATCAATGAGCGCAACTGAGCGTCGGTAAGGTGCCCGAGCTGCGCTTCGTGCAACTCGCTGACAGGCTGGTCGAGCTCGTCCAGCAGTCGAAGCGCCCTGGCGGTGATCCGGGTGGAAACGAGCCGCCGATCGTCGCTGTCTCTCGAGCGCAACACCAGCCCCGCCTCCTCCATCCGGTCGAGCAGGCGTGTCATGTCCGGCATGCGCGTAAGCATGCGGTCGCGCAGTGCGTTTCGACATAACCCGTCGGGTTCCGAGCCCCGAAGAATCCGGAGCACGTTGTACTGCGTGCCACTGATGCCATACGGCTTGAACAAATCTTCCATGGCATCCACGAGCGCCGTCGACGTCCGCAGCACATTCAGAAAGCACTCCTGGGAGAGGCTCGTGAACGGCTTGCTCTGGCGAAGATCACTGCGAAGCGTGGCGGGCATGAGTGAATGTAGGTGTTATGACATCGAGTGTCAAGACCTCGGATCGAAACGGCCGAGGTGGCATGGATTGGCGAACAACCACAATGGCGGACAGCCCAACCGCGGAACCGATATGGGAACCGCTCGAACATCCGGCGGATCGCTCCTCGTTCAGTCGCGTAAAGATTCGTCCCAGCGACAGCTCATACGAGTAAAGGAACTCTCTTCGCTCGATCATTGATCCATGATCAACGACAGCGCAACGTCTCCGACGATCTGTAGACTCTTCGCCGAGACATGCTCCATCGTATCCCCGAGCGTGTGATGGTAGTTCGGAGAGGAGTAGCCTGCCGGCCCGAGCGGACCGTAGTCGATGTCGAGCACGTCGATCACGCGATATCCCTTCTGGAGGAACGGCACGTGGTCGTCGGTGATCGCCGACGCATACGCGCGCGGGATGAAGTACTTGGCGTATCCCAGGTCCGCGGCCTTTTGCCACACTCTGCTCACGACCTCCGGCGCGCCGTTCATCGAGTTGGGCTCCTGAAGGATGTTGAGGTCTGCGTCGCCGATCATATCCCAGAGCACGCCGTAGATGGGCCGGTAGTCGGGTGACGGCGGATGCGCAACGAAGTACTGCGAGCCGAGGAGCACGTCGGTGTACGGTGGATCGAAGCTGGTGCCGTAGTCCTCACCATCCACGAGCAACAGGTCCACGCCGATGTTGGGCGGTGTCTTCTTCATCACGTCGGCAAGCGCAATGAACAACCCGACGCCGGAGGCGCCGTCGTTGGCGCCGAGAATGGGCGTCGCGCGGTTGCCGAGCACTGGATCGCTGTCGGCCACAGGACGCGTATCCCAGTGCGTGATGTAGAGCACGCGCTGCGTGGCGTGCGGACGAAAGCGCGCGAAGATGTTTCGCAGCGCGATCGAGTCGCCCTTGAGCGTTTTGTGCTTCCAGCGCTGCTCGATGACGGTGTCCGCGCGCTGCTTCATCATCGTCACGATCCAATCCCCGGCCTTCTCGGCTCCGGCAGTGCCAGGCACGCGCGGACCGAAGGCGACCTGCTGTCGCACGTACGAAAGCGCCGAATCACCGTTGAAGGCGGTCTTCGGCCGGCTCGGCAGCTTATCGCAGGCGGTGAGGCTGATCGCAGCAGCGAGAATCATCAGCACGCGAATCGTCATTGATGGGTAGGACTGTAGGACGGTAGGCCGGTAGGACGGTAGGACGGTAGGACGGGAGAGAGCGGAGCGGGGGAGACCAGCGGGAGCGGATCGTGTTGCAGTTTGCGGTCCTACGGTCCTACGTCATTTCGGTTCCCCAAAGAACTGCACCTGCAGCACCGTCGACAGCACGAGCTGTGTCGCGCGACGGTTGAAGTTGTTGTCGTACGTGATCACACGCGAGCCCTGCAGCGTGAAGATTACAGTTTCGCTCAAGTCGGTGTCGGCATTGATGCTCACCGCGCTGCGGCCGTTGTCGGCGAGGCGGCTCGTTCCCAGGCGCGCAAGATCGTTGATGTACGTGCTCGTGCGCGTCTGCTGCCACCCCACACGCGTGCGAATGTCGTTCTCGATGGTGAAGCCGAGGCTTTTCGGCAGCTTGAATGGACGGCCGATATCGAGGCTCACTTCCTCGGACCTTCCGTCGGCGACGCTGCCGGGAAGTGAATCGACGCGCGTCGTCAGTGTATAGCCGGCAGACGATGTGAGCCCGCGCCCGAAGCCCCACAGCACCGACGCATTGAGCGGGATGGTGCGCGTTCGTGAGCCGCGGAGCTCCGGTCGCTCACGGTTTACATCGCCGGGCAAAAGGGTGGACGCAAGGGAGCGCGCGTAGCCGGCGTTGGCGCCGACGGAGGCGAGAAATGGCAGCACCATTGCGGGCGGCTTCCAGTTCCAGCGAACGCTGACGTCGGGGAACACGGTCTGTGCGCCGTCGGCGACAGACTGCGCGTCGTCGGAGCGACGCGTCCAACTGCGCGTCGTGGTGCGGCGGTAGCGATTTACGAAGGCGACGTTTCCGGGAAAGAGAAACGACTGGCTCGCAGCGAGCGCCTGGGTGAGGCCGGTGGTCGCAGCGAGTTGGCCATTCGCCTGTCGAAACGCATCGATGCCTCCCAGTCCGAACTGCAGGCCGAGGGGCGAACCGTTGCTGGCGGCGTCGAACGCGGAGAGCAAGCTGCGATTGACGGTGATGTCGAGTGGCGCAAACACTCTGGCAAGCCGCCGAGCGAGCGAGGAATCCGCGCCGTAGATCGTGAGGGCGCGGCCGAGATCGATCGTCACGCCGCCGCCGAGGTTCTGCGACACCGTGATACGGCGCGGCAATGTCTCCGTCACGGTGTTGCCGAACGTGAGACCGGCGAGCGAGCCGGCGTTCGGATCGCGCAGCATGCCGTACTGCGTGCCGAAGTCCACGCGCGGCTTGAACCACTGCGAGCGCTGTGGCGCGAATGCCATCGACGTGAGCAGAGAGCGTTCGCGCTCCATCCCGACATTGGCGCCGAACAGCTGCGCGCGACTATCGGTAGCCGCTCGGGCAGCGGCGGTCGTATCCCCATAGTCGCGGAGGTCGCGCAATGAGATGAAGTCCCAGCGCGCGGTGAGTGCGTCGGTAGGGCGGAACTCGAGCGTGCTCGCGTTGCGCCACAGGTTTTGTTCGGCGCGCGAGACGCGAGCGGAATCGTCGAACGCGGCGGCGGGCTTGAGAAACGAAAACCGCTGATCGGTACCGCGCACCACGCCGCTGGAGAAGCGCAGCACCGTGGGATTCCAGCGAAACAGCGTGGGTTGATTGAGGGTGTCCGCGAAGCGAAAGAATCCAGGCATGAACCTCGACGGCGAGCCAAGCAGCCCGGGCACGCGCGTGCGCCGCGCTTCCGCCGCGACGCTGTAGTCGAGGCTCATCGCAAAGTTGTCACTCACGCCTCGCTGATATTCGTTGCGGCTGTCGCCCGTGGTGTAGGTCGAGGTCAACCCGAGATTGTCCACCAGCGCGCTGACGAGCGGATTGCCCACAGGCGCCGTACGACGCACCGTGAGCGCGTACGTCGTGACCCCCTGGGACGGAGCGCGCAGATTCTGCACTCCCGCGCCGGGAACGTCGGTGCCACTCAGGAACAGTGGTGTACTCGCCGCAGACACGTGCGTGATGGTGAGCGGCACGGCGAACCCGAAGCTCACCGGCAACAGCTTTTCCAGATGCACGGTGCCAACGAGATCGAACACGCGATCGTTCACGAAGCTCGGCTGGTCGGTGAGCTGGCGAAAGTACGGATCCTTCTTCGTGAACCCCACGCGAATGTCAGCGATGCCCGCCGCGGATAGCGCAACGCTCATCTGGCCGGCATATCCGGGATGGTTGACGACCTGGCCGAGCCGGATGTCGTCGACCCAGAGTTCGAGTGAATCGGCAGGGCCGATCGTGCTCGGTGCACCGCCCGTCGCCGGAAGGCGGACGAAGCCAACGGCCATCTCCTGCACCGCCGCGAGATTGGGCGGTGCCGCTCCCGGCTCGACGGTGTACACCATGTAGCCGCCGTCGCACGCGGCGTAGCGCTGCTGGCCGGAGATCGCGGGAATCGGCGATGCGTTCACCAGGGCCGCATCGGCACCTGTGCACGAGAGCGTGTCGCCCTTGTTCTGCAGATACGCGTTCTGGATGCGCTGTCGCAACTGGAAGAAGCGGTCGAAGTCCACCCGGACTTCGGGATTCCATGCCTCCTGCCCCGGACCACTGTTGACCGGCGTGCGATAGAGATAAAAGTTGTTCGCATCGCGTCCGATCTTCACGTACATCTGGAGCTCTCCGCGATCACCCCATCCGTTGCGGCGTCCGCGCGCCCAGAGCCTGAGCTGCTGGTACCCCATGAAGCTCTGCTGGCCATTGGGAAAGCGATAATACGCTTCGGCTCGGCCATACACCGGAAGGTTGCCCGCCTGTAGACGCAGCGAGCGCTCGTTGATCTGTGTCAGCCCCGTCGTGAACTGCGAGGTGCGCGTGTCGGCTTCGTCGATCACGCCGGGGGGCGGCTGGTAGTCGTCGCCGCTGACGGTGGACTTGTCCGCCGTTCCGATCAGCGACGTTTGCGTATATCCACCGGCTGGCCGCTCGCCAGCGATGCCCGACAGCGTTTGCTCGTTGCGCTTGATCCACGGCGCTCCGGTGAGCTTGAGGCGCGCGAGGGGAATCTGAATGAACTCATCGTCGCGCGCACCTGCCCCGCTCACCATCGTCACGCGCAGCGCACGAACGCGGCGCAGGAGCACGTCGTTGAGCGTGTCGTCGGCGAGGCGGAAGGGCACCTTCACCTGCACCCACTGAAGCGCGCGAGGGGTGCCCGTGGCATCCAGGCGCTGGACGAACCGCTTTCCGAATCGCACCCAGCGTTTTTGATCGCTGAGGTCGACGACGAAGCGTGTGATGCGCTCGCGATCGCGCACGCTGCTCGGCAAGTTGAGGACGTTGTCGAGATCGATGTCTTCCTCGTCGAGCTTGTTGTTGTGCACCGTGCAATTAGCGCGCGTGTCGCCAAGTCGCGCGACGACGTTCAGCGTGCCGGAGCAGAGGGGAACGTTGAAGGCGCGTGTTGTCCCCGCGCCGGTGTCGACGAGCAGCGTATCCGCGATGTCGCCCGGCAGTCCGGTGTCGTTCGCATCGGCGTTGAATGCGCGGGAGATGGGATCGCGCTCCGAATCCAGACGGTCGAATCCCTGGAGCTTTTTGCCACGAAAGAGCGAGTCCGGCGTGGAACCGGGCCGGACGACGAGCGTTTCCGGCGCGAATGCGACGGTGTTCTCGGAGATCTCACCGAGATCGAAGACGAGTGTGGGATTGGACGCACGGCGCGCCGCGCTCGTGTCGACGAGCGTCCAAAACTCGAGGTCTTCGACGCGCGAGAGATCGGCACCGGACGGACTGAGCACGGTGCGCACGGACCGAAATCGGCGACCGGATGGCGCGTTGGCGACCGACCAGGCATACGTGCGCGTCGCAGGATCGTACCGGCCGCCGATGCTCAAAGGATACAACGTGAGCCAGAGCACCGTCTCATTCGACGAGAAGAGGCCAGCGGTGAGCGCATTCTGATCGATGCTGTCACCGCGCACGAGGACGTTCACCCCATCGGCCGAGAGGCCGTTGTTCTGAAATGCGATGGTGGAGGCTCGGCGAAGATCGAACGGATTGACGCCGTATTTCCGCGGCAGGAGGTGTCCGTCGGCGGGTTGACTTGCGAGCGCCCAGTTCTGGTCGGAGAGACCGACGGTAATCCCTGCCTCGCCCTCGAAGCTTTCGATGAACGCCTGGGCCTGTGTGTTCAGCTGCGGGCGGCTGGTGGCGAATTCGCCTTGCACGCTGAGTCGTGACGGCGTCGTGCTCTTCACGAACGGCAAACGATTCATCAGCCGGGTGAGCGGCGCGACCTCCCATCCGATCTGCCCATTCACGCCGGCAAGAAGCGACGACACCGGCTCGAAGCCGAGCTGCGGGCGAGTGAAGTTGGTTTTCTGCGACTGCTGGACGGCGATGAAATTCAGCTCGCCATTCGGGAGTGGGAGTGTGCTCGTCATGCCGAACAGCGTCGTGGGTGTGACGGCGAACAGCGGATTCTCTTCGAATCGAACGCTCACCGCGCGCTGGCGTGTGAACAGCGTGTCTGGCCGCGCGAAGGTGAGCCGGCCGAGCTCGTAGTCGACGCGATAGTCGACGTCGCGCACGAGCGGCCTGCCATCGAGCACGACGCGCTCCGATCCCCTGCGCACCTGCACGCTGCCGAGCATGACGGCGCCGCCGGTGGATTCGGTGCTGGCATCGGTCTCGTAGCGCACCTTCAGGCGATAGACGTTCGCGGGATGCTGCGGCGAATAGAGGTATTCGCCCGGGGTGACGTAGATCGCGTCGTTACTCGGGTTGCCCGGCACGACAAGCCCCGAGTCGCGGCGGGCGAACGGCTGAAGGGAGGGAAAGATCACGAAGTGGTCGCGAATGATCCGTCCGCCGCTCGCCGCGCTCGCGCTCGATGCGGCGCCAAGGGAGGCCGCACTCGCGAGTCCGGCAGTGCCGCCGGCTGCTGCGCTGTAGTTCGGATCGGAGGGTCGTGGCCACAGGCGGTTCTCGATGTCGAAGCTCGCGGGGTTGGTGGCTTGCGCGAGGCCGAGCATCTGGAGGAACGTTGCGTACGATCCTGCGGCGGGCTTTTCCTGCTCCCCTGCTCCGCTCACGATGCGAAGCGTGGTCGTGGCGCGCACCAGCTCCTCGCCACCCACGCGATACACCGAGCGGATCTCGCGCCGAAACGCCGGCGTGCCAGGAAGCACGTTGGGATCGGACACGAGGTTCGCCTGCTGATCGGCGCTGCTGAACTGCAGATCGGGAGTTCCGCCGGTGGCGGGGTAGACGGTGTCGACGCCATTGATGCGAACGGTGTACGCGACGACGAGGCGCTCGTTGGTCTGATTGAGGGGGCGCACCAGCGCGAACCAGAGCTGCGACGGATCGAGATAGTAGTCGACGCCTTCGCGAAGTACGTCGTACGTCTGCCGGCCGCCACCCGGATCTCCGATCAGGCGAAAGCGCGGCCCGTTGGGATTTTGCGGTTGGGTGCCGAACTGCACGCGGTACAGGAGGACGCGTCGTGGGCGCAGGGTGTCGGGGAGTGACGCGGCGAGGGCCGTGAGTTGGCGGCGGTCGAGAATGTCGATGTTCGGATACGTTCCGGTGAACAGCGTGGGATCGACGGTGAAGAAGAAGCGCCTCGGCTCGATCTGATTGTCGAGGATTTCGTGCTCGGCGCTCTGGCGGGTGCGGTCGGCGATGAGATACGTGCGCTCCTGTGCGATGTTGCCTTTCTGCTGGGCGGCGATTGCCTGGAGACGAAAGCGCCCCAGGCGTCCGTTTGCCTGGAGCCCGTAGTTTCCGCTCGGCACGCCGCTGGAGAGGAATCGCGTGGAGGGCAGCGCGAAGGCGACGTTGCCCACCTCCACGCGCTGAAGGCGGTCGGTGGCTTTACCCTGGTAGTAGATGTTCAGTGCATTCGACGCGTCGAACTCGCGCTGGGTGTCGTAGTCGACGTTCACGTGCACACGATCCGCCACGGTGCCGGTGCTTTGCATCGTGAACTGGAACTTGAAGTCCGGGGTCAGGCCGGGCCGACATTCCACGCCGGGGATGAACTGGCCGGTGTTGCATTTCTCGTCGAGCCGGCGTTCACCTTTGGCCTCGATGCGGGTGCGAACGTCGACATTGAGGTCCGTATTCGGCCCAAAGAGGCCCGGCTTTTTGCCCGTGTCGGCGGCTGGGGCGCGCGGGAGCCTGGGCTTTCGGCTCGAGTCGGCGCCGGGCGGATGCAACGTGTCCACCCGCACGGAGTCCACGCGCGGCACCGGTGTGGACGGCGGCTGCTGCGCGCTCGCGGGCGAAGGCATGGCGAACACCGCAATTGCGGCGACGAGCCGGAGAACGCGCACCAATTCAGGGAGGCGGGGTATCGAACCGCCGGGTAGACTTGAAATCTGGCGGTGGCGGTGCGGAATTTACTGGCTGCGACGCACGCTACAACCCTGTGCAACTCTTGAAGTTCCGCGCGCCTCACGCACCTCGGCCTACAGCGTGAAGATAATCACCCGTTACGTCCTCCGGGAACACGCTGGCCCACTGGCGTTCGCGTTCACTGCGCTGACGTCGTTGATGCTGCTGAACTTCATCTCCCGGCAGTTCGGGGAGCTGGTGGGCAAGGGGCTGCCGTGGAGCGTGATTGGCAAGTTTTTCCTCCTGTCCATTCCGTTCACGGTGGCACTCACGGTACCGATGTCCGTGCTCGTGGCAGTGCTGTTTGCGTATAGCCGGCTGGCGGCGGAGAACGAAGTAACGGCGCTCAAGGCCAATGGGGTGAGTCCGTGGCGCATGGTCACGCCGGCGATTCTGGCCGGGCTGGTGATGTCGGCGCTGCTGCTGGCCTTCAACGACCAGGTGCTGCCGCGTGCCAATCACGAGCTCAAGACGCTGCAAGAGGACATCTCGCAGACGCGACCCACGCTGCTGCTCAAGCCGCAGGTGATCAACGCCGTCTCGGAAGGAAAGTTGTACTTGAAGGCGGGATCGATCGACAATGGTGGCGGCCGGATGAAAGAGGTGGTGATCTACGATCTCAGCGAGTCGACGCGGCGGCGCACGATCTACGCGCAGCGCGGCGCGATTGCCTTCGCGCCCAATAAAGTCGACCTCGATCTCGATTTGTATGATGGCGAGATGCAGGAGGTGTCGACCGAAAAACCCACTCAGCTGAGCCGGATGTTTTTCAAGAAGGACCGCATTCGCGTTCGAAATGTCGGGCGGACCTTCTCGCAGAGCGCATCCGATTCGTCAAGCAAGGGCGATCGCGAGATGAGCATCTGCGAGATGCAGAAGCGTCTCTGGTCCGAGGAGACGCGCTACGACATGGCGAAGCGCGAATACGCGCAGGTGCAGCGAGCGACGAATCGGTCGCTCGATCAACTGCCGCCGAGCTTCCGCCGCAAAATCGCGGAGCCACATGGCATCGGGTGGGTGTACTGCACGCTGATGAACAAGGTGGGAGCGGTGCGCACCGCACACGCTGCCGACGTGGGCGCTGTGGTGTTGCACGCGTGGCAGGACACGGTGCCCCGGAAGCCGGTCGTGCAGCCGGCGATCGTGCGTGTGGAGTCGACGGCTGCCACGCCGCCGGTACGTCCGGAGACGAGCACCGCGGCCAAGCCGGTCATGATCACCCCACTGCAGGCACCAGCCACCGTCCCTGCGCCGGTACAGCAACCGGTGCAGCAACCGCTGCAGCAACCGCTGCAGCAGCCGGCGGTGGGAGTTGGCCAGCCCGTGTTGACGCCATTGCCCGCGGGCACTGTTCCCGGGGTCACTCCGGGTGTTCCAGGACCGGCGATGGATGCACAGGCCAGAATCGCCGCGCAAGCTGCGGCGGCGATGGCGACCGGGAACGTGTCCACTGAAATGACGATGCTGACTGCACGAAAGATGGAGGCGAAGGTGCGGTTGGACATGGCACAGCGTGCGCGCAATCGCTACGACATCGAGATTCACAAGAAGTTCTCGCTCGCGGCTGCATGTTTGATCTTTTGCATCGTGGCGCCGCCGATTGCGCTGCGCTTTCCGCGCGGCGGGGTGGGGCTGGTGCTCGTCGTGAGCCTGGTGGTGTTCGCGCTGTACTACGTGGGGCTGATCGGCGGCGAGTCATTGGCCAACAAGGGAATCGTGCCGCCATTTTGGGCGATGTGGGGCACAAACGTCATCATGACGCTGGTGGGGCTCGTGCTGCTGTTGCGCATGGGATACGAGAGCAACACCGGTCGCGGAGGCGGTGTGCGTGAATGGCTCGACAACATGCGGGCGCGGCGGGAGGATCGGCGAGCGGCGTCGCTTCGTGCGAAGGCCGCGGCATGAGAGTCGGGCATCCGCTGGACCGCTACGTCTTCGTGGAATGGACGAAGATCTTCCTCGCTACGGCTCTGGGCCTGCCGTTTCTGCTGGTGATCATCGATTTGACGGATCACTTGCAGGTATACCTCGATCGAAGCATTCCGCGCGGCGACATCCTGCTGAGCTATCTCTACTGGATACCGCAGTCGATGTTTCTGGCCATGCCGGCCGCTGTGCTGTTCGCGACGGTCTTCTCGATTGGCACGTTGACGCGGCACTCGGAGGTGACGGCGGCGAAGGCGTCGGGGATCAGCTTCTATCGGCTCGTCGCACCGATTCTGCTCGGGGCGTTGCTGGCGGCGGGCGCGGACCTCGTCATCGGGGAGTTGGTGCCCATTACCGACGCGAGGCGCAACGACCTGCTAGGGGAAAGCAAGATCGGATCGGGAACGCAGCGCGCGAATTTTGCCTTTGCCGGCGAGTACGGCCGCGTGTTCAAGGCGCAGCTACTCGATGTCACGCGGTCGTCGCTGGACGGTCTCCAGATCGAACGCCGCGGGCGAGGGGCGGATTACCCAACCGTGGTGATATCCGCGGTGGGCGCGAAGTTCGTTCCCAACACCGGGTGGATCGTTCGAGAAGGAGAGATGCACGTCATTCGTGATACGACTCCCGCGATGAACCTGAGCTTTACCCAAATGCGGGACCGCCGGATGAATGAGGTGAAGCCGGCGGACATGATGGCCAAACCGCGCGATCCGCAGGAAATGCGCTTTGCCGAGTTGACGCGATTCATCCAATCGTTGGAGCGGTCGGGCGGGGACTCGAATCTCCTGCGCGTGGAGCGTGCGCTCAAGATCGCCATTCCGGTCACGTGTCTCGTCATCGCGCTCTTCGGCGCGCCGCTGGCGACGAGCACGCAGCGCGGTGGAACGGCGTACGGAATCGGCATCAGCCTGGCAACGACCATTACGTTCCTGATGATGATTCAGCTCACGAAGGCGATCGGCGGCAAGCATCTCCTCAACCCCGACCTCGCCGCCTGGCTGCCGAACGCCATCTTTGCGATCATGGGGCTCATCCTGCTCGTTCGCGTGCGGACGTGAGCGAGCAGGATCGCATGATGGGCTCGATGAAGCCCACCGAGACATTCCCGGTCGTTCAACGCACGGGGTTGCGGTTCTTCCGGAGGATGACGCGATCGTTCATCGGATTTTTTCGCGAGGTGGGGGCGCGCGGCTATTTTCTGCGCGACATCGGGCGGGCATTCGGTGATCCGGCGACGTTCGTCCCCGAGACGATTCGCCAGATGCGGAACATCGGGGTGGACTCGGTGCCGCTGACCGTGATCGTTGCGGCGTTCATCGGCGGCGTCATCGCGCTGCAGACGCGATATCAGCTGTTCGCAGGAGTGCAATTGTCGCTCGTCGGGCTGGCGACGCGTCAGACGATCATCCTCGAGCTGGGCCCACTGCTCACCGGCCTGGTGCTCACCGGCCGCGTCGGCGCGCGGATGACCGCGGAGATCGGCACGATGCGCGTCACGGAGCAGATCGACGCGCTCGAGACTTTGTCGTATGATCCGCTGGCCTTTCTCATCGTGCCGCGGCTGATCGCCGCGCTCGTGATGCTGCCAGTGCTCGTGGTGCTGGCAGACGCCGTCGGGGTGGGAAGCGGATACGCGATCTCGGTACTGGCGACCGACATCTCATCCGCCGACTTCAAGATCGGCGTGCGGCTGGCGTTCGGAACCTTTCAGGTGGTGTACTCGCTGATCAAGGCACTGCTGTTCGGCGGAGCGATCGCGTTCGTGTGCTCGTACGAAGGGTTCGTGACGGAAGCGGGGGCAGAGGGGGTGGGTCGGTCGACGGCGAAGGCGGTCGTCATCACGTCGGTAGTCATACTCGTGTTGGATGCGTTAACGGCAGCGGTCTTCGCCCCTTACCTACAGGCATGAAACGGCGCGACGAAGTTCTCGTGGGAGTGCTCATCACCGTGGCGGCGGCCATCGCGCTGCTGGGGACGCTGTGGCTGGTCCGCGGCGGCTTGTCGTCGGGTTACGCGCTGTACACGAAGTTTCCGTGGGGACAAAACCTCAAGCCCGGCCAGCCCGTGCTGCTCGCCGGCGTGAGCGTCGGCTACGTGAGCCACGTAGGGCTGCGCGACGACGGATACCTCGACGTGCAGATCAAGGTCAACGACGATGTGAAGGTCCCGAAGAATTCGACGGCGTCCGTGAAGCCGATCGGCATCTTTGGCGACGCCGCCATCGCGCTCACGCCAACGGCACCGAGCAAGGTATCGTACCAGCCGGGCGACACGGTACCGATCGGCAAAGCGGCGACGGACATCCAGGCGATCCTGGAGCGCGTCGACTCGGTGGGATTGACGGTGCAGACGATGACGAAGACCCTGAATGCCGAGTTGGTCCAGGCGGGCGGCATACGCGACATGCGGCGATCGCTCGCGAACGCGGCGACGCTGTCCGCGTCGGCGGCGCAGCTCTCCGCTCAGCTGAATTCCATCGCCGCGGAACAGAATCGCAATCTCACGGCAACCATGGCAACGTTTCGCCGAGCGGCGAGCGCGGTCGACTCGGCAAAGATCGATTCGACGCTGACGAACTTTCGGACGTCGAGCGCCAGCCTTACGCGAATCGCGGCCAACCTGGACTCCACGAGCAAGCGGGCGAGCGCGCTCCTTGCCGGCATCGAGCGCGGCGAGGGAAACGTGGGGAAGCTGATGAAGGACACGCTGCTGTATCGCGACTTGCGCGGACTCGTGACGCAGGCGGATTCAGTGCTGGCGGATCTGAAGGCGAATCCGAAGAAGTACATCAATCTGCGGATCTTTTAGTGAACGGTGAACCGTGAACCGTGATCCGTGATCCGTGATCCGTAGACGTCTCGAGTTTTCGATGGTTCTGCACATGCGACGTATCCTTCGCCCGAGCTTCAGCACTCACGGTTCACGGTTCACGGTTCACCGTTCGTCCTACCGTGCCGTAGTAGACAGGAATCCCGACGAGGATGATGCCCATCACCGCCAACGTCGGCCAGCGCGAACTCGGATCGATGATCGCATTGCCGAGCAGAAACATCGTGGCGAGGATGAAGAGCGCCGGAACGATGGGATAGAGCGGCGCGCGGAATGGCGGGTTGTAGTCGCGCCGCTTGCGCAGCACGAAGATGGCCCCAACGGCCAATGCATAGAACGGCACGATCGCCGTGACGAACGTGTCGGCCAGCTGCTCGAAGGTGCGCAGGAGTACGAAGGCAATTCCCAAGAGGGACACCAGCACGATCGACACATACGGCGTCTCGTACTTCGGATGCACGGCCGCCACTTTTCGGAAGAACAGGCCGTCGTCGGCCATCGCGAAGAACACGCGCGGCGATGTGAGGAGCGTGCCGTTCAGGGTGCCGAACGTCGACAGCATGACGGTCACCGCAACGAAGATCACACCGGGCTGGCCCAAGAGACGTTCGGCGACGTCCGCCGCCACGAGTTTGGACTGCCGGATCTCGTCGATCGACATCACCGACAGATATGCGACGTTCGCGAGGAGATAGATCACGATCACCGCCACCGTGCCCATGATGATCGCGCGCGGAAGATTGCGCCGCGGATCCTTCACCTCTCCCTGCACGAAACTCAGGTCGGCCCAGCCGTCGAACGCCCAGAGCACCGACACCAGGGCGAGGCCGAATGCCGCAATGTGAAACGATCCGGGTGGTGTGCCGGGCGTGAAGTGTCCACCGGTTTTCGGCAGCCCCAACGCCAGTGCCAACCCGATGATGATGAGCAGTCCGCCGTACTTGGCGAGTGTGGTGAGGTTCTGCACGAGAGAGCCCCACCGCACGCCGATGTAGTTGAACGTGCCCGTGAGCGCGATGGCGAGCGCCGCGATGCCGTGCACGTAGCTGCTGTATGGCGCCTGCGATGGATCGTGCCCCAGCACCCGGATGAAATACTCCGCGAACGTGGTACTGATCGCGCCGAGCGATGCGGCGCGAATGAGGACGAGCTCCGCCCATCCGAACAGAAACGCGGCGAGGCGTCCCCAGCCTTCACGGATGAAGACGTACGCGCCCCCGGTCTCGGGAAACGCGCCGGACAGCTCGGCAAGGGTGAGCGCGCCGCACAGCGCGAAGAGGCCGCCGGCGACCCACACCGCCAGCATCGGCACCGGACCTGGCAACTTGTCGGCGACACCCGCCGGAGAGCGGAAGATGCCAGAGCCGATGGTCGATCCGATGAGCACGGCCACCGCGCTCCACAGACCGAGTTGTCGTTTGAGTGTGGGCGCGGGCACGGCGTTCGGGATGCTCATGCGCGAATGGTACGACGAGGACGAGGCGCGAGGGAGGTGCTAACCGGTGACACTCGTCAGGGAAACGCCGGTTGACCCCTGCTCCGCCCCGGGTGACCTTTCAAATTCCCCGCACGCAGACCGACCTTTTCGCGCCACATGCAACTCTCTTTCGCCAGCGGACTCTTTTGGGTCTCCGTGGCGTGCTGCGCAATGGCTCAGTGGTTCATCGTCCGCTCGGTGTGGCGTAGCCGTGGCGCTCACGCTGAGCGCGACACTCAGCACCCGCCCCTCGCCTCCACTCCGGAAAGGTCGCGCGACAGCATGGAAGTCCTGTGGGTGGTGCTGCCCGCGATCGGCCTCGCCATTCTGCTCGCCTACACGTGGCGGGTCGTGATGCGATGAAGCCGCTGCGGCGGTATGCGTACGTCGCGTTCGGCGTAGCCATCACACATCTCGTGTTCGGTGCGATCGTGCGCATCTCAGGATCGGGGATGGGGTGCGGCGACCACTGGCCGAAGTGCTATGGAGCGTGGTTTCCACCGCTGAGTCGCCCGGATCTCGTAATCGAGGTGACGCACCGGTATCTCGCGTCCATCCTGCTCCTGTCGCTCCTGGTATTGCTGGCGGCCGCGTGGCGCAAGCGCGCCGAGCCGGGCGTCGGCGGCACAGGCGGCGTGCTGCGCAGTTCCGCGCTCGCGGTCGCGCTTGGCGTGTCGGCCGCGCTCCTCGGCGCGATGACGGTGAAGCTGGGGAACTCGCCGTTCGCCACGCTCGCGCATTGGACGGTGGCGATGAGTGTGGTCGCCGCGGTGGTGACCTCGGTGATTCGAACAGGAGGTTTGGGCGGGAGCGCGGCACGAGCCGGCGGCGCCTCCCCAAAGACGGCGCGCGGCGCGATTGCCGGCGCGGCACTCGCCTTGCTCGCCGTGGTACTCGGCGGATTGACCGCGAAGTTTCCGGGAGCCGCGGTGGCGTGTGGGGCGTTTCCGCTCTGCGGGCGTGACACCACCATCGCCGCTGCTGCCGCGCACGTACAGATCACACATCGGCTGCTCGCGCTCTTTCTGGTGCTGCACTTGATCGGTCTGTTCATGGGTATTCGGCGGCGAAACGAGGCCACGGTGGTACGGCGCGCGGTCACTGTGGCGCTGTCGTTCGGCATTGCGCAGTGGGTCGTCGCGGGTGCGATGATCGGCATGCACCTCCCGCCCGTGCTTCGCTCGCTGCACGAAGCAGTTGGCGTCAGCATCTGGATCTCGGCGTTCACGCTCGCGTATCTGGCGCGCATGGCCAGCCGAGTCCCCTCGAGCGCGCGATGAACGACATCGCGGCACCAGCCGCAGCGGAACCGAGCTTCTGGCGTGATCTGGTGGCGCTCACCAAGCCGCGCATCATCTCGCTGCTGCTCGTGACGACCATCGCGCCGATGTACGTCGCCGGATCCCCGAGTTGGACGCTCGTGTTGGCCGTCTTTGTCGGGGGATATCTCATGGCCGGCGGAGCGAACGCCGTCAACATGTATCTCGATCGCGACATCGACGACCGAATGGCGCGCACGCGGCTGCGACCCATTCCGAGCGGCCGGATGCAGCCGGAAGCCGTGCTCGCGTTCGGCATATTGTGTGCGACGACGGCAACGTTCCTGCTCGCGCACGTCGCCAACGTCCTCACCGCGGCGCTCGCGCTCGGCGGCTTCTACACGTACGTCTTCATCTACACGCGGTGGCTCAAGCGCAGCTCGCCGCAGAACATCGTGATCGGCGGGGCGGCCGGAGCTTTTCCGCCGCTGGTCGGATGGGCCTCGGTGACGGGCCGTGTGGATCTGCTCGCGGTGTACCTCTTCCTGATCATCTTTTACTGGACCCCGCCGCACTTCTGGGCGCTCGCGCTGCTCAAGCAGAAGGACTACGGCCGCGCCGGAGTGCCTATGGCTCCGCTCGTGTGGGGTGAGCGCGAGACGATGCGCAACATGTTGTGGTACACGCTCATTCTCATTCCACTGACGCTGCTGCCGGTGGCCTTCGGCGCGCTCGGCATGCTGTACTTCGTGGCGGCCGCGCTGCTCGGCGCCTGGTTGCTCGTGGGCGTAGTCCGCGTCATTCGTGCGACCGAATTCGCGAAGCCGGCGTGGAGTGTTTACAAGTTTTCGCTGCTCTACCTGGCGCTGCTCTTCGCGGCGATGGTCGTGGACCGAGCGGTGACGTGACGAGACATGACGGCTCCCGTGCCAGATAGACGCTCGTCGGTTCCGCGCGAAATGCCTCTCCTGCTCGGCGGATTTCCCGGTGTCGCCGAGACGTTGATGCTCATCAGCATTCCCGACATGAGCGGTGTCGTGCATGTCCGCCGGTGGACCGCGGACGATTGGAGCGCGACTCCGCAGGTGATCGCCGAGCGTGCCGCGGTGCTGCTGGCGGCACTGGAGAAGGAGTCGGCGCGCGGTCGCACGATGAATCAGTCGCTCTATTCACTGCGGCTCTGGCTGCGCGGCGAGGGCAGTGGCCCGCGCTAGCATGCCGGTGGCGCATGATCCCGTACGAGCCGCGGACCGCGATCGACGTCCGGTTTCTCCGAAGCCCCTGACCGCCCTGCTGCCGCGCCTGCGACCGTATGTGGCACAGCTGCTGGTGTGTACCCTGTGCCTGCTGGTGGCCGCCGCGGTGGGACTCGCATTTCCGCAGGTGGTGCGGTACCTGCTCGATGCCGCGTTTCAGCAGCGGGATCGTGCGCTGCTCGACCGGATCGCCATTGGACTCGTGCTGGCGTTCGCGGTGCAGGGTTTGATGAACTTCGTGCAGGTCTATTTGCTCACGAGCACCGCGGAGCGTGTCGTCGCGCGGCTCCGCGAGGACGTGTTTGCGCATCTGGTGCGGCTGTCGCCGGGCTTTTATACCGAGCGGCGCACCGGAGAGCTCACGAGCCGCCTCTCCGCCGATCTCGCAGTGTTGCAGACGCTCATGGGCTCGTGGGTGAGTGAGCTGACACGGCAATCACTTTTTCTCGTGGGCGGGATCGCGCTACTCACGCTGACGCATCCGCGCCTGACCGCGACGACGCTCGCCGTCGTCCCGGTGGTGGTGGGCTCGGCGATTTTCTTTGGACGTCGGCTCCGGCGCGCGAGCACGGGCGTGCAGGATCGCGTGGCGGACGCGATGGGCATGGCGGATGAGGCCTTTTCGCAGATTCGCACGGTGCAGAGCTTCGTGCGCGAGGCGGAAGAAACGCGTCGCTACGGCGAGCTGTTGTCGGGGGTGGTGCGCGCGGCGGTCGCGCGGGCGCGCACGCGCGCGATGCTGTTCGGCATCGTGGGCTTTGCGGCGTTTGCCGGCGTCGTGGCGGTGCTGTGGCAGGGCGGCATCCTCGTGCTCGAGGGGGCTCTCACACCGGGTGCGCTCGTCTCGTTTTTGCTCTACGCCATTACCGTCGCCGCGGCGGTGGGGTCGTTGGCCTCGCTGTTCGGCAGCTACCAGGAGGCGATCGGCGCGGCGCAACGCGTGTTCGAGCTGCTCGCGCTCGCGCCTACCGTTCCCGAGCCGGTTGCACCGGTTCCGCTGCGGCGGCCCGTCCGTGGCGCCATTGCCTTGGTTGGAGTGCACTTTCGTTATGCACCCGACCTGCCCGAGGTATTGACCGACGTCTCATTTTCCGTCGCTCCCGGCGAGGTCGTCGCGCTCGTGGGTCCGAGCGGCGCCGGAAAAACGACGATTGCGTCCCTGGTCTCGCGATTCTGGGACGTCACCAGCGGCCGGATCACGCTCGACGAGAGCGACGTGCGCGCGCTGTCGTTCGCCGATCTCCGCGGGGCAATCGGACTCGTGCCGCAGGAACCCGCGCTATTCAGCGGCTCGGTGCGCGAGAACATCGCGTACGCACGGCCCGGTGCGAGCGATGAGGAGATCCACGCCGCTGCCCGCGCCGCGCATGCGATGGAGTTCATCGACCGCCTCACGCACGGGCTCGAGACGCGCGTAGGTGAGCGCGGCGTCAAGCTGTCGGGCGGACAGCGTCAACGCATTGCACTGGCGCGGGTGTTCTTGAAGGATCCCGCGGTCGTCGTGCTGGACGAAGCGACATCGAGCCTCGACAACGAGAGCGAGCGGCTCGTGGAAGAGGCGATGGAGGAGCTGCTGCGCGGGCGGACGACGCTGATCATTGCGCACCGGCTGCGCACCGTGCGGCGAGCGGACCGGGTGCTGGTGCTCGAGCACGGGCGCATCGTGGAGACGGGAACGCACCTGGAGCTGGTAGACGGCGCGGGCGTGTACGGGCGCCTCTACAAGGCGGAACTGCGAGACTAGGGGTACGGGGCCGTTCCCTCAGCGGCCTTCCAACGTCACTGCGACTTTGGTCGGAGCGCCCGCCGCCACCTCCACTGCCTGCGTCACCCTGCCGGTCCGTTCGTGCCACGCATGCAGGGTGTACTTCCCGGGTGGAACGCTGTCGATGGTGAACGCGCCCGCGGTCGTCGACACGGCAAAGTAAGGATGGTCGAACACGCCGATGAACGCGCTGCGCCACGCGTGTTCGGTGTCGCGAACGGTGATGAGACCCGGCGCTTTGAACGGTAATTCCGTCGGGATCACCTGCTCGCCGCCGGTGAGCAGAATAGCGGCGCGCGGCGACGAGTCACCCGCCACCACGAAGCGGAGATGTTGGCGAAAGCTTTCGTGGCCAATGACGTTCACGGCGCTGCCAACCATCGCGGCCTGCACGCGCGGAACGAGTCGGCAGTGCACGGTCTCCAGCTCCACGCGCCGCTCGAGCGACGGGGCCTTCCCGCTTTCCACGCCCTCGAGCCAGACGAGCGCACCCGCGAGCCCCGAGCCGAGGAGGAACACCGACTCGTCGGGAATGCTGCGGCCGCAGACCGTGCTGTCGCTTCCCGTCTCCGCGGGAGGCAGGGGCGTCACGGCTCCATGCAGGCTCACGGTGCCGGTGATCGAACCCGGTGACGCAATCGTCGCGACCCGGTACGGCGTCTTGGGCGGCGCGATGATCACCTCACCGCCGGACACGGTGGTTTGTGCGCCCGACTTTGCGGCGGCTTTGCGTGGCGTATCGCCTTCGGCATCACCACGACAGGCGGAGAACATCACGAGAACGAATGCGCAGAGCGCGAAACTGACGGGCGGGGTGGCGTGCTGTCGTGCGACGATCACAATGTCGAGCGGGAAGGTGTGGGAAAGTGCGCCGGAGTAGGGGCAAGGCGCGAGCCAGTTGAGTCGGCCGAGCTCGCTCGCACGCGGAGTGCAGGGTTAACATGCGGGCATGGTACAACGTGGGGACAACAAGTGTCTGCTCGGAGCCGCCCTATTGTCTCTATGCGCGGCGTGTACATCGCTGCCGCTGGTCCCGCGGAGTGCTCCGGAGCGATGGGCGTTCACCGCGCCGTGGGATTCCCGGAGCGACGCGAGCGCTCGCACACATGCCGCGCAGCTCGACGCGGTGGTGCTCGACTGGATCATGCTCGACACGCTCACCGGTCTCCCGAATCGGCCGTACGTCGACTCGGTGAGTCGATCGCTGCCACGCGCAACTCGCCGGCTGGCGATGGTCACGTCCTATGCCCAGGATCGATTTCATCCCGCGCTCATTCGCCGCCTCGCCATGGACTCCCTGGCGCTCGCGCGCAGCGCCGCCGCGATCGCGTCCACGGCTCGCAGCGGCGGCTACTCCGGCCTCGTCATCGACTTCGAGGGAATGACGGGTGCCGACACCGCCCTGACACGTGAAGTCATAGGTGTCGTTGCGCGAGCCGCGCACGACGCGGGACTCGCACCGGTCGCCGTCGCACTTCCGGCCAGCGACACCGTGGCATACCCAGCTCGCCTGTTTGGTGCGTCGGTCGATCTGCTCATCGTCATGCTGTACGATGAACATTGGTCCACGTCGCCGCCTGGTCCCATTGCATCGCCGAACTGGGTGCGACGCACACTTGCGCTGCGCGTGCAGGAGAGCGGAGCGAACCGCGTGATGGCTGCCCTGCCCATGTACGGCTACGTGTGGCGGGCGAATCAACCCGTGGCGGAGGTGATTTCGTACGACGAGGCACGGCGGATGGCGACGGAGGCAGGCGTGGCGCTGGACCGCGATCCGGCGTCGAGCACGCTGCACGCCGTGCGCGCGGGACCGAACGGATGGGAGCTCTGGGTGAGCGACGCCGGCCTCGTCTCGGCATTGGAGCGCGAGGTGGCGGCGCTGGGGGTGAGGCGCCTCGCGTATTGGCGATTGGGGCTGGAAGATCGTGCGGTATGGAAATGACGCGTACTACACCACAATCAGATCCCGCTGATACTGCCGCGGTGTAATCACCGCACGGCCCGGCTCCAGATACGCATTCACCTCGGTCCGCATTCCGATCTCCCCAGCGATGTAGACGCCGGGCTCGATCGAGAACCCGACGCCAGGAATCAAGAGCCGCTCTTCGCGCGTTTCGAGATTGTCCAGATGCGGGCCAGAGCCGTGCAGGGACTTGGCGTCGATTGAATGTCCGGTGCGGTGCGTGAAGTACTCCCCCAGCCCGCGCTCGACGATCACCGCGCGCGCCGCGTCGTCCACATCGCCGCCGCGCAGCATCGTTCCGGCGGCGACACCGTCCGTCACGACGCGAATCGCGGCGTCGCGCGCATCGCGAATCGCACTCCAGATCTCCTGCGCGCGCGCGCTTGGCGCTCCGAGCGTCGCAATCCACGTTTGGTCGGCATAGATGCCGTTCGCTTCCGTGGCCCAGAGGTCGATCAACAACACGTCGCCGACGAGAATGGGCCGAGGACGGTCGGGCGACGGCTCGTAGTGCGGGTTTGCCGCGTTTGCGCCCGCGCTCACGTTAGGCCCGTGGTCGGTGGAGAGGTTCGCGCGGGCAAACCGCTCGAGAATCCACGCCATGAGCTCGTGCTCGGTAACCGGCTGCGGGCTCCGCGACCGTTCACCGGCGAGGACAAACGCATCGCGCGCGATCGTCGCGATGATCTCGGCGGCGCGAACGTGCGATGCAGCCTGGTCGGGGGTCCACGTCGCGTTGAACAGCGTGACCAGCTCGCCGCTCGACACAATGGACGCCGCACCCGCCGCGCGCACCATGTCGATCACACCGGCCGGCACACGATCGAGGTATGGCACCGCGTCGCCCGGCGAATACTCCATGGCGATGTGCTTCCCGCGGACGATGTCGCTGACGGAGTGCTCGAGCGTGCGCCACGAGCTGTAGGTCAGTCGGTTCCACGACGCGGGCCACGTGCGCCACGTGCCAGGCTCGATGGCATGCCCAACGCCCACGGGCACTCCCGTGCGCGGGACCCACACGAACACTCGGCGCGACATCATCCCCTCGAGCGACAACATGCCGCCCGCAATGGGATTCATCCGTTGAAAGTCGAACAGAAGCCATCCGTCGAGCTGAGCGTCCGCGAGTGCCCGCTGCACGGCGGGAAGCGTCTCTTCGGTGAGCACGGTCGACGACTGCTAGGCTGCCCGCGTGCGGTCGGCGCCGCGCCAATCCGCGCGCCACTCGCAGGATCCTTCGCCGCGGCCCTCACATCGCGTGTGCTCCACCGCGCCGGTGGTGCCCACGAGAAGTCGCAGCAGCTCGCGCAGCGTCGACTCGTAGAACGCGCATCCGGTACTGCCGGGCGCGACGCCGAGTGTCACGGAGCGTGGAATCTCGAGGAGCACGAACTGACCAACGCGGCGCACGTTGCCATTGATGTAGCGGTGGGCGATGTGCTTCACTTTGCGGAACGCGAGCGGCCGCGCGATGAGCGATGGCATCACGCGCAGCAGCGCGCGCGTCACCGGTGAGACGGTCATATACGCTTCACGCGCGAGGAATCGGCCGGCCGCGCGGAGCACGGCTTCCGCGTCGGGGCGACGACCGATCAGGCGCGCGAGAGCGACTGTCTCATCCTGCGCGGTGCGCTGGTTGCGGCGCACTGCTTCGGTGTAGCGCTTGATCTGTGTGTAGACGGTGTCGCTCAGACCCAATCGCTTGTTGCGTAGCTCGTCCACGAACTCCGCCTCGAGCACTCCCTCGGGAGTGTCAACGTCGCGGACCGCTTCGAGAAGGCTGAGGGGAAGAAGTGCGTCGACGGTGGCGAGCATAGACTACAGTGGACTACAGGGCGGCAGGATCGCGAGTGCAGTGCGGAAGCTAACCGGAGCCTAGGGGTCTCTCAATGGCTGCATTCTCAGCATCGTGACGATCGAACGGTGTGTCGCTGGGTTCATCATCGCGCTGGCGATCGCACTCCTCGCCCGCCGGCTCCGATCACTCTCCACCTCGGGTGCCCTCGCCGCGACGATCGTCGGCGGCGTCGCGGTGGCCGCGGGCTGGCGCTGGGGGGCGCTGCTCATCGTGTACTTCGTCGCCTCCGCTGCCCTGTCTCGATTCGGCGCGGCATCGAAGCGACGTCGCACCGCCGGTATGCTCGCCAAGGATGGCCCGCGGGACGCGATGCAGGTCGTCGCCAACGGCGGCGTGTACGCCTCCTGCGCGCTGCTCGCACAGTTCACCGGATTCGGCGCCGCCGTCCTGCTCTCCGCCGCGGCGCTTGGCGCGCTTGCCGCAGCAACGGCCGACACCTGGGCAACCGAGATCGGAACACTGTCCGGCGGTGAGCCGCGGTCGATCTTGTCGTGGGAGCACGTGTCGCCAGGCACTTCGGGTGGCGTCACAGGGGCCGGATTGTTCGCGATGGTCGCAGGCGCCGCGTTCATCGCACTACTCGGCTGGCGCTTTGGTCTCCACGCGAGCGTGCCGTCAATGCTCGTCGGCGGGATCATCGGTGCGCTCGCAGATTCGCTGCTCGGCGCCAGCGTCCAGGCGCGCCGGTGGTGTCTCACCTGCCACCTCCACACTGAACAAATGGTCCACGTGTGTGGGAAGCGATCGACACTCGCTAGCGGACGCGAGTGGCTCGACAACGATGTCGTGAATCTCTTCTGCACAATGACGGGTGCAGCGGTAGCCGCACTGGTGGCCAGCGTCTA
>JANMAY010000075.1:0-3482 GCA_031360095.1 Gemmatimonadaceae bacterium
CACGGCGAAAAACGCCGAGTTGACGAAACCGAACTGCTCGTTCGTCCAGCCGAGGTCGCGATCGAGAATGGGCTTTAGGAGCGCCAGCGCCTGTCGATCGATGTAGTTGATCGTCGTTCCGGAAAAGAGCAGTGCGGCGACGATCCAACGGAAACTGCTCTTCGCCGGGCGATGTCCCTGTGCGGCATTCACGAGACGACGATCTCGCGCGCCGGTTCGGACGGCGTCGTGAGCATCCATCGTGACTGTGCGGCACGGTGCGGAAACGTTTCTTCGTAGCGCACCCGCCACTGCTCCAGAAACGCCGCCGCATCCCGCGTTGGAATCATCGCCCACACGGCGCCTCCGAACCCTGCACCAAACGCAGACGCCGCTACGGCTCCGAACTCGCGCGCCGCACGCGCGAGGAAGATCGTTTCGCGCACCTGGTTTCCGAGTACGCACTCCGCCATCTCCTGTGAGCGATCGACGAGACGCCCGAGCGTCGCCAGATCACGATCGTGAAGGGCGTCAGCCACGCGCGGAACGATCTCGTCGACCTCCTCGCGGAACTGGGCCAGCCGAGCCACAAGCTGCTCGGCCGGGAATTCCGCCGTACCACTTTTCGCGACGTGGACGAGCCGCTCACCCGCGTCGGGACTGCTTGCGATCGCGTCTGCCAGCGTACCATCCGCGCGAGCGCTCGCCGCATTCCACGCACGCAGCAGCGCGCGTATGGCGTCCGAAGCCCGATTGTAGCGAGCGCGCGCGTTGCCGGTTTTAGCCGCCGTCACGCCACTCACGCCGATGGCGAGCTGGTAGTCGGCCGGCCACGGCACGCGGCGCTCCAGATGCGCCGGTAGATACGAGAACTGGCCGACACTCCCCGCCATCGCGCAGACGATGGCAACATGATCCTGCGCGCCTCCCCGCACACCCACGCCGTCGTCGCCCGGAAAGTGTGCGAACGACGAACCCGTCTCCATTGCAGCAAAGTATTCAGCGCGGGCGATCGCATCGGGAACGACGGCGCGCCACGTTGCATCGCTCTCCATGTCGTTCGCGTCGACCAATGCAGAACCAATTGCCACCGTGAGCGCACTGGAGCTGCTCAGCCCAGCCGCGGCGGGCAGCGTGCTCCGCAGGTCGACCTCCACGCCAGTGGTGGCGTGCGGAAAGTCGCGTGCAAAGCGCCGGGCCACGGCGACGATGTACGAGCTCCAGATCGGAGTGCCGGGCGTGCGCATGGCATCCGCGTCCATCCGCACCGTAACCTGCCCCTGCCTCCCGGTATTGTGCACACGCACCACGGCCTCGCGCAGTGGTCGCGCGCACGCCGTGATTGCCACATCGACGGCGCACGTGAGTGACCGGCCCCCTGCATAGTCCACATGCTTGCCAACGAGCTCCACTCGGCCCGGGACGACGTAACAGCGCACTATGGATTGGGCGTCACGTTTGCCAACCGGGACGACACGAGCGCAACGTCCGCTCGGCTCGAGAGATCGAGGACGCCGCCGCGCATGGGGATCACGCGAAAGCGTTCCCCCAAGTCACGCATCGCAACCATGACTGCATCGGCGAGCTCGAGCTCACCACGCTCCGACGGCTCGATGCGCGCGCACGCGTCGAAGATGCGCGGCGTGAACGACCACAGGTTCATCGACACCCACCGTTCAGCGCGCCGAGCAAGCGGGTGGTCGGATGGTGGCTTCTCGCAGATCTCGCGCAGCCAGCCGTTGGAGTCGAAGTCGAGGAGCGCATAATTGAGAACACGTTCCACCTGAATCCCTCCATCGCGCACCAGTGTATCCGCCTCGAACGCGATCAGCCCCGCACCCCCCACTGCGGCCAGAGCGGAATAGGCGGCCACCGGGTAGTAGTTGTCGGAATTCAACATGAGGAACGGCGCATCGTTCACCGCGTTGCGTACCGCATACACCGCATCGGCCGTCCCTTTCGGCTCGGCTTGTACGGCAAAGCGGACCTGAACGCGCGCTGGAGGCGCCGCCTGCGTGTAGTACTTTCGCATGGCGTCGTGCTCCGGTCCAACCACGAGCACGACGTTGGTGATGGCAGCATCAGCGAGCGCGGAGATCACGTAGTCCAGGAATGGGCGCGCGAATAGCGGCATCATTCCCTTTGCACCCGCCGCTGCGGCCTCCAGTTGCGCCGCGCTTAGACCTTGATCCGCCGACTCGCGACGCATGCGCGTGCCCAGCCCACGTGCGAGGATCACGGCCTGCGTTGTGGGAGGAGGGGCCGCGTCGCTCATGACGTCGTCCAGTATCCGCGAAGCACCTTGAGCATTCCAAGCCCGCTCACGACGAATATCGCAAGCCACATGAAGAATTGCGGCATGCGCCCGTAGAGCATACTGCCCGTTCCAAAGAGCGCCGCATACACGAATGCGCAGCCGAGCACCCAGCCGAGCATGGCTTGCGGGAGCGCGTCCGCCGAGCCGCTCACGCCAGCGCGCTGCGCAATTGGTTTCCATCCTGGGCCGGACGGGCGCACGAGCGTGAAGAATTTCACCAGCGTCTCTTCGTCCGCCGGCGGCGCGAGATAGGTCGTCGCAATCCATACGACCGACGTCACGCCCACGGTGACGAGCAGGGAGACGTGCGACGGCATCTCGAGTCCGTTTTTGCGCGCGATGAAGAATCCGAGCGCCACGAGGAACGAGCTCGTCATCGCTGCGATCTCGCTCCACGCGCTCACGCGCCACCAGAACCAGCGCAGCAAATACAGCAGGCCGGTACCCGCGCCAATCGAGAGAATCAGATCGAACGCCTCGCGCGCGGTACCGAGCGCGTACGTGACGAACGCGGCGATGATCATCAGGCCGGCGGTCGTCAAACGGCCGACGAGCACGTAATGTTTTTCGGTGAGCCCGGGCCGAAGGAATCGCCGGTAGAAGTCGTGCACCAGGTAGCTCGTGCCCCAGTTGAGATGCGTCTCGATCGTCGAGCGATACGCCGCGAGCGTCCCAGCGACGACGAGACCAAGAAATCCCGCGGGCAAGAAGCGCATCATCGCCGGATACGCGATGTCGTTGCCGAGGAGCGAGCGATCCAGCTGCGGGAACGCCGCGGAGATGTCGGAGAGCTGCGGGTAGATGATCGTCGACGCGAGCGCGACGATGATCCACGGCCAGGGACGCAGCGCATAGTGCATCACGTTGAACAGCAGCGTGCCAATCACGGCGTCCTTTTCGGACTTGGACGCCAGCATCCGTTGCGCGATATAACTCCCTCCCCCCGGCTCGGCGCCCGGGTACCACACCGACCACCACTGCACCGTGAGCGGAAGCACGAACACCGCGGCCGCGACACTCCAGTCGCCGAAGTCGGGAAGGAGCGCGAGTGTTTTGGGGGGCACCTTGGCGAACAGACCGGCGAGCCCTCCAATCTCGGGCTGCTTGAGCGCGAAGTACGCGACGGCGAAGGTCCCCGTCATCGTGATGCCGAACTGGATGGTGTCCGTCACCAGCACTCCCCACA
>JANMAY010000086.1:0-13633 GCA_031360095.1 Gemmatimonadaceae bacterium
CGCACGTGAGAACAGCGTGCAGAAGATCATGGGCATGAACAAGTCGGCCGACGTCACGCTCAAGCGCGGCGTGATCGGCTCGCTCGCCCACTATCAATGGCTCAACGACATCCGCAATGGCAACCAGAAAGCGCTGCGCAACGTCACCGTGCAGATGCAGAACGAGGATCACAGCGCGGTGGTGATGACGTGGAAGCTGCTGCGCGCGCGGCCGATCAAGGTCGTCAACGGACCCCTGAACGCAAAGGGGACCGATGTCGCCATGGAGGAGCTCGTGCTCGCGTACGAGCGCCTCGAGATGGAGTGATCCGGTCGTCACGACGATGACCGCCACGCTGCTGCGCCCGCTGCCGGGATTCGCGTTCGACTCCGCCGCGCCGGTGTACGACGACGTACTGCCTCGCATGGACGTGGCGGTTTTCGCCGGCTTTGCCGCGCGCGGCCCCGTGAACGTTCCAGTGCCGCTCGAGGACGCGGAACAGTTCGCCGAGGTGTTCGGCGCCGATGCGTCATTGGCTTGGGATCTCGATCGCGGACGCGTGCTGCAGGCGCAACTCGCCCCGGCGGTGCGGTCGTTCTTCATGAACGGCGGCAAGCGATGCTGGGTCATTCGGCTGACGCGTGGCGCAACGTGCAACGCGCTGCCGGTGCCTGGACTGGCCGCGGTCACGAGTGCTGGCGCGCTCGTCCCGTTCGTGCTCTCCTCGTCGTCGCCCGGGAGTTGGTCGGATGGTGTCGAACTGTCGGCGAGCCTTGTCAGCCAGCGGTTCGGTGTCCGACGCTGGGACGGCGCGGCGCACGAGATCGAATTGGTGGGACCGAGTGGCGTTGCTCTGGCTGTGGGCGATCTGCTGCGGATTACCTCACGAGACAGCGACGCGGTGTTGTACGCGGGCGTGGAAGCGCTGACGGCACACGACGCGCGAGGCGCGTCACCGCGGCGACTTGCGCTCCGCGTACGCACGAGCGACGAACTGTGGGTCGACGTCCAACGCATACCGGTGCAGCGCGACGGCACCGCGCAGCTTGGCAAACGCACCGTGCCAGTGAGCTTCGTGCATTCGTCGAGAGGCACACACTCGGCAGCGAGCGATGTGCTGCTTTCCATGTCCATCGAAGCGCACGCCGCACCACGCCCAGGCGAGACGCTGGTCGTGGCATTCGGCGCGGAGACATTGGTCTTCGCGGTGACGCACGTTTCCGTTGGGCTGGACGCACAATCGCCTCCAGCGCCTGCCGTCAGCGTGCGCGGTGATGGCGTGTGGCGTCGGCAGAGCGCTCCTGCATCGATGCCACTCCCGAGCGCGCTGAGCGTCGAGCGCCTGTCGCTCGAGCTCTGGGCTCGCGTGGCGGGTGGCAATCCGCGGCGCATCGGTGAGCTCGGACTCACACCCGGTCATCCTCGCCACGTGGAGCTGCTCCCGAGCGACGATGCACTCTACGCAACGGGCGACGTACATCTTGCGACCTGGCGCGACGCACTGGCGCCACGGTTTCCCGCTGCGGGGAGTGGAGCGGTCAGGCTCTGCATTCCCTTTGCGCTCGGCTCCCTTCCCCGCGCGTTTCTGCCGGCCATCGCCCCCGATGGTGCGGCACTCGAGCGCGACGGACTGGTGCCGTTCGACGCGAGCCTGTTTGGCGACGAGCAGTTGGCAAACAGATTCGCGTCGACGCTGCTGGCCGACGCAGAGTATCTCCGCTTCATCGGGCCGACGACGCACGAGCCAACAGGCCTGCACCGCGCGCTAGCGATCGAGGAGGCGACGCTATTTGCCGTGCCCGATGCTTCGCAGCCCGGATGGGTCGCGATGGAGAAAGGCACACCACCCCCGCCTGATCCGTCAGCGGTAGACGCATCCGACCCGCGAGACGCTGCGGCATTCATCGAGTGCGGCGCGGTCGAGGGGCGCGGTCCGTGGCTCGAGGTCACTGGGCAAGACGCCAGCGCGAGCATCGCGCTGGAGTGGACCGCGGCTGGCGGCACGATCTCGTTTCTCGTGGAGGAATCCACGAATCGGGATTGGCGCGGAGCCATTGTCGTCTTCCAGGGAGCGGGAACGTCCATCACGATCGCGCCCCGGCAACCGGGAGACTACTACTACCGCGTGCGCGGCACTGGCGACCACCCCACCGAGTGGTCGAACGGTGTCGGTGTCCGCCTCTCCGGCCCGAGTGCGTGGCGCGCACGGCGACCGAGCGAGTATCGTGACGACGTGTTGGTGGCGGTGCAGCGCATGCTGCTGCGCGTCTGCGCCGCGCGGCGCGACATGCTGGCGGTGCTCTCGCTTCCCGCACACTACCGTGATGGTGCGGCAATGGCGCACGCGCAGCTCCTTGGTGCGACGGATGCGCCGGTCGTGGCGCTGGGATCGAGCGTCGTCCCGCCGTTGAGCATGGGAGAGCGGGATGCGCTTGGCTTTGCCGCACTCTATCACGGCTGGCTCGTGACTCGAGACGACAACCGCGCTCTGCGCGCCGTAGCTCCCGATGGAGCAGCCTGCGGCGTGATTGCCAAGCGTGGGATCGAGCGCGGCGCATGGATCGCTCCGGCGAACGAGTTGTTGCGCGGCGTCATCGCGCTCGAGCAGCCCGCGGCACCATCGCGATGGCAGGATCTCCAACAGCTCGCGATCAACACGATGCGACACACGGCGCGTGGGTTCATGGTGATGAGCGCCGACACCCTCGCGGGTGACGACGACCTGCGTCCGATCGGCGTGCGGCGGCTGCTGATTCTGCTGCGCCGCGTCGCCTTGCGCCTTGGGGCGACGTATGTGTTCGAGCCGAACAACGACTCGTTCCGCCGGATGGTGCAGCGCCGATTCGAGGCCATGCTCGGCGACCTGTTCCAGCGTGGCGCCTTCGCGGGCAGCTCGGCGGCGACGGCGTTTCAGGTGCACGCCGACGCCTCGCTCAATACGCCGGCGTCGATGGACAAGGGGCAGTTTGTCGTGGAGCTCCGCGTCGCGCCGTCACGACCAATGACGTTTCTGACGATTCGGCTGCTGCAGACCGGCGAGCGCATCACCGTGAGCGGAGGCTGACGTGGCGAACTCCGCGGACGACACCGTTCGGCATCCATTCACCGGCTTCAACTTCGCTGTGGAGATCAACGTGCCCGGCGTCTCGACGAAAGTGTGCAATGCCGCATTCTCCGAATGCGACGGCCTCGAGATGACGATGGACGTGAAGACAATCCGCGAAGGTGGTAACAACGCGCGCCAGATTCGCCTCACGGGTCCGCTCAACTTCGGTATGCTGACGCTCAAGCGCGGCATGACGAAGAGCTTCGATCTGTGGGACTGGATGAGCCGAGTGGCACTGGAGCCCGGTCTTCGCGCCGATGCGGAGGTGGTGCTGCTGGCACCCGACGGCAGCACCGAGCGCGCGCGGTTCATTCTGACACGCTGCCTGCCGGCCAAGCTCAAAGCGCCGCCGCTCAATGCAAAGGACGGTGGCGTCGCAATCGAGGAGCTGCAGCTCGCCTACGAATCGTTGTCACTCAAGCGACCGGAGGGCGGATGACCACGCCAACCAAGCTGGAGAAGGCGGAGCTGCGACAGCTCGACGCGGACTTCCGCAACGAGATCAAGCGGGAAAACTGGACCAAGCTCCAGTTCAACCCGGAATCGCTCAAGCTCACCTTCGCCAATCAGATCCAGACGCCAAGCGGGACCGGTGATCAGAGCGGCACACCGTCGCGCCAGTTCGTCGGGGCGGGAACCACGAAGCTTGCGCTCACCGTGTACTTCGACGCGAGCGCACCACCGGCGCAAGGTGAGCTGCCGGTGGATGACGTGCGCAAGCTGACGCAAAAGGTGGCGTACTTCATCACGCCGCAGGAGGAAGGCAAAACCTTCATTCCAGCCGCTGTGCGCTTTCTCTGGGGCTCGTTTCAGTTCGACGGCATCATGGACGGTGTGGAGGAGAGCCTCGACTTCTTCTCGAGCGCCGGCAAGCCGCTGCGCGCGACGATGACGCTGTCGCTGTCACAACAGCGCATCACACGGTTCACGTTTCGCGACACCGGTCCGGGCGGCGGCCCGCCCAATACCCCGCGCGCTCCCGGCGGCGCAGCGCCCGGCACCACCCCGCTCATGGAGGCGGCCGCAGGCGCCACGATGCAAAGTCTCGCGGCGCAGGCCGGTGTGGGCGCCGACTGGCAGAGCATCGCAAGCGCGAACGGGATCGAGAATCCGCGGCATCTCGCTCCGGGACAACTCATCAACGTCAATCTCTCTCTCTCGCTCTAGGAGCGTGTGATGCCTGTCGTCATCAACGAGTTCGAAGTCGTCACCGAGCCCGATCGTCCCCAAGGCCCCTCCGCGTCGTCATCCGTGACCGAGCCACCGCGGCCGGCCACCGACGTCGAGCGTGTACTCGCCGACCAGCGCGCGCGCGCCCGCCGCGTGCGCGCGTACTGAGGCGTGCGCACATGACGGCAGCTCCCGCATTCGTCGCTTCGCAGCCGACCATCAGCGTTGGTGGCCAGGAGAAGCCGGATCTCTCGACGCAGCTGCTCGAGCTCATCGTGCGCGAGGACACGCTCGGGCTGTATCGCTGCGAGGCGGAATTCGGAAACTGGGGTGCCGTGGGAGGACGCGTCGGCTTCCGCTACTTCGATCGCTCGCTGCTCGACTTCGGCAAGACGTTCACGATTAAGCTCGGCACGCAGGTGCTGTTCGATGGTCGCGTCATGGGATTGCGCGCCGGTTTCCCCGAGGGCGCACCGCCGCGCATCGTCGTGCTGGCCGACGACAAGCTCCAGGACCTCCGGATGACGCGGCGCACACGGACATTTGCCGACGTGAGCGACGGGGACGTGATGCAAACCATCGCGTCCGACCACTCGCTCACGAGCGACATCAGCGTGTCCGGTCCGACGCACAAGGTGCTCGCACAGGTCAATCAGAGTGACCTGGCCTTCCTGCGCGAGCGCGCCGCCGCGGTCGACGCGGAAGTGTGGGTGGAAGGGACGACACTGCACGCGAAGTCGCGCGGCTCGCGTGACTCGAACAGCGTGCAGCTCACGTGGCAGAATCAGCTGCGCGAGTTCGCCGTCACGGCCGATCTGGCGGCGCAGCGCACGGCCGTGATCGTGAGCGGATGGGACGTGTCGGGCAAGCAGGCGATCAAATCCGAAGCGACATCGAGCGCGATCACCTCCGAAGTCGGCAGCCATACGAGCGGCGTGTCGATCCTCGCCGGCATTGCTGCACGGAAAGAGAATCTGGCACACCCGATGCCGGTGACGGCACGCGAGGGACAGGCGGCCGCCGAAGCGTTCTTTCGTATGAGCGCGCGCCGCTTTGTGACCGGACGCGGCATTGCCGAAGCGAGTGTCGGGCTGCGTGTCGGAAAGCAGGTGGAGCTCAAGGGGCTTGGCCCGCTCTTCAGCGGCAAATACACCGTCACCGCGGTGCGCCACCGGTTCGATACCGCGCACGGGATCCGCTCTGAATTCGAAGTCGAGCGGCCTGGCATTGGACAGGCGCACTGACCGATGCTCATCGACAGTGCCTTCGACCTCGTCCTCGACGCACGGATCCCCGCGGGGCTCGGCGGCCGCTGGTACGGCTGCTATCCGGGCCTCGTGTCCGACATCAAGGATCCCGATCAACAGGGCCGAGTGAAGGTGACGCTTCCGTGGTCGCCCGACACGGGCAGCGGACGCTATGAGGCGTGGGCTCGGCTCGCAACGATGATGGGCGGCAACAACCGCGGAAGCTGGTTCGTTCCCGATGTGAACGACGAGGTGCTGCTGGTATTCGAGGGCGGCGACACGCGGCGGCCGTACGTCATAGGCGCACTGTGGAACGGCAGCGACGCCGCACCCGAGTCAATGGACGGCAGCGGCAACAACTACAAAAAAGTCATCCGATCGCGGAACGGCGTGAAGCTCACGCTCGACGACGACGACGGAAAGGAAAAGTTCATCTGCGAGACGCCGGGCGGGCAGAAGATCACGCTCAAGGATGGACCAGGCGCCATCGAGATCGAGGACTCCAACGGCAACTCTGTCAAGCTCGAGAGCTCGGGCGTTACCGTGACGGCGTCGGCGAAGGTGACGATCAATGCAAGTCAGGTGACGGTGTCGGCTGGCATGGTCACGGTGGACGCCGGAATGTCGAAGTTCTCGGGAGTGGTGCAGGCGGATACCGTCATCTGCAACAGCATCGTGAGCGCGTCCTACACGCCCGGTGCGGGGAACATCTGGTGAGCGCCATGGCCGCGCACTCCGTGCTCTGGGCGTCCCCGCAGCCGCTGTGGGGGCGGTTCGGAGTCGTGGCGTCCGCCGCGTTCCGCGCCGACGATCAGGCGCGACCCGCACTGCTGCGATTCGCCAGCGACGAGTTCATGCAGCAGGCCATCGCGATGCTCGACGCGGATCCGCGCCGTCTCGGCGAGACCCTCGCGCGCCCCGAAACGTGGCGCAATCCCTCGGGGGAGGTAGCCGATCTCGCCGAGCCGGTTCGACTGCCGCGCGTGGCACGGGCGCTCGCTCGGTTGACGACGCGCGCCGCGGTGCCAACGGCGATCGCAACGACGACTGCAACGACGACAGCGCCGGTCAATGGCGTTCCGCGCACGCTGCCGCTCAAGTTGTATCACCCTGCGCATCAGCGGCACTATCTCGTCGCGGCCAATCTGGTGTGCGGCGTGCCGGGATTCCCGGACCGCGCGGTGGCCACGGGCGGACGCGAGCAGGTGGGCTTTCATCTCCGCCGGCTGCTTCCACTGACGGCGGACGCCGACGCGCCAGTCCACGAGTATGCCTTCGTGAAGGATGCACGCGGACCGCACTGGCAACGTGTGCCGCACGACGCGGAATCGATCGATGGGTTCGCGCGAAGTGTCGATGGGGAAGAGATGCTGCCGCTCTTTCCGCTCAACTTCCGCGACGACGTCGATCATCCGCGTCGTCTCCTCGCTGGACTGATACCGGTAGGGCGGCGTGAGGAGTACATGAGCAGTGCGCGCCACGAGGCCGCGCTACCGCCAGGTGCGCGCTCGGCGATCACGATGGATCCCGCAGCCACGGCGAAGACGCGCAAGTCCGCGCGCAAAGAGCAGTTCAAGATGGACGTCAGCGAGCCGTGGAAGGCGCTGATCCGCGCGATGCACAAAGCGGCAGATCGGATCGTCACAGGCGATCCGCCGGGCAGTGACGGGGCCGCGAAGAACGCGAACAGGAAAGCGTCCGCTCTGGCAGACAACGAAGGTGCGCAGCTTCAATCGTGGCTGATTCTGCTCGACTTCGCCGACTATCTCGCGCATCACGTGCCCGATGTGTGGGCCGCCGTCATGAGCAACTCCGCATCGCCTGCGGTCGTGGGAGTTGGCAAACAGAACTTGTTCGCCTGGATCAACGCCGCGACCACCGCGCCCGGCACCGGATGGCAGCTCACCGGCGCTCCATTCGCCGCGGGCATGCGCGACGCACTCAGGAGCATCGGCAAGTCCGGCGTGCGAGAACGCCTCGAATCATCGGAGCGCACTTTCGTCTCCAAGAATGTCGCTGCGTCGGCATCGCCGTGGCCGCAGTTCTACTATCTGCTTGCTGGCGTTCGCGAACAATCCGTGGGTGTCTTTGTGCCTGGTGGCGTGCAAGAAGCGCTCGCTCCCGTGACGACAGCGGCGCTGGAAGCGAGCGACGCCGAAGCACAGCCTGAATCGACTAAGGCGGAGCTTGACGCGGCGCGAGTCGACAAGCTCGTGCAGCTCGTGATGGGTGCCATCGACGCCGACGCAACGACCGCCGCACCGCCCGTGCCCTTCGCCGCGCAGCTGCGCGACGCCATCGCGAGCATGCGCGGCGACCCGGGATGGTTCATCATCCGGTGCGCATACGTGCGCTGCGATTGCGGTCCGTTGGAGCCGCCGATCCTGAGCGTGCCAAGCCAGCGCTTCCAGCTCGCGAGCTTCTTCGACTCTGACGCGCCGGCACGCCCCATTCGCATTGCGCTCCCCTTCGATACCACGGCGGCGGGACTGCGCAAGCACCAGAAGAACACGGCGTTCGTGATCTCGGACGTGCTCTGCGGCCAGGTGAATCGCCTCAAGGGACTTGGCTTTGTGGATCTCGTGCTCTCCGTCCTGCCTTGGCCATTCCACAAGGATCTCGATATTGGAAAGGACGGTCTCGGGCCCTGCACCAATGGCAGCGAGAACCTCGGCATGATTTGCTCGCTGTCCATCCCGATCATCACCATTTGCGCGCTGATCCTGCTGTTCATGATCATGCTCGTGCTGGATTTGATCTTTCATTGGATTCCGTGGTTCATCATCTGCTTTCCCCTGCCCGGCTTCCGGGCCAAGAAGGCCACATGAATCCCGGCACACTCTTCGGACGCGGTATGGCGTTTCCACCGCGAGTCGGCCCGGACGGCCACGTTGTGTGGTCCGAGGGCGAGACGAACGTGCGCGAATCCATTCGCATCATCCTGCTCACGGAAGAGCGGGAGCGGTTGCGGCTCCCTGAGTTCGGCGGTGGACTCGCGCGATTCCTGTTCGAACCCAACACCGCGACGACCCACCAGCTCATTCGCGACCGAATTCAACGGGCGCTCGCTGAATGGGAAGCACGCATCCGCGTGGAGTCGGTGTCGGTCGATCCCGCGTCGGACAATCCTGAAGCGGCGGTCGCCACGATCACGTATCGGCTCGTCGCAACCCAGACGCGCGAACGTGTGAGTCTCAGCGTCGCGCTCGGGGGCGCATGAGGATGTCATCATGCCACTGACCATCCCTCTCATCGACGACCGCGGGTATCAGGATCTTCGCGACGAAGGGCTCCGTCGCGCGGCAGTGCACAATCCGGAATGGACGAATTTCAGCAAGAGCGACCCCGGCGTGACGCTCGTCGAGGTGTTCGCTTTCCTCACAGAGAGCCTGCTGTATCGTGCGAACCAGATCCCCGAACGCAACCGCCGAAAGTTCCTCAAGCTGCTGGGCGTTCCCCTTCGCACCGCGAGCGCGGCGCGCGGCATTGCAAGGCTCTCGAACGATCGCGGTCCCCTCGAGACGACGACACTCAACACCGGGCTCGAGCTGCGTGCCGGCGAGCTCTCGTTCGTCATCGAGCGCGGTCTCGACGTGCTGCCGGTAGAGGGGCACATTTTCTACAAGCGCGAAGTCAAGCAACCCACCGATGCGGTACGCGCCTACTACGATCAGCTCTACGCATCGTTTCTCAAGCCGCCGCTGCCGTCCACCGCGCGGCTGTATGAGTCCGTCGCTCTCACTAACACAGATGGCATCGACCTTGGGAGCGAAACGGTCGACGGTGCCATCTGGCTGGCACTCGTGGCACGCAAGTCCGACGTCGCCGGCCTCGCGGGTGACGCGCTCGCCCGCTTGCTCGACGACGTACGCGATCGCATTGGTGCGAAAACGCTTACGCTTGGCATCGTGCCGTTCCTCACTGACGCCGCGCGACAGCTGACGCCGGGCGGTATGGCGGATCCCGAGCGTGCAATTCAGATCGAGTGCCACATCCCACTTGTTCCGCTGAATGGCGAACTGCTGGAACCCGCTGCCAACCGCGTGCCGCGGTACTTGCCGCTCGCCGTCGTTGGTGACGATGTGCTCGCGCGTCCCGGCACCGTGCAGGTGACGCTGCCACCAAAGTCAGGCCTTGGCCTGTGGACGAATCTCGATCCGCTCGAGGCTGGTGTCGGCGACTTTCCTCCCGCAATCGAAGACACGAATCTCGATCAGCGCGTCGTCACCTGGCTCCGTTTCTCCATTCCCGCTCGCGCGAAGGCCAGACTGCTCTGGGCGGGGATCAATGCAGCCATGGTATCGCAGCGCGCGCGCGTCACCGCCGAGCGTCTCCCTGATGGTACGGGTGCGCCGGATCAAGTCGTGCGTTTGTCGCAGCGGCCGGTGCTGTCGGACTCCGTGCGCGTGTTCGTGACGCGTGCCGAATCGAATGTGACCGAGCAGTGGACGGCGGTCGACGACATCGCCAATGCCGGCGCAGAGGTGCCCGTGTCCGATCCGCGGCTGCCGCCTGGCGCCGCTCAGGCGAAGCGGAAGGAATCGCGCGTGTTCATGCTCGACGCCGAGGCGGGCGAGCTCAAGTTCGGCGACGGTCTGCGCGGCGCCCGTCTTCCCCTCGGCGCCTCGATCGTGGCGGACTACGAGTACAGCGACGGCCGCGCCGGCAATGTGAATACCGGTGCGATCAAGACCGCGCCAATGCTGCCGCCGGGATTTTCAGTGACGAATCCAGTGCGCACGTGGGGTGGCGCCGACGCGGAGACCATCGACGAAGGCGAAAAGCAGATTCAGCGCTGGCTGCAGCACCGCGACCGACTGGTGAGCGCGGACGACTTCGTGACGATCGCGTGGCGCACGCCCGGCGTGGAGATTGGCCGCATCGACGTGATCCCGGCGGCGAGTCCCGAGCTCGGCGTGAACGAGCCAGGAGACGCGCCGGGCGCGGTGACACTCGTTGTCGTGCCGCGCCGGGATCCCGAGCAGCCCGACGCGCCTCGTCCCGACCGGCTCTTCCTCGACGCCATTTGCCGGTGGCTCGAACCGCGCCGACTCGTGACGACGGAAGTGTTCCTGCGCGGACCGGTTTACAAGCGGGTGTGGATCTCCGTCGGCATCGACGTCACGACTGAACGGGGCATTGCCGAAGTTCGCCAAGCGGTGGAGCACGCGCTGCGTGCCGCACTCGCGCCGCTTCCACCGGTGGGCACGGACGTGGGCGCCGATTCATTGCTCCCGATGTTCACGCGAGACACTGATGCGCGCGCCCACGGATGGCCGTTGCGCAAACCGGTGAGAGCCATGGAGCTGGCCGCCGTCGCCGCGCGCGTGCCAGGTGTGACTGCCGTGCGCGAGCTGTTGCTGGCCGGTGACAGCGACAACGCAAGCCAACAGTCGATCGACATGCGCGGCCTCGAGCTTCCGCGCATCGCAGGAATCAGCGTCAGCGTGGGTCCCGCGGTGCCGCCGAGTGATCTCAAAGGCATCGACGGAGTGGGCGGCCCGGCGACCACCACGGGCGGATTCGTGCCGGTGCCCATCGTCCCCAAGGAGTGCTAGGCGATGGACGCCAACGGAACGCGATTTCATCTCCTCTTGGGCCAAGACGACTGGTCGCGCTGTCGCACCATTGGAGGCGAGCCGGCATTCTCGCCCGCGAAGCAGGTGTACTGGAACGCACCGCGCCACGAAGTGACTCTGTGGCCTGATGCGTTTCGCTTTCCCACCGCGCGCACGACGCACGAGGTGTCGCTCGACGACCGACGCGGCGCAGCCCGCGACCGATTCGGCAATTGGTATTGGATCTCCGACGACGAGCATTCCATTCAGATCCTCTCGTCGGGCTCCGGCGTCATCTCGCAATTCTGGCCGTCGACGGACGATTGCACGCAACACACAGACGACGACGGCGGCTTTCGCGCGCGCACCACTGCGGCGGCTGACACGGTCACGCTGCGCGGGCTCGCGGTCACGGAGGATCACTATCTCGTTGCGGGCGTGGCGCATCACGGGAGCGCGCGCACCGGCGGGATGGTGGTCACCGACCTGTATTCCGGGGGACCAGCTCGGCTTCGCACGTGGCCTGGCGCATTCGCTCCATTCGATCTCGCGCCGCGCGCTGGAGGCGGTGTGTGGATTCTCGATAGCGCGCATCGCCGAGTCTGGGAGCTCGATCGGCGCTTCGAGATCGTGTGCCCGAGCGCAGAAGCGCCGGTGCCCGACGTTGGCGGCTTCAGCGCGGTGGGCGCAGACGGAGCGCGCGATGTCGTCGCACGCCCCCTCGTGCAGGCCGATCAGGGCTGGCCGGTACCGGGCACGAGTGATCTCATCGCCATCACCGCGCTGCCGGCCGAGGGTGTGCTCGTGCTCGAGCGGGAGGATGCGCTCGGATTCGCGCGTGTTCATTGGCTTGCGTCAGGCGCGCCGCGTGGCGCGCCCGCCTCCACGAACGGGATGGCCACGCACATTGACGAGGGCGATGGGCGGCCACCATTCGCGTTGCGTGCACACGATTTCGCGTTCGGTGCGCGCGCGGATGACGACCCCGAGCGATGGATCGGTCGCGTGTTCATCGTGGCCAAGGACGGCAATCAGGCATTCGCCTTCGGCGTGGATCTGAGTGGTGATCGGCTCACGCTGCACGCGTCGACCGACTACTACCCGATGCGTCTGTTCGCCGGACGTGCGCTCGTCGCCGCCGACGGTGCGCCGTTCTACGATTGCGGCGACAGCTGGATGCCGCTGGTGCAGCAGCATCGGCCGCGCTACGTGGACGCGGGTGAGATCTGGACACCGGTCTTCGACGGCGCGGAGCCCGGCTGTGTGTGGCACCGCATGATGCTCGACGCGTGCATTCCTTCGGGAGCGAGCGTCGATGTGTATACTCGCGCGTCCGACGACTGGCGGGAGCTCACGCGTGCGGAGTGGCTGAGCAACGCGGATCGCCGTGCGCTCGCCGCACCGGACGCGCTCCTCGACAGCGACGCCATTCCTGAAGCGGATCTCGCGCCGTGGCGTCCGGAACCGCAGCCGTACCTGCGCGCCGATGGCTCGGAGCTGCCCTATCAACCGCGAGAGTCGGCGAATGGGCGCGGAACATGGGAGCTCCTCTTCCAGCAAGCGCGCGGACGATTTTTACAGGTGAAGCTCGTGCTTCGCGGCGATGGTCGAAGCTCGCCGAGAATCCGGGCGCTGCGCGCGTGGTATCCGCGCTTCTCCTATCTCGAGCACTACCTGCCGGCCGTGTACCGCGAGCAACCCGAGTCGGCGAGCTTTCTCGACCGGTTCCTCGCGAATTTCGAGGGCACGTTCACCGCGGTCGAGGATCGCATCGCGGCGGCGCAGCTGCTGTTCGACGTTGCGACCGCGCCGCCGGACACACTCGACTGGCTGGGGCGCTGGTTTGGCGTGGCACTCGATCCGTCATGGCACGACGACCGGCGCCGGCTGTTTCTTCGTCACGCGATGGAGTTTTTTGCCGCGCGCGGCACGATGCGCGGGCTGCAGATGGCGCTGCGCCTCGCGCTCGACGAATGCGTGGACGACCAGCTCTTCTCGGCATCGGCGGCACCACGTGCCGCACCGGTGCGAATCATCGAGCGCTTTCGTGCCCGCCGCACACCGCTCGCACTTTTGGGCGACGTGCGCATCGAGGTGCCCGGACCTCAGCGCATCGATTCGTCGTGGCGATGGATGCCGGCCATGGGCGGCGCGGATTTGCATCGCCGCTATCACGACGCGGTGCAGGCCGCGAACGGCGCACCGTTCCCGCTGGTGAAAGCGGACGCACCGCAGGAATGGAGTGACTTCGCGCAGCGCACTCTCGGCTTCGTTCCTCGCGTCGCCGGTCCGGAGCGCGCGCAGTGGCAACGCTGGCTGCGGCGCGAGTATCGCTCCAGCCTTACGGACCTGCGCGATCATTTCGGCGCCGACGCAACGTTCGACGCAATAACGCTCCCTTCCGGCGAACCGCACACAGCGGCGCGTGGCGCATGGACGAAGTATCTCGCCGAGTCGGCAAGTCGCGAGCGCGCGCTGTGGCAGGACTTCCTCGCGCGACGGTATCGCACCGTCGCCGCACTCAACGCGGCGTGGCGCACGAAGTGGACGGCGTTCGCGCGCATCAGCATCG
>JANMAY010000103.1:0-24625 GCA_031360095.1 Gemmatimonadaceae bacterium
CTGGGCGCTCACGGTGACGCGCATGCTTCCGCTGTTGGGCACGACGCCGGCGATGGAGCGCATCGCGAGCACCGGCGCGCGGGCGGTCACTGCAGCGAGCGCCGCGCCGCTCACCGCCGCGCAGCGCACCGCGCTCGACGAGCATCAGCGTGTACTCCGTGAGGGGTTGCTGCACGCGAAGCAGATGGAGTTTTTGATGACCCGCCGCGCACCGGTCGTCGCTGCCGCGGCAGCGCTCGTTGCCGCGCTCCTCTTCACGCTCGTCGCCTCCAAGGTGGCGGGACATCTCAGCCGGAATCTCAGCCGGCCCTTGAGCGAGCTGGTCGGCTGGACGGCCACAATCGAGCGTGGAGATCCGCTCCCGGAGGGTCCGCCGCGCAAGGGCGCGCCCGAGTTCGTGGTGCTGCGCAATCGAATGCGGGAGATGTCCGTGGAGTTGCGGCTCGGGCGTGGGCGCGCGCTGGAAGCCGAGCGTGCAACGGCGCTGCGCGAATCCGCGCGGCAGGTGGCGCACGAGCTCAAGAACCCGCTCACGCCCATTCGCTTTGCGATCAGCCGACTGCGTCGAGAAGCGCCCCCCGCGCTCGCCGAGACGATCGACGTACTAGAGGCGGAGTCGACACGGCTCGAAGTAATGGCGCGCAGCTTCGCGCAGTTCGGACGACTTCCGGAGGGTCCGCGCGCGCCTGTGGACCTGGGCGAGCTCGTTCGCAGCGTCGCACGAAGCGCGGTGCCGTCCGACCGTCCGCTCAGCATCGAGGTCGACGACGAGGTGCCCATGGTGCCCGGTCACGTGGATGCCCTCGGCCGAGCGTTGACGAACGTATTGTTGAACGCGGTGGAGGCGAGCGCGTCAGACAAGCCCATCGCCCTCAAAGTGCAGCGTGCCCGGCGAGATGGCCGCGACATGGTCGTCGTCGCGGTGCGCGATCATGGAATCGGTATCTCGCCATCGAAACTTGGCCGCATCTGGGAGCCGTACGTAACGCACAAGCCGGGGGGGACGGGATTGGGACTGGCGATCGTCCGGCAAACCGTCCTCGCCCACGACGGCGCTGTGGACATCGAGAGCGAGCCAGGCGAAGGAACGACGATGCGACTTTTTCTGCCGGCGGATTCGTCGGTGTCCGACCTGGGCGTGTGACATGGATCCGATTCTCATTCCGATTATTTTCGTGACGTCGATACCGATCATCGCGATTGGGGTACCGATCGCGCGCGCGGGGGCGCGGCAGCTCGATCGCAAGCCACTCAGCTCCGGCGTGACACCTGAAGTCGCGGCGCGGCTCGAGCGCATGGAGCAGGCGATCGACTCCATCGCCATCGAAGTGGAGCGCATTTCCGAAGGACAGCGGTTTACGACGAAGCTGCTGTCGGAGCGCGTGCCCGCATCGGGTGCGCTCAAGGGACCCGAGCGGGGCTAGTCGTCCATGTCGAGTGTGCTGATCGTCGACGACGAGCCCAACATTCGACGGATGGTGGGGGCGCTGCTCACGAGCGAGGGATACGAGGTTCGGGATGCGGCCGACGGCGTCACCGGACTCGCGCGCGTGTCGGAGAGTTGTCCGGACGTGGTGTTGCTCGACCTGATGGTCCCCGGTGAGCTCGACGGATTGGCGACCCTCGAAAAACTGCGCGAACTGATACCCGAAGTTCCGGTGATCATGATGAGCGGCAAGGCAGGGTTGAGCGACGCGGTACGCGCGACGAAGCTCGGCGCCTTCAATTTTCTGGAGAAGCCGTTGTCACCCGAAGGGGTGCTTCTGGCGCTCGCGTCGGCCTTGGAGCTGCGTCGCGTCCGGCGCGAAGCTCGCGCGCTCCGCGAAGATCTCGGTCTTGCCGGCGAAATGATTGGGGCGAGTTCCGTGATGGCTCGGGTGCGCGAGATGATCGCGCGCGTGGCACCGAGTGATGCGCGCGTACTCGTGACAGGGGAATCGGGCACCGGCAAGGAGCTCGTGGCAGCGGCGATTCACTTTGGCAGTCCGCGGCGGGATCGTCCGTTCGTGCGCGTGAACTGCGCTGCGATTCCGCGCGATCTCGTGGAGAGCGAGATGTTCGGTCACGAGAAGGGCGCGTTCACGGGCGCGACCGATCGGCGCATCGGACGGTTCGAGCTCGCGCACACGGGCACGCTGTTTCTCGATGAGGTGGGTGACCTCGGGCTCGAGGCGCAGGCGAAGCTGCTGCGCGCCATCGAAGCACGCGAGATCGAGCGCGTCGGTGGCGGAAAGCCCATACGCGTGGACGTGCGGATCGTGAGCGCCACGAACCGCGACCTCACCCGCTGCGTCACCGAAGGAACCTTTCGCGAGGATCTCCTCTTCCGGTTGAACGTGATCCCCATCGACGTGCCTCCATTGCGCGAACGTCCCGACGACATTCCGGCACTCGTCGCACACTTTTCCGCACAGCACCGGGCGCGCACGGGTCGCCGCCCTCCAACCTTCACCGCGCCCGTACTCGCGCTCCTCGGGGGCTACCGGTGGCCCGGCAATGTGCGGGAGCTCGCGAACATCGTTGAGCGGCTGGCCATTTTGCACGCTGGCGGTGACGTAGACGAACGCGACGTGCGCGCCGTGCTGCCGCTGTCCGGAAGCGTCCCCGTACAGGAGCGGACGCCCGATGCGATGGGACTCGATCGGTCGCTCACGGATACGCTCGACTCGCACGAGCGCACTCTCATCGCGAGCGCTCTTTCGGCGGCGGGCGGCAACGTGGCCGAGGCATCGCGCCGGCTGAAAACCGATCGTGCGAATCTCTATCGCCGCATGCGCCGGCTCGGCATTCCCGTTGGCGACGAGTAAGCACGTGCTCCGTCGCGCAGGCCTCTGTTTGGGGTTGTGCGTCGCCACGCTGGCGATCGTACCGCCCCTCCGCGCGCAGCAGCGTGACACCCTGCTCGCGCGCACCGTGCTTCCCGCCGACGTCGCGCGCGAGGTCGTTGCGCTGTACAACGCAACCACGACGCTGCGCGCGACCGACCGCACCGAGATTGCGAGCGGACGCACGGTGACTGGCGACGTGGCGGTGCTCAACGGTCCGCTGCTGATCTCAGGGCACGTGACGGGGCGCGTGCTCGCCATCAATGCCGACGTGCTGCTGGGAAAAGGCGCGCGCATCGACGGCGATCTGCTCGTCGTCGGCGGCGAAGTGGAGGGCAGCGACGGAGCGACGATCGGTGGTGAGGTGCGGTTGTACCATCCTCCACTGCACTACACGGAAGACGGCGAGCGACTGGTCGCCAAGCTCGACGAGACGGTGACCGAACAATGGTGGCGGCGCTGGGAGCGCCGAGGGCGTCAGAACTTCAACGATCTCGAGATCGCGAACGCGGGAGTCTATAACCGCGTCGAAGGTCTCCCCGTGCGCATTGGACCGGTGCTCTATCGCGATCAGGGCTGGGGGCATCTTCGGCTCGATGCGACGGCGATCGTGCGCACCGCGAGCAGCTTCAGCTCGTCGGTCGCCGACGTGGGGCACGACGTGCGTGGCGAGCTGCGCATTGGGCGTCGATACGGCGCGACCATCGGCGGACGACTGTTCGACATCGTCGACGGCGTGGAGCAGTGGCAGCTCAGCAACGTGGAAGTAGGACTCGCGTCATTCCTCTTTCATCGCGACTACCGCGACTACTACGGTCGCCATGGCGGACAGGTGATGGCGGCGCTCCGTGCGACCGAGAGCGCCGATCTCACGCTCACATACGGACACGAGCGATGGCGGTCGCGGGAGACACGCGACCCATTCGCGCTGTTGCGGAACGAGCTCGCGTGGCGCGAGAACCCGCGCATGGACGAAGGCGCGTTTCAGGTCGCGAATCTCGTTCTTCGCATCGACACCCGGAATGACGATTTCAATCCGTGGGCGGGATGGTATCTGCTCGCCGACTACGAGCGAGGAACCGGCAACCTCGATGTGGTCGCGCCGACGTCGCCCCTCGCGCGCACCGCCGCGCTCGGGACGACGCGGTACCAGCGCGCGTTTGCAGACCTGCGTCGCTACAACCGTCTCGCGCCAAACGCATCGTTGAACGTGCGATTCGTGCTGGGCGGCTGGGTGAGCGGCGACGCCCTTCCCCTCCAGCGACGCTTCTCGATCGACGGGCCGGGCACGGTGCCGGGCTTCGACTTCCGAACGACCGGCGGCAACGACGTCGGCACATGTGCCTCCGGTGTGGCGCCAGTTGGCCAACCCGCACAGTGTGAGCGCATCGCACTCGCGCAACTCGAGTATCGGAAAGACATCCGGCTCTCGTTCTCCGATCGGTCGGGCCGCCGCAATCGCTTTCGTGCCGACGGCCAGTGGGTCCTGTTCTACGATGCGGGCCGTGGCTGGCTGGTCAACGCGCCGAGCAGTCCGCTCAATCTGGGTCGGCGCGAGCTGCCGCCGCTGTCGACATACCGGACGGATATCGGAGCCGGCCTCGATTTCGATCAGTTCGGCGTGTACCTGGCGAAGGCTCTCTCGGTGCCGACGGAGCCGCTGAACGTTTTCCTGCGCGTCCGACACCGTTTTTAGTCGATGACGCGGTACTTCGGCGTCGCCAGGTATCTACTGGCACTCATGCTGGTGATCGGCGGTCCTCTCCAGGCGCAGCGCCGCCCGCAGTTGGAGGTTGCACCGCCGCTGGCGGCGGGTGCGGGCGGGGTCGTTACCGCCACGAACCTGTTCGCCGACGCCGAGATGCGCGATCTGGTGCGCAGTGGATTTCCGGCGTCGCTGCGGTATCGCGTAGAGCTATGGCGTGTGGGCGGACTGTTCAACGATCTCGAAGGCCGTGAGGAGTGGCTGCTGGTGGTGCAGTACGACCCATCGGCGCAGCGATATCGCGTGTTCCGGCAGCAGAACAACAAGATCGACGATCTCGGCAGCTTCGCGACGCTGTCGACGACGCAGACGCTGCTCGAACGCCCGACGCGCACGACGGTCGCGCCCGAGCGGCAGGGGACGAAATACTACTACGCTCTTTCTCTGGACGTGGAGGCGCTGTCCGTGAGCGACATGGATCAGCTGAATCGGTGGCTGCGCGGCGTGCGGGGAAGCACGGCGGCGTCGGCGTTCGGCAACGGGGTGCGCACGCTGATGCTCCGAATGCTCGGGGGCGAAAAACGGCATTTCGAGGTGAGGAGCGGGACATTCAGTGCGCCGTGAGGCGTGCGGTGTGCGGGGTGCGGCGTGGTCGTGCGGCGTGCTGGGGGACGGGTGGTCGGGAGGAGGGAGGCGCCGTGCGGGGTGCGGCGAGCGGGGTGCGGCGTGCGGCGTGCCGCCCCCCTCACAACCACGCCGCGCGCAGCACTCCTCACGAGCCCCCGCACGCCGCACCCCGCACGCGAAAGGGGCCCCTACGTCGTCGCAGCGGCCCCCGTGTGCTCGACCCGATGCGCATCAGGATGCACTCGATGCTCGAGCGCCTCGAGCTGATGCAGGATCGCATCCCCGTAAAACGTCTTGATGTAGCGCGCCTGCGTTTGCGTCAGCCGCCGGACCGCCCACGAGAGATGCACGAAGTGCGGCTCGACGGGATTCGTGAGGGGGTGCATTCCGATTTCGTGCGGCAGTCGGTTGCCCTTGCGCGTGTTGCAGGGCGAGCACGCGGTGACGACGTTCGTCCAGTCGTTCTTGCCGCCGCGCGACATGGGAACGACGTGATCGCGCGTGAGCGCCTCACGCGGACGCAGGTCCATCAGACGGCGGCCACAGTACTGGCACCGGTAGTGGTCGCGGGCGAACAGAAAGGTGTTCGTCACCTGCCGGCGAAAGCGGCGCGGCACGTGAATGAACTTCGTGAGCCGGATGACGGCGGGGCGCGGCATGCTCAACCGCTCCGACCGAACCATGCGGTCCGATTCGGCTTCGACGATTTCCGCTTTGCCGTCGATCACGAGGCGCAGGGCCCGACGCATCGGGACCATCGTCAGCGGCTCGAACGAGGCGTTCAACGCTAAACATCCGACGATCAAATCAACCCCTCCGTCGCGGTGTTCTCTCTCGCAAGCTAGGAGCGTGCGCAGAGTCGAACAAGAGAGATGGCATCAGTGCGTGGGATCGGGCGACGGCCCAGTCGCGACGTTCGCATCCGCTGTGGACAGCCACTGCTGGAGTGCATCAGCCGATCGCTGCACTCGCGCCATCAACGCGAGATCGGAGCTGACCAGCGATCCGCCGAGCACCTTGATGCTCCCCGCGACGACGACGAGCGAGGCGCGCGAGCCCGCGAGCGCGAACACCGCCGCCGCCGCGGGATCGTGCATCGGCGCACGATCCGGTGAGAGGGAGAACGCGGTGAGATCGGCCGCCTTCCCCACTTCCAACGTGCCGATCTCATGGTCGAGTCCGAGCGCGCGTGCGCCGCCGAGCGTCGCCAGCTCGAGCGCATGCGTGGCAGACAAGGCGTCCGTTCGTTCCTCGCGCGCGCATGCGAACAGCGCGGCCAGCCGGGCCTCGTCGAGCAGATCCATGCGATCGTTGCTCGCCACGGAATCCGTTCCCAAGCCCACCCGCACTCCCGCGGCGCGCAAAGCCGTGAGCGGCGCGATGCCAGCGCCGAGCTTCGCATTCGACGCCGGACAATGCGCCACGGCGCAGTCGTGGCGCGCGATCGTTCGCACGTCGACATGATCCACTCGCACACAGTGAATGAGGAGCGGGCGAACATTCAGCACGTCGAGCCGCTCTAGCAGCGCGATCGGGGAGCGTGCGCGCGGCTCCACCAAGATGCCGCGCTTCCGCAATCCGTCGGCGAAGGCGCCGGCTCCATTCACCACGAGCTCACTTTCCAGCGCGCTCTCGGCGATGTGTACGGCCAGCGGAAGATCATGCTCGCGCGCGAGCGCGGCGGTCGCGCGGAAGAGCGCGTCCGACACCGAGTACGGCGCGTGCGGCGACACCCCAACCCGGATGAGCGCCGTCTCACGCTCGCGCATCTCGGCGACGCGTGAGACGAGTTCCGCGATTGCCGGTTGGCACTGATCGGGAGACGGTCCGAACACCTCGCGGTAGCAGATCCCGCGGACGTTTCGCTCGAGCATCGCATCAAACCCGGCGCCAGTGTCGCCAGTGTCGGCGAATGTCGTGATGCCGGCCTGCAGACCTTCGTCGACGCCAAGTCGCGCGGCGTCCAGCAGCATGTCGGGAGTCATCACCGCTCGACGCGCGGCAGTCAACCGGAGAATCCACTCCCGGAACCCCAGCCCATCGAGAAATCCACGCATCGCCGTGAGCTCCAGATGGCAATGCGCGTTCACGAGTCCCGGCAGCAGAAGGGCGTCGCCGAGATCAACTTCCTCGCCGTCGGTTGGTGCTCCCGCGCGCGGACCGACGTAAATGATGCGTCCGTCGTGCTCGACCAGGGTCGCGTCACGCAGCGGCGGCGATGCAATGGGGCACATCCACCGCGCGTGATAGCGCCTCATGCCGCGAACGAGTCGGTGCGGGACCCGTGTCGGCGCGGATCGTACAAGGCGTCGTCCGCGACGCCGACGGTCCGTGCGAGGGCAAGTGACGCAACGATGTTTGCCACCTGCTCGCGCGAGTGGCCATCGGAACCGAGGGCGATGCGGACGCCGGCGTCGGCCGCACGACGTACGAGCCGTTCGTGCGGGGGATAACGCGCCGATATCTCGAACGCGATTCCCGCCGTTGCGAGCGCCCTCACCATGCGCTCTTCGTGCGCCTCGCTCCACAGCTCGTGGGGATCGATCGTCCGCATCGGCGGTGGCAGCAGCGTGGGGTGCGCGAGTATGTCGACCGGCATCTCCGTCGCCAACCGCTCCAGCGAATCGACATGCGCGTCGATGTATGCGTCGTGCGTGAGCTCAGTGGGCAGCACGGAGGAAAACGCCCGAAAAAACGCTCCGCTGGGAAGTCGGATGGAATGCAGGGAGCCCAGGCGATGCGTAAACCGTCGCACCGTCTCGGGAGGAATTTCGCGCCACAGCGCGTCGTGCCAGCAGAACTCGCCGCCGCGCAGTACGTCATACTGCTCCAGGTCATCGAGATACGCCACGACCGCTGCGGGCGAATCGACCGAGGTGGGAGCGTCACGCGAGATGTGATCCGTCACGCTGACCCGAACGCCGAGCGCGGCGCCTTTCGCCACGACCTCGTCGACGCGCAGCACTCCATCCGAGTGCGTGGAGTGCGCATGGCAGTCCGTTGGCTGCCAACTGGTCATTGCCGCGGCGCGGGGGGAATCTTGAAGGGATTCGCCGTATCGGCGGGTGTGCGTGTCGTGTCGCGCGTCGGCCGGATCGAGTCCCTCCTCGCGGGCAGCGAATCGCTGGGCTCCCGCCGCGGACGTGGGCGCGTTGCACGCGGTATCGGCGCGCTGCCCGGAATGATCATCGCCCCTGGCGACGTCGTGCGACGCGCGGTGTCGAAGGGAATCGTCGTACCGAGCGAATCCGGGGAGGGCGATACTTGGGAACGCGGAGGCTGCGATGGGATGGGTGAGAAACCGAACGACGTGTCGATGCCCGACCCGCCGGGCGCGCCCGGCATGCCGTAACCCATGGGGTAGCAGGTGGCGGTGGGATCCGTGCCTGCGATAAAGAACTCCGCTGCCGAGCCGGCACAGCCCGGGCCGGCGAGCATCCCTGTTGCAGGATCGATGTCGCGCATGATGATGCCTTCCGGCCGCGGCCAGTCGGGCGGCGGGGGCTTGCGACGATACACCTCGCGCATGAACGACGTCCACGCCGGCGCGGCGAGCACCCCGCCCTGCGCATTGCTCTTGATCTTGGACGGCCTGTCCATTCCCATCCACACACCGGCAACCAGATCCGACGTGTAGCCGATGAACCAGACGTCGGCGCCGTCGTTGGTCGTTCCTGTTTTTCCGCCAGCCGGGTAGTTGAACTGGCTCCCGACCGAGCTCGCGGCCGTTCCGCGGCGTACGACATCCTTCATCATGCTGACCATGAGCCACGCCTCTTCGGGCGACATCACCGGGGCGCGGTTCGGGCTGGGTTCCCAGAGAACGTCTCCCTTCGCATTCTCGACGCGCACGATGGGCACGGGGCTCGCGCGCGTCCCGAGCGTGGCGAAGGCCGAGTACGCGGCGACCATCTCGATGGGATAGACGTCGGCGGCGCCGATGTTGATCGAGGGGTACGGCGGAATGGGCGTCGTGATACCGAACTTGCGCGCCATGTCGATCACGCTCTGGGTACCGAGCTCCATGCCGACTTTGATTGCCACGATGTTGCGCGACTGATAGAGGCCGCGACGCATCGGCATTGGCCCTTCGAACTTTCCGTCGTAATTCTGCGGGGTCCACGCGCCCCCTCCGGACTGCGGCACCGACACCGGCGAATCGTCCACGATGTAGGAGGGGGGGCGCCCGTTCTGCACCGCATCCGCGTAGACGATCGGCTTGAACGTGGATCCCGGCTGACGGAGGGCTTGAATGGCCCGATTGAATTTGGAGTCGTCGAAGTCGCGTCCGCCCACGAGCGCGCGTACGGCGCCGGTGCGTGGATCCATCGCGATGAACGCGCCCTGGATGTAGGGCGAGTTGGCCGCTGCCACCGCGCCGGCGCGCTCGGAGGCGCGAGAGAGATACGTCTCGAACGACGTATGGTTGTACGCGCCGAACCGGCCCGACTCGATCGCGCGCAGCTGATTCTCCAGCGCACGCTCGGCGGCCGACTGCAGGTCGACGTCGAGCGTCGTGAAGACCTTGAGACCCTGCTCGTACAGCTTTTGTCCGAACTGGCTCTCGAGCTGTTGGCGCACCCATTCGACGAAATAGGGCGCGACGTCGCCCGCTTCGGATTTGCGCGCAAGCTGAAGCGGATAGGCGCTGGCGAGACTTGCGTCGGCGTCGCTGATGGCGCCCTCCTCGCGCATCACGGCGATCACCGTATTTCGGCGCTGAATGGCGCGCTCCGGTGAGCGGCGCGGATTGTAGCGCTCGGGCGCCTTGGGGAGCCCCGCGAGCAGCGCCGCCTCAGCGAGATTGAGATCCTTTGCCGACTTGCCGAAATAGCGCTGTGCTGCAGTTTCGACACCGAACGATCCGTTCCCGAGCGCGATCTGATTGAGGTAGAGCTCGAGGATCTTGTCTTTGGAGAACTTGGCTTCGATGGCGCGCGCGACTTTTGCTTCCTTGAGCTTGCGCACGAGCGATTTCTCCCGCGACAGACGCTCGGGAAAGATGTTGCGCGCCAGCTGCATCGTGATCGTCGAGAACCCTTCGGCGAAGCTGCGCCGCTTGACGTCCGCGACGATCGCGCCGGGGACGCGCATGAAGTCCACGCCCTTGTGCTTGTAGAAGCGCTTGTCCTCCACGAGGATGAACGCGTTGCGCAGCAATGGCGGGATCTGGTCGATCTTGAGCAGGGTGCGGCGCTCCAACCCGAGCTCCGCGATGAAGCGACCGTCCGCCGCGAACAGCTTGGAGGTTTGGCGCGGCTGGTATTCGTCGAGCACGTCGACGGACGGGCAGGCGCCAGCGCGGCAGACGAGCGCCCAGCTGGCGTAGAAAAAGCCGATCGTGAACGCGGTCATGAACACGAATGCAACGCCAAATCCGCGGGAGAAGCGCGGATGCTCGCGTCGAAAGTTTTTCGAGAACGGAAGGTCCATCGACCGTCGTATGAGGGCGCTGCCGCGCGTGACGGGCGTCATGTGCGGCCATACTGGCGAAGGTTAACGCGCGGCGTCGGGCCGCACCAAGACACCTTCGCCTGACAATACGACACTCCTGTGTCTATTTTTGTGCCATGCAGACATCCGACGTGCTGGAAGAGCTTCAATGGCGGGGGCTGGTGTACCAGCACACGGACGGCGTCCCAGTGCTACTCGCCACCCCCGGCGCGTCGGCATACATCGGATTCGATCCCACCGGGAGCAGCCTCCACGTGGGCAGCCTGCTGGTGATCATGATCCTGGTGCACCTCCAGCGGCACGGGCACCGGCCGGTGGCGCTCGTGGGCGGGGGAACCGGCATGATCGGCGATCCGAGCGGCAAGTCGAGCGAGCGGCCACTGCTGACCTCGGAACAGGTCGATGCCAACGCTGCCGCGATTCGCGCGCAGCTGGAGCACTTTCTGGACTTCGATGGACCCGCCGCGGCGCGCATGCGAAACAACGCCGATTGGCTTTCGCCACTCTCGCTCGTGGAATTTCTGCGCGACACGGGAAAGCACTTCACCGTGAACTACATGCTGCAGAAAGACTCGGTCAAGGGCCGCATGGACGCGGGCATCTCTTACACCGAGTTCTCGTACATGCTGCTCCAAGCGTACGACTTTCTCGAGCTCCGGCGGCGCGACGGCGTGACGCTGCAGCTCGGCGGCAGCGATCAGTGGGGGAACATCACGGCAGGCATCGAGCTCATTCGCCGAGTCGATGGAATGGACGCGCATGCGCTGACCTCGCCACTGGTCACGTCGTCTACCGGCACGAAGTTCGGCAAGACGGAGGCAGGCGCGGTGTGGCTCGACGCGGAGCGCACGTCGCCCTACGCGTTCTATCAGTTCTGGCTCGGCACCGAGGATCGCGATGTCGGGCGCTATCTCCGCTACTTCACGCTACTCGATCGCGCGGAGATCGAGGCGCTGGACCGCGCGACGACGTCGGCGCCGGAGCAGCGTGCCGCGCAGCAGGCGTTGGCGCGCGACGTGACTCGGCGCGTCCATGACGACGCGGCACTTCAAGCCGCCGAGCAGGTTTCGCGATTTTTCTTTGGGAATCTCGATCCGCGCGAACTCACAGACGACGCGTTCAAGATCTTGCGGGCAGAGGCGCCGTTCGCGGAAGTGGAGATGGCGGATGTGAGTGGAGAGGGTGCGGCATCATCGTTCGATGCCCTCAAACTGCTCACCGCGTCCGGGTTGGCCACATCGAACGGTGCAGCGAAGCGATTGCTCGAGCAGGGCGGCGTATCGGTGAACAAGACAAAGCTCACCGGTCGCGAGGTCGCGATGAATGACGCATTGCTTCGCGGGCGGCACATCGTCGTCGGCAAGGGAAAGCGGGACTATGCGCTGCTGCGGGTGCGCGAGTAGCTAAGCCAAGGCGGCGATGGTCCGCTCCAAGTCATCGTCATCCGTATAGCAGTGCGGCGCCAAACGAATCGTCCCCTCACGCACCGAGTGAATGACGCCGGCGGCGTCAAGCTTCGCGGAAGTCGCGAGCGCATTCACCGGTCGCACCGAAGAGATGCCACCCTGCCGTTCATCCGGCGTGATGACCTCGACTCCCCGCTCGCGTGCTCCGACTGACAATCGCCGCGCACACGCGCGCACATGCTGCGCCACTGCGCCGAACCCCAGCTCGCGCAACAGCTCCAGACTCGCTCCCATCCCCGCAAAGTCCTGATAGGGCAGCGTCACCTGCTCGAACCGCCGAGCATCGTCGCGCCAGGTGAGATCGTAGTTGGCAAGCCGCGAGAAGTCGTCGGAATCGCGCACCGCCATCCAGCTCACGGGCTGCGGCGTGCACTGTTCCATCACCTCGCCCCGCACATACGTGAACCCCGCGCCCCACGGGCCCAACAGCCATTTCTGCGCGCCGCACGCGAGCAGATCGACCGGAGTGCGCTGCACATCCAGCATCAACGGACCCAAGCCCTGTATCGCGTCGACGACAAAGTGAATGCCGCGCGACCGACACGCCGCGCCGAGTCGATCGAGGTTCGCGACGACGCCGGATGAAAACCCCGACCACGAAACGGACAGCACCCGCACTCCAGGCCGGCCGAGCGCATCGAGCAGCGCGTCCTCATCGAGGATGCCGTTCCGCAGCGGCACGACGTGCACGCGATACCCGCGCGCCCGTGCCGCCGCCAGCCAGGGATACATGTTCGCCGGAAACTCGCCATCGGGGACGACGACCTCGTCGCCCGCACCCAGCGGAAGCCCCCACGCCGCGAGGTTGATGCCCGCCCCGGTGTTCGTGGCGAGCGCGATCTCGCGCGTGTCGGCGTTGATCATCTCCGCGATGAGCTCGCGACAGCTCGACAAGGCGCCGAACTGATCGTCGTAGCCCACCAGATGCGGGGTCGCTCGCCGTCTCGTGAAATCCACCTGCGCGTCAATCGACCGCTGCGGCAGCGGACCCGTGCTCGCCGCGTTCATGTACACGGTGCTGCCGCTGCACATCCAGCTGAACTCGTCGCGCCGGACCCGCTCGACGTCGATCGCCACTCAGGTGCGAGCGGACGGCGGTGCTTCGATCGCTCCGCTCTTCGACGAATGGCGTGGGTCCAGCGCGTCGCGCAGCGCATCGCCCAGCAGATTGAATCCCAATACCGCTGAGCCGATCGCGAGGCCGGGCGCGAGCGACGTCCACGGCGCATTGCGCAGTTGATTGAGATCGCGTCCGTCCGCGATCATCGAGCCCCAGCTTGGCGTCGGTGGCTGTACGCCGAGTCCGAGAAACGACAGCGCCGATTCGGCCATGATCGCCGCGGCGACACCGAGTGTGGCGGCAATGAGCACCGGCGCAACGACGCTGGGCAACACGTGTTTGAGGACGACGCGCACGTCGCGCGATCCCAGCGCTTTGGATGCCTGCACGAACTCGAGCTGCCGCACCACGAGCACCTGCCCTCGCACCAGCCGCGCCATCCCAGCCCAGCCGACAATGCCGATCGTAAAAAACACGACGCCGAGCGACGGCTGGAGCGCAGCGGCCATCGCGATCAGAAGGAGCAGTGTGGGAAACGCGAGCGTGACGTCGGCAAGGCGCATCACGATCTCGTCGATCCAGCCGCCGTAATAGCCGGCGACGAGACCCATCGTGAGCCCGAGCAGCAGGGCGATGCTCTGCGAGACGATGCCTGCGGCCAGCGACACGCGCGCACCATAGACCAGGCGGGCCCAGACGTCGCGACCCTGAATGTCCGTCCCGAGCCAGTGGGATGTGGACGGACCTTGCAGCTGATTGACGAGATCGATGTGAACGGGATCGTGATGCGAGACCAGCGGGGCGAGGATCGCAAGCAGGACAATGAGCGCGACGACGGTGACGCCGAACCAGGCGCGCTTATCGCGCTTCAGGGCGCGAGTTGCCCGCTCGTTCATGAGGGATCTCCCAGCTCAGGTGGCGTGTTGGGCCGCTGATGCTTCCAGCGGCGATGGTGCCAGAAGTATTGCTCGGGGTATTTTCGCACCCACCGCTCGAGCACGCTGGTGTAGGAAAGCACGGTGGCGTCCACATCGGCTTCGCGCTCGCCGGTCCGCGACACCGGCACTTCCTCGAAGTGCATCCCGTAGCTCCCGTCTTTCTCACGAATCGCGGTAGCGAACACGAGCGGCGCGTTCAATCGGAGCGCGAACACGGCGGGACCACGCGGCGTCTTCGCGTACCGTCCGAAAAACGGAACCCAGGTGGACGCGAGCCCCACGGCTCCTTGATCGAACACCAGCGCAACGGAACGCCCCTCACGCAAAGCGCGAGGCACTCGACGAACAGCGTCGGCGTCGTGGATGACTGCCATTCCGATGCGTCTGCGGGTCTCGGTGAGGTAGCGATCGAACAGGGGATTCTGCATCCGCCGCGCCACAGCCTCGAGTCCAAGACCGCGCGCGGCGACGAACGACCCGCCCAGCTCCCAATTCCCGATGTGTCCAGTGACGAACAGCACCCCGCGGCCATCGGCGCGAGCGCGCTCGACCGCCTCCCACCCCTCCACGCGCGAGAACATGCCCAGCACCTCATCGCGGGAATAGCCGGGGAGCAGTGCCGTCTCGATCGTGGTCCGACCGAGATGTGCATATGACTCGCGCGCGATGCGCAGCACTTCCGCCTCGGCCAGGCCGGGAAACGCGGCGCGGATCTGTCGCTCGACGACCGCGCGTCGCACGCCCAGCGGTTCGTAGCCCAGCTTGCCGATCCATTCCCCAATGTCGCCCGCTCGGCGAAAGCTGAGTCGCCGCATCGCGCCGACGGCGCCTCGGAGCGCATAGTACTCGAGACGATGCGCGAGGGCCGATCCCTTCACCGCGCCGCCCAGAGTGTCCGATCGCCCGCGGCGTGAGCCGCCTTGCCGAATCCCTCGATCATCGCGGTCTCGGTGAAGTCGCGTCGCGCGCGGGTGCGGCCGGCGTTCCCCATGGCGGCGCGCTGCGCCTCGTTCGCGAGAAAGCGCGCCACGGCCGATGCGGTGTCGCTCGGATCCGCAGGGGGCAGCAGCACGCCAGCGATGCCGTCCGGCACATAGTGCGCGACGAGCGGCGACCGCTCCGCGATGATCGGGACTTTCGCCGCCATGAAGTCGAGGCAGGCGAAGGCGCCATCGTCGCCCTCCGCGGCCACCCAGCCCACATCGGCCGCCGCCAGCACCGTCGGCAGATCGTCGCGCTCGCCGAGGAAGTGAATGAGCGACGTGACACCCAGCGCTGCGGCGTGCATGCGAGTGTCGTCGGCGTCGGCCGATCGGCCCACGAGCGCCAGACGCAGCTCGGGATGCCGGTCGGCGAGGAATGCGAGGGTGCGCATGGCGGTCGTCACGCGAGTGCGCGCGTGCCGGTCGACGACACAGACGATCAACTGCGTTGTGTCCTTTATGCCAAGGAGCGCGCGCGCCGCGGGACGTGCGCCTTCCACCTTTGCGATGTCGACACCGAGCGGCGCGAGAAACGCGCGATCACCGGCGGCCGCACGCGCCCGATCCTCTTCGGTGGAGAAGAGCAACCGCGACGTCGCCATGCGTCCCGCGATCTTCACCGAACGTCCGCTGGTCGCGCTGCCACCCGCGGGCACGCGCCGAATGACCGCGCCGCGCTCCGCCAGGCGCATCGCCGAGCTGGCGATGAGGTGCTCGCGCTCCGTGTGAAGAAACACGACCTCGATGAACTTCTCCTGGAGCACTTTGCGAAGGCGCCACGCTTCCCGCGCGATGGAATCGCCAGCGGGAAGCGCCACGACGTCGAGCCCGTCGCGTGTGAAGACCTGTTCGGCGAGCGTACCGGCGCGGCACGCGACCGTCACGGGTTCGTTGAACGACGCCAAGCCGTGGGCCGCGGCGCCAAAGGCGCGCGCAGCGCCAGTCCAGTGCTGCGACGTGTGGTAGAAGAGCGTGCGCATTCGTCTAGGACACGTCGGCCGTGGGGGATTCGCTCACCGCGTCTGTCTCGCTGGTCCGAAGCTGTGCCGCATGGAGTCGATGGTAGGTACCGCGCTGCGCGAGCAGCTCCTCATGGGTGCCACGCTCGATGATCTCGCCCCGGTCGAGCACGAGAATCTGATCGGCGTGAATCACGGTGGACAGACGGTGAGCGATGACGAACACGGTGCGGCCGGCGAGCAGGCGGTCGATGGCTTCTTGCACGAGTCGTTCCGACTCGGTGTCGAGTGACGACGTTGCTTCATCGAGAATCAAAATGGGCGGATCGGTGAGAAGGGCGCGCGCGATGGCAAGACGCTGCCGCTGACCGCCGGACAGCCGCGTCCCGCGCTCACCAAGCACCGTGTCATAGCCCGTGGGAAGTGCCACGATGAACTCGTGTGCATTCGCCGCTCGCGCCGCCGCCGCGATCTGCGCCTCGCTGAATCGCTCGGCCGCTCCATACGCGATGTTGTTTCGCACCGTGTCGTTGAAGAGCACTGTGTCCTGGCTCACAATGCCCGTGAGCCCTCGCAGCGATTCGAGCATGATCTCACGCGTGTCGATGCCATCCAGAATAATGCGTCCCTCCGACGGCTCGTAGAACCGCGGAATGAGATCGACGAGCGTGCTCTTCCCCGCTCCACTCGCGCCCACCAGCGCAATCACCTCGCCGCGGCGCGCGACGAAGCTCACGCTTCGCAGCACCGGCTCGTCCCCATACGAGAACCATACGTTCTCGAACGCCAACGACTCGCGAAGCGTCATGGTGTCGCGAGTGCCCCGGTCGAGCTGCGCCTCGGTGGGCTGGTCCAGCACCTCGAACAGCCGCTCTGCCGACGCCAGCGATTGCTGCGCGGTCGTCGGCGCTTGCGAGAGTTGTTTGAGCGGCGGCAGCAGCCGCATCACGAGGATCATGAAGGTGATGAGCGTGGCGCCGTCCATCGTCCCCTGCCCCAGCAGCACTTCGCGCGCGCCAAGCCATAGGATCAGGACTGCTACCGCGGTTCCAATCATTTCCGTCATCGGCTGCGAGAGGAACGCGATGCGCGTGATCCGCACCATCCCCGACGAATAGCGATGGCTCGCCTCCATGAACCGCCGTTCCTCGTACGCCTCGCCGCGGAACGATTTCACGAGACGCACGCCGCTCACCACTTCCTGCAATACACTCGTGATTTCACCGTAGTCGCCGCGCAATCTCCGATGTCCTCTGCGGAGGCGCCGGAGAATGGGTTGGAGCGCCAGCGTCAACAGCGGCGCGATCACGAGCGCCACGAACGTGAGGCGTACCGAGTAGCCCAACAAGACGACGATGGTTCCCGCGATCTGCGCCACGTTCTGCAGCGTCTTCGTCACCAGCTCCGTGATGACCGCCTTCGTCTGCTCCGTGTCCGACAGCACACGCGAGATGATCTGCCCGGTTTTCGTGCGGAGGAAGTACGCGAGGGGCAGTCGTTCGAGATGCGCGAACACGCTGTCGCGGAGATCGCGCGTGACATTCTCCTGGAGCGACGCGCCAAGCTGGCCGCCGAGCCACACGAAGACGTTCTTGATCGCCACGATCGCCATGATCGCGACGATCATCACCTCCACCGAGCGCAGGGGATCGGCAGGGTCCAGGAACGCGCCCACCAGTCGCTCCTGCAGCGCGGAGATCCACCGCGCGTTCGTCGTCGGGATGTACGTACGCGCCTTGAACAGCGCGTTCAAGAACGGAACGAGCAACGTGAACGAGAAGACGTCGAGCGCCGCGGCGACGACGTTGCACGCAATGGTCCCGGCCATCCGCCACGAGTGCGGCTGCAGATACCGCAACAGACGACGATACATGCGCTAGCGCTTGGGGGTCAGCAACGACACCGGAAGAATGCATTCCTCCGGCGTGACTCCGCCATGCAGGAACGACCCACGATAGCGACTTTGATATTCGCGCAGCTTGGTGGGATAGACGAAGAAGCTATCCCCCGTGGCGAGGAGCGTGTTCGCTCCCAACCCTCGGCGTGGCAGCTTGAGCGCCTCTTCGTTCTTGAACAGCAGCGCGAGCTCCGGATTTTCCGCGCGCAGATCCTCGCCGAACTTGTAGCGGAGGTTCTGCGTCGCGTCCCGCTTGGCGAACACCGTCGCGGGAGTGTGGCAGTGAATGGAGCCATGGTCGCTGGTCACCACCACCTTCACTTTCCGCCGCGCTGCTTCCTGGAGGACGCTGAAGAGCGCCGACCGCTTGAACCACTGCAGCGTGAGCTGACGGAGCGCGATCTCGTCGCGTGCTACCTCGTACAGGATCGCCGACTCCGAACGCCCGTGCGTGAGCAGGTCCACGAAGTTGAAGACGAACGCGCTGATCCCTTCCGGCGCGATGGCGTTGGCCAAGCGGCGCTCGAGCTCGTCCGCATCGTACGACGAGGAGATCTTGTCGTATTTCACCGGCATCTTGCGGTTCAGCTCCACCAGCTGCGCTTCGAGCAGGTCTTTCTCGTGTGCATTGAGCGTCTCGTCTTCGCGTTCGCCCCACCAGTCGGGAAAGCGCGCCGCGATCTCGTTCGGGAACAGGCCGCTGAATAGCGCGTTCCGCGCGTAGGGCGTCGCGGTGGGCAGCACGCCGAAATAGTGCGTGGTCTGAATGTCGAACAGCGGAGCGATGACCGGCTCGAGCGCCTTCCACTGGTCGAGGCGCAGACAGTCGATGACGATGAATGCCGCCGCCTTGTCCTGCTGCATCACGGGCATCAGGAACTCGCCGACGATGTCGATCGACAAGGGCGGGCGGTCGCCCTCGATGTTCTTGAGCCACTGCGGATACGCACGCGACATGTACGCGGCAAACTCGCGGCGAAGCTCCGGAAACAGGCTGCGGAGGGACTCGTGCAGGCCCATCTCGTTGGCGGCGGTGAGGTCGAGGTCCCACTGCACCATCTCGAGGTAGCGGTCGATCCAACCGCGCCATTCAAGGTCGCGCAGGGACTCGAACTGCATGGCCCGGAACCGGTCGACGAACGATCGGGCCACGGCCTGCTGCCGGATGCGCGGCCCTTCGAGAAGACGCGCGACCATGGTGTATACCTGGCGCGGTGTCACGGGCTTGACGAGGTAGCCGCTAATGTTCTTCCCGAGCGCCTCGTTGAGCGTGGTGTCTTCCTCGCTCTTGGTGACCATGACGACTTGGAGGCCGGGCTCGATTTCCCACAGCTCGCGCAGGGCGTCGAGCCCTCTGGTGCCCGGCATCTGTTCGTCGAGGAGCACGAGGTCGAACGGGCGCCGCCGTACCATCTCGGCGGCATCATCAGCGTTGGTCGCCGTTTCGACGTCGAACCCTTTGTCCCGCAAGAAGATGCGATGTGGCTCGAGCAGCTCCGCCTCGTCGTCAACCCAGAGGACGGCCTTGACCTGGTGGGGCATGGGTCAAACGTAGTCCAGCGACCATAGAGGGGGCAACGAAGGTGAACCGTGAACCTGTAGGAGCTGAGCAGTTGCGGTCGACGGTTCGCCGTTCACGGGTTCACGATCTCGCGAAGCGCTGCCGTCCACGCCACATTGGTCTCCATGCCCCTCCCCCCCTACGCCCTCGCCGCGCCGACCTTCCGGTTTCGCCATCTGGCGAATCTTGCCGGGCGCGCTCCAATCGGCGGGGCTCGGGAGGTCGCGCTGGCGTGTTTCGTCGCGGCGCGGCTCGCGGCGGATCGGCTGTCCAACACCACCGCCGAGACGACATCCCGGGCGGGACGGTGCGCCGGGGCAAAGGCATGGTTGGGTACGCTCGCCCTTCCCGCCGCGGTGCGGACTCCGCTCACCCGGTGCGCAGACGCCAGCGTGGACGGCACCCGGGTCGCCGTAGGCCGCGAAGTCTCGGCACTTGCAACCGCGGCCTCGAGCTTCCTCGACGCTGCATCACGGGCCGAGCTCGAGGCGCTAGCGGGCTCCCTGAAGGGCTGAGGGCGGGAATAACCGGCAACGGGGCTTTTTTCCTTGCTCCGTTCGCTGGCCGAACCCTATCTTGTCCCATGGCACGCGGCGCTGACATCTCCCCCCTTTCCCTTCTCCTCGGCCGCGTCGACGCTGTGGCGGACGGGGCCATCCCTGCCGACACTATCCCCAGTGGATTTCCGAGCCTCGATAAACAGCTGGGCGGAGGTCTGCGGCGGGGCGATCTGATCGTCCTGGGTGGAGACGTCGGCAGCGGAAAGAGTGCCTTTTCGCTCGCGATTGCACTTCGCGTGGCACAGGCCAGACATGCCACGCTCTTTTACTCGGGCGAAATGCTGCCCGACCGTGTTCTCGAGCGAGCCCTTGCCATCGAAGGTCGTACCCGGGTCGACGATCTCCGCCGCGGAACGCTGGATGACGTGACACGGGCGGGAGTTGGTGCTGCCGCCGTTCGCCTGCGCGACGACCTTCCCATCGTCGAACGGGTACCGGTTGCAGGCGTGACGGCAATCGCGGACGAGGTGACGTCTGCCCGCACGCTCGAGCTGGTAATCGTTGATGGATTGCACGCGCTCCTCCCCGGGGCGCGTGAGCTGGAGGAAGAGGCGGCGACGGCGGTGCGCGCACTCAAGCAGCTCGCGCTCGATGCGCGGGTGGCGGTGCTCGTGACGGCACCGCTGCCGGGATTGGCGCCGCGCGATGATCGTCGTCCTATTCTGGACGACTTCGGTGCGCGCGGTGCGGTGAAGGAGCGCGCGGATGTCGTGCTCGCGCTGTTTCGCGAAGGGATGTACGATAGCGCCCGAGGTATCGAGGGTGCGACCGAGCTGTTCGTGCGCAAGAATCGCAACGGCGGCACGGGTTACGTCGACTTGTACTTCTATGCGCAGTGGATGCGCTTCGAAGACATGCTGGACCCGGACCGCTAGGAGGCGGTTGATGCATATCCTGAAGCCTGTTGTCTCGACGCTGCTGCTGTGCTCCATCGCCGCCTGCGCCACCACCGGCGGCCTGACCACCACCGAGTCGGTGAGTCGGCTGGAACAGCAACGGCAAGCCAATCCGTCGTCGGCACCGGTCAGCCGGTCGCTCGGCATCGCCTATTTCAAGGCGAAGCGCTATGCGGAGGCGCGCAGTGCGCTGGAATCGTCGTTGAAGATCGACCCCAAGGACGGGACCACGGCCCTCTACCTCGGCCTCACCCTCGAGGAGCTCGGTGATCTCGCGGGCGCGAAGACCGCGTATTCGTCCTACATCCAGTACGGTCGCACGAGTCGGGTGCGGAGCCAGTTGCAGGCGCGACTCGCGGCGTTGACTCGAAAAGAGATTACCGCTGAAGCAAAGGCTGCCGTGAAGCAGGAGGCGGCGCTGAGCAGCCGACCCGCTTCACCGCGCACCATCGCCGTCATGCCGCTCCGGTTCAGCGGTGCGGATACGTCGCTCCGTCCGCTGGAGCGCGGCTTTGCGGATCTTCTGACGACCGACCTCGCGCGTTCCGCACAGCTGACTCTCGTCGAGCGCTCGCGTCTTCAGGCACTCCTCGAGGAGATGAAGCTTCAGCGAAGCGGTGCCACGGACGCCAACACGAACGTACGGGCGGGAAAGCTCCTGGCTGCCGGCCGTCTCGTGCAGGGTGCGATCAACCAAGTCGGAGCGCAAAACCTTCGCGTCGACGCCGCGGTCGTGGACGTCCCGACGAGCGAGATCAAAGGCACGGCGAGCGGAGCCGATCTGCTCGAGCAGATCTTCAATCTCGAGAAAAAGATCGCGCTCGATCTATTCACACAGCTCGGCGTCAATCTCACCGTCTCAGAGCGCAACGCGGTGGAGCAGCGGCCAACGCGCTCGTTGGCGGCTTTTCTGAGCTACAGCCGTGGGCTCAGGGCGGAAGACGAAGGGCGCTACGACGAGGCGAGCCGCTATTTCCAGGAAGCAGTTCGTCTCGACCCCGGATTCGGCGCCGCGCAGCAAAAGAGTCAGGAAGTGCGTGCAGTCGCGACGGGTGCGGATGTCACGGCGTCGACCGTGGAGGTGAGCCTCAAGGGAACGAGCGAAGGGGCCGTCGTGAGTGCAGCGACGCAAGGCGCGGCGCCAGCAAGCGGCGCCGGCACCCTGGGCACTACCGCGCAGATCGCTGCGGGAGATCTGAATCCTTCGCCAACGGCCGGAGCAACGCTCGGATCCAGCACGGGCGGCGGTGCATCGGTGCCACCATCGAAAGATCCAGTGTCTGCGGCAACCGGCAGCGACAATCCCATTGCCCAGGCGAAGGTCGTGATCGTCATCACTCGCCCCAAGACGCCATGAGCACGCACATGCGAATTTTCCTCCCGCTCGCACTCGCGGCCATCGCCGCTCCGGATGCGGCAGCACAGTCGGTTTTCGACAGTGAGCTTCGCGTCGCCCCGCAGTTCTTGCAGTACGAGCTCAAGTCGCCCAACCAGGAGACGATCTCACAGCTGGCCGTGCCGGTGTTCGTCACCATTCCGTTCGGATCGCGGTTCACGTTCGACGTCGGCACCTCGTACGCGCGCGTGCAGGTGAAATCGCCCAACACCATCAGCGAGATCGCCGGTCTCACCGACACGCAGCTTCGCGGAAACCTCACGCTCGGCACGGATTTCATCGTGCTCACCGCCGGCGTGAACCTGCCCACCGGTCAGTCGTCGGTGACGCTGGAGCAACTCGCCGCGGCGGGGCGCATCGGCAACGATTTTCTCGCGTTCCCGATCTCGAACATGGGCACCGGGCTCGCCTCGACGGCCGGCATTGCCATCGCGCGGCCGCTCGGCAGCTGGAACATCGGATTCGGCGGCGCCGTTCGGCATTCGCAGGAATACGACCCATTCAACCTTCCTGGCCAAACGCTGCGCTTTCAACCGGGCGACGAGTACCGCGCACGCGTGGGCATGGACCACACGCTCGGTGCCGGCCGAGTGACGTTCGGCGTCACGTATTCCGCGTTCGGAGATGACGCCGCCGGCCCGTCGGTGTACAACACGGGCAATCGCGTCATCGCGCAGTCCGTGGTCACCAATTCATTCGGCTCCACCGACGTCACGCTCGCGGCGTACAATGTCTTTCGCTCGCCGGGCCGCTTTGCCTCCGGCGATCCAACGGGTCGCGAGAACATTGCCAACGTGTTTCTCGGCGTGGGAATCAATGCGCTCGGCACGTTGATCGAACCGACCATCGAAGGTCGTCATTGGCTGCAGAACGTTCCGGGCGCGACCTCGGGCACGACGACGTCAGCGGAGCGCACCCAGTCGAGCTATCTCGGCACGCTCGGTCTGCGCACGCGCATCGGACTCGGTCCGATCACCGCGTATCCGAGCGGCGGCTATACGCTGGGCCGGCTCGCGACGGTGAATGCGACCAACACGCCCACGACGGCGGATTTCACGGGCTTCCGGGCGCAGTTGGCGATTCGGATGGCGCCTTGAACGGCGTAGGACGGTAGGACCGTAGGACCGTAGGACCGTAGGACCGTAGAGCGGCACACCGACAAGCGTCCGGTGTGCCGTTCCGCATTTCTACCGTCCTACTGTCCTACCGTCCTACCGTCCTACGATATTCCCCGCACGACTTTCACCCCGACGGATGTGTATGGCCGGCCACAGTAAATGGAAGAACATCAAGCACTACAAGGCGGCGACTGACGCCAAGCGTGGTGTGCTCTTCACGAAGCTGATCCGCGAGATCATGATGGCCGCCAAGCTCGGCGGCGGAGACCCGTCGGCCAACGCGCGGCTGCGGCTGGCGATCGACGCTGGACGCTCCAAGTCACTGCCGAAGGAGAACATCGAGCGGGCGATCAAGAAGGGGACGGGCGAGCTCGCGGGCGACGCGATCCAGGAAGTGACATACGAAGGCTACGGCCCGGGGGGTGTGGCCCTGATCATCGACGCGATGACTGATAACCCCACACGCACGGTGGCCGACGTGCGGCACAAGATGTCTCGCGCTGGGGGCAATCTCGGCACACCGAATTCGGTGTCGTTCATGTTCGAGAAGAAGGGGCAGATCGAGATCGATGCATTGAAGCATCCAGACGAAGATGCCACGCTCGAAGCCGCGCTCGACGCCGGTGCAGAAGATTTCCGGCGTGAAGACGACGTCTACATCGTGACGACCGATCCCGCGTCGTTCCACGCGGTGAAGTCGTCGCTGGAGTCGAAGGGCATCACGACCGGCGAGTCCGAGCTCGCGATGGTGCCGAAGAACACCGTTGCCGTCACCGAGAAGGCGGATATCGACGCGCTCTTCAAGCTGATTGAATCGCTCGAGGATCTCGACGACGTGCAGAAGGTGTGGGCGAACTTCGAAGTGGACGACGCCGCGATGGCGGACCTCTAGCCTCACGGAGCGCGCGTGCTCGTCCTCGGCATCGATCCGGGCACGGCCAGTACGGGATACGGAGTCGTGCGCGGCGGCGGCGGTGCGGTGCCGGCGCTCGTGGAGTGCGGCGTCATCCGCACACGCGCACGCGAGCCGCTCCCGGCGCGACTTCGCGAGATTTATGAAGGCATACAGGAGCTGATCGAGCGGCACAAACCCGACGCCCTCTCGGTCGAAGACGTCTTCTATGCGCGCAACGTACGCACGACCGTGGTGCTCGGACATGCACGCGGCGTCATTCTGCTC
>JANMAY010000136.1:0-6622 GCA_031360095.1 Gemmatimonadaceae bacterium
TCGAACACGTACACCGCCTCCGTCGCGGTGACGAACGCGGCCCCGGTGATCTCATCGCTCGTCACGCCGGCGGTTCCCACGTCCACCGGTGCGCAGGTCACGGCGACGGTCACGTTCACCGACGTCGGCGCAGCCGACACGTACTCGGCGCTGATCACATGGGGCGACGGTACCAGCTCGACTGTCAACGCTGGCGCATCGCTTCAGGCCAGTGCAACACACGGCTATACGTCGACGGGCTTCTACACCGTCGGCGTGACGGTCACGGACGACGACGGCGGCTCGGCAACCATGAACTCGTCGGTCCTCGTGGTCTACGATGCATCGGCCGGCCGAGTGACCGCTGGTGGCTATGTTGTTGCGCCGACGGCGGGGTCGTCCAAGCTCCACATGAACATCGATGTACGCTACGACGGCAGCACGCCTGTCGGAACGTTCAACCTGCACGGATCCACCGCGCTCGCCGATCTGACCGCAAGCGCCTTCGAGTACCTGGTGATCACGAGCAACTCGGCCACGTTCAAGGGCACCGGCACGCTCAGCGATGGCACCGCGGTGGGTTTCCGGGTGCGAGAGCTGAGCGATGGGCGGGGCAAGGGTGATCTTCTCCGCATCAAGGTCTGGAATGCAGCGACGGGAGACGTGTTGTACGACACGAATCCGGGTGCCGCGGATCTTGCCGCACCAACCGTGAGCTTGAAGGGATCGTTTACGGTTCATCGATAGGCGTTGCTGCTGCGCGACGAAGGGCCGGTCACGGTGTGACCGGCCCTTTGCGTCATATGCCGTTTGACGCGGAGAGGATAACGGTGTGATCGCCGCTCCTACGTTGTCGCTCGGCCGCGCTGCATGGAGCGCGCTGAGTGTCACGCAAACGCGACTGAACCGGGGGTCCGATGACCAGAAGCCGAAAAATCCTGCGACATGCCGTAGCCATCGTGGCTGTCGCGCTCGCGATGCTGCCAGCGCGCGACGCTTGGGCGCAGAGTAAGGCATCTCCGCCCAAGAAGACCACGACAGCGCCGCCAGTCGTTACGCCGACGGCTTCAGAAGGAAGCACGGCGACGGCCATTCGCGGCCGTCCTGTGAGCACGGCTTCCGGGCGCGCCGTAAATGGCGCGCTGCAAAAGGCACTCGCGAACCCGGACGTGCGCAACGCGGTGCGAGCGGAGGTGCTGCGACAGCTCGGCGTCAGGCGCCCACTCGCACTGGTCAAAGGTTACTGGGCGAGTGCGATCGATCTGGTGCCTGTGTACCAACTCGCCGCCGTAAAACCGGCACTGCTTGCGACGCTCGGCGTGAACGGCCCGCAGCTGATCAATGAGGCAGGCGTGAGCGCGGACCGCTTGGTGGTGTCGTTCGTCCCGGCAGCGTTCGGGCAAATCGTAATTCCCGAATTCATGGGCGACATCACGGCCACGTTGGGTAAAGACGCGCTGACCAACCACATGACGGACTTCATCGTGGGGCCGATCGTGATGATCTTCGTTCTCGCGGGTGTAGGCGCCGAGATCAGCATCATTGTCACCGACATGGTCGTGAAATGGTCGGAATGGCTCGGCATGAAATACAACGACTACACGACGTCGACGGGGCCCAACCAGGATTACGACGGAGATGGGATACTCAACAAAGACGACACGGACGACGACAACGACGGTGTAGCAGACAAGGACGACAATTATCCGTACGACCCTCTCGCAAGCATCTGCGACTGCGGTCGGCCTCACGCAGCGTTTTCACTCGCGACTGGTGCAGCGGGCAACTTTCTGCCGGCGCTCGTCAGCGTTCTCAATGCGACGCAGGCACAGAGCGCCGGTGCTCGTTCGCTTTCTTTGGGCACAGTGATACAGAATCGGCCCAATACGCTCACCATGATCTTCTAGACCGAGAAACATGATACGCTCGATCATCGTGTCAACGCTCTGTACGCGAAGTCTCGGCACGCGCCTTTCTTTGGGGGAGCGATACGTGAATGCGATCCTTCAAAGAGCCGCCGCCTACGCTCGCCCCGTGTTTTCGAGAGCCTCGGAAGCCGCGGCCGACAAGCACGGCCCCACGAGAATCAGCGCGACCACGCGCGCAGGTTCACGCGTGCTCGTGCGCTCGCGATCTGGAATGAGATGCTCTGCGCGCTCGAGCCACCCGAGGATCTCCGTGCTAGCGGGTGCTGTGTCGGCATGGGTAGCAAGCGCCTGCTCGACGCCAAGTGGCAGAGGCTGTTGCAACGCCGTGCGAAGGCGGCCGATGTGCTCGAGCGCGTGGGCGCGCGCGTCACGCGGTACCGCGCGAGCCGCGTGTGCGAGACGCGCGAGTACGCGACCACACAGCGGGCCAACGTGCGTACGTACGCCACACGTGCGAGCGAGCTCGCGCGCCAGCACCCATGCGCGAAGCGCGTCGTGCGCGCGCGCGACTTCGTTCTGCGAGGGAATGCGCGCCTCGCCTTCGAGGAGCGGTGCGACGACAAGCGGTGACAGTTCGTCGTCCGGCTCTCGCTCCACGATTTGCGCCACGATGGTACCATCGCTGAGCGCCGCGAACCACCCCGGTTGTGGCGCCCGAGCTGCGGCGACGATGCACCGCGTTTCCGTGCGAGGGTCGGTGGGTCTGCGCCAGGCGGCAAGCGTGCCAGCAAACGCACCCCACACATCGGCGTTTTGCAGTGTCGACCCACGTTGGACATTCGCGGTTGTCGCTGCGCGCATGCGGTCGGCTCTCGACATGGGCAACACGGCAAAGCTGCCGCCAATCACGTGCTCGGCTGATGTGAGTTTTCGCCGCAACCGTGCGTCCGCGTCGAGCAGCGCCTCTGCGCGCGCTGGCGGCGCGAGAAGAAAGCTTCGCACTGTGCTCGCGCCACCCGGCCGTCGCAGTCGTCCGACACGCTGTGCAAGCCGAGCGGGATTCCACGGCAGATCGAGGTGCACGACGATGCTGGCGTCCTGAAGATTCACGCCTTCGGACAACAGATCCGTGGTGAGCAGGAGTGTGACCGCGTGATGAGCCGGGACGTGCCCTGCGTGCTGCGCAACTGGGGCGAAGCGTGCCAGCAGCTCGTCGCGGCCAATGGGGCCGCTCGCGATCCGTGCCTCCCGTGCGGTGAGCATGCCGACGCCGCGATCCAGCTGAAGTGCGCGATAGTAGGCGTGGATCGTGCTGGCGAATTCACTGAAGGCGAGAATGCGCGCGCGCGGATTCGCGGTGCGCAGCGTTCGCACGGCACAGATGCGTGCGTCGTCCGGATCTTCAGTCTCGCGGAGGATCGTCGTGAGACGATCGACCGAGTCGCGCTCGCGATCGACCGCATTGCGCAGCGCGCCGAGTGATGCGGTTGACGGAGTGCTCTCCATGAGAAGGGAGGCAAAGCCGAGCTGAATCGCATCGGCTTCGCCATGCCACTCTCGCGCTTCGCGGCGTGTGGGGGCACGCCCCGCGTCGATGCCCTGTTCGATCGCTGTCGCCAGGCGGAGGCGTGACCGGAGGCGCGCGGACAAGGCAGCGCGACTCGATGCCCACGCGCGTACGAGCCCGATGATCGTCAACACCCTGCCGTCGCCACTGTCGAGCAACGGGGCGGGCGGGGTCAAATCGAGCAGCGCACGGAGCACGCACCCATCGTCGAAGTCGAGGCTGATCCACTCGGGCTGAGCCACGATCGGGAGCAGATCGTCGCCATCATACACGCCGCGAATGACATAGCGTGCGAGCTCCGCCGGAGCCAGCGAAAACGCCACCTCCCCGAGATATAACGCGAGCTGCGCGGCAAGATCGCGAGTGCGGTTCTGAAGTGGCGTGGCCGAGAGCAGCACGACAGGCGCGGCCGACGCGAGCTCCACCAACGCCTCGTGCCGGCGCGTGCGCAGCGTGCGGAAATGGTGTGACTCGTCGACGATGATCGCGTCGAACGGCACGATGGGTAGCGCGCCCCGGCTCAACGCCTCGTGCGTGATGACGGCGCATCGCACGCCGGCACGTCGCATGGCTACATCCCACGTTGCGCGCAATGACGCGGGAATCACGATGAGCGGCGCCCTCCACCGGCGCGCGAGCGCGAGCGCGATGAATGTCTTGCCGCGGCCAACGTCCTCCGCGATCATGCACCCGCCGTCGCGCCTGAGCGCTCGTTCGGCGCGCGCGACGATGTGCCGCTGATCGGTTCTGAGCACGATCTCTCCGAGCGCCGGGTCGCCAAGTGCATCGAGGTACGCGGCTGCGACGGCCGCGCGGGCCGCTCTCAGCTTTGCGTTTGTGAGTGGCACCAGGACACGAGCGGTTCCACAGTGGACGGACGCAGGCGAAACGCACGACAGACTGCCGAGAGGAGCGCGGCCTGAGCGGGCGGGCGCCCGACGAGCGCTTCTTCGGCAAGGGGAGCGAGGATCGATCGTGCGCGTGTCCAGTCGCGCGGAATTGGCAGGAGCGACACCGTCCACGCGAGGTACCGATGCCAACCTCCACGTGCGGGCTCCGCCACCGCATTGATCCACGCCGCCGCGAGTGGGCTGTTCAGCAGGGCGGTGAGCGTCAGTGCGTCAACGACATCATCGCACGCGACGACATAGCAGCTATTGAGTGGAACGGTGAGATCCCCGACGGGAAGAATCGCCGCGCGTGGAACGCGCCCGAAATCGCTCCAGACGACGCGCGTGCGCGAAGGGTCCGCGCTCTCGGTTCGAAAGAGCATCCACCACGTGGCGGTCCCGTGCAGGTCGGTTCGGTTCAGAAGTTGACGCCGCCAGGGACTCAGCCACCGCGCTGCGCCCGGGGGCAGCGCGCGCAGCGGTGTTCCTGGTTCCGCATGCGTCCACACGATGGCGCCGCGCGTCGGCTCGATGCTCCACGGCGTGAGTCCTTCACCGCGCAGCAGTGGCCGAATGAGTTCACGCTCGATAACGCCGCGCCGGCCCTGTTGCTCGACGCTCACCGCGCCGGCCTCTTCGCCGGCAATGTTCACCAGAAAGGCGTCGTTACATCCGCATTTCACGCCGAGTGTGATGCGGCCAAATGCTCCGTGTGAGAGTGCAACGCCGTGGCTCGCCACCGCATCGAAGGCAACGCGGGCCGGCGGGGGGAGCAGCAGCCACGGGCTCGCAACGTCGCTCGCGATGAGTCGCATTGATCGCGCCGATACCGGCCATCGTACATCCAGCGAACCGCGTCGCACACCGGCACAAATCGCCGCACCGCGCGCGGGTCCCGTGGATGCGATCACGACGGATGGATACACCGCGGCGTCAAATGACGCGGGTGCCTCCGACCAATCCTCCACGACGCGGAGCTCGGCACGTGTCGAGAGGAGCGCGCGAACGCCGCCCCCAGCGAGCGAGCGCCAGAGCTTCGCCGGCAGCAGCAGTGCAACGCATCCATGCGGCGAAGCGAGCGCAATGCTGCGCTCCACGAAGAGCGACGCCAAATCGACTTGCGCCGAAAAGCCACGCGCCGCGTGTCCCGCGATTGCCCCAGGATCCCACGCCGCGTTGCGAAAGACCGTATAGCGTGCGCGTAGCGCGGCTCGCGCTGCGGGCGGAATGTTGTGCAGACGCACCCACGGCGGATTACCGATGACCAGATCGAATCCCCCACGCCCGTGCGCAGCGCCGAAATGCGAGGGGAAGGAAAACGGGAGCGCGCCATTGTTCTCAATGCGACGCCGCTCGCGCCGCAGTGCGGCGGCACGCAGGCGCCGCGTGCGCATGTCAGCGCGCTCCTCTGCGCCCGGTCGGGAAGGAACGCCGAACAGATCGGCTGAACGCTGCGCCGCGATGCGCTCCAGTCGTGCATGCTGAAGCGCTGCGAGCTCCCGATCGATTGCCGCCAGCGCGCGCCGTCGCTCCTCACTCGCCAGCAGGCGGCGGAGAGGAGTCTTGCTCGGACCCGCCGCGCGCACATATCGCTCGCGCAGACGCACCAGCGCAGCAGAGGGCCCCACGAGCGAGGGCGGTTCTGTGAACGCTTCTCCAGACAGGGAATCACCCACGCGCACATTGCAGTCGAGATTCGGCAACGGCGGGACGGCTGCCATGCGCGTTTCGTCGCTCTCGATCACCACCGATAACCAGAGCCGCAACTCGCAGAGCCACACCGCGGTGGGATTGATGTCGACGCCATGAATGGCGCGGGCGAGCACCTCGCGTCGAATGGACGCCATGCCGCGTGCGTCACCCGTCGAGCGATGGAGAACCGACAGTCGTTCCAGCAGGTGGACGAGAAACGCTCCCGAGCCGCATGCGGGGTCGAGCACCGTGAACGAGCGCAGCCGGCGCCGAAGCACGGCCGCCGATCTCTGGGACATCGTGCGCCCTCCGAGCGCCGAAAGAATGTCACTCTCGGTCAGCGCGTCTTCGCCGAGCGCTGTCACCAGGGCGCGCTCCGCGAGATGCGCAACAAGAATCTGCGGCGTGTAGAACGCTCCGCTCGTGCGCCGATCCCGCGCAGCCATCAACGATTCGAAGGCGCGGCCGAGCATCTCAGGGTCGATCGACAGATCCGACCACCCCTGCTCGCCTTCGCGCGCAGTGAACCGATACGCGCTCAGCAGCTCGCCGAACAGCGCGCCGAGCGCCTGGTCGCTGAAGCGGGCCGACGAATGGCGTCGCTCGAAGGCGCCTTTCGCGAACAA
>JANMAY010000166.1:0-4930 GCA_031360095.1 Gemmatimonadaceae bacterium
GCGCGAGGACGAGCTGCTGCGCAAGTACCTGAAGGCGCGCCTCGGGCACGCGGCGATCGCGAACATCGTGATCGAGCGCAAGCCGGGCAAGGTCGTCGTCACGCTGCACACGGGTCGCCCCGGTGTGGTGATCGGGAAGAAGGGCGCGGAGGTCGACAAGCTGCGCGACGAGCTCGCCCACCTGACGGGCAAGGAAGTCGGCATCAACGTCGAAGAGATCAAGCGCCCTGAGCTCGATGCGCAGTTGGTGGCGGACAACATCGCTGCGCAGTTGGCGCAGCGCATCTCGTTCCGCCGTGCGATGAAGCGCGCCGTGCAGAGCACGATGCGCATGGGTGCCGCGGGCATCAAGGTGAAGGCAGGCGGCCGGCTTGGCGGCGCTGAAATCGCGCGCGTCGAGGGCTACCACGAAGGCCGTGTCCCGTTGCACACGCTGCGCGCCGACATCGACTACGCCATCTCGACGGCGAAGACGACGTACGGCACGATCGGCGTGAAGGTCTGGATCTTCAAGGGTGAGGTCGTCGCGGATCGTCGCGGCGCGACCTACTCCTCGGGTCAGTAAGGAGGCGATCGATGCTGAGTCCAAAGCGGGTCAAGTTCCGCAAGATGTTCAAGGGTCGGATGAAGGGCCTGTCGCAGCGTGGCAACACGGTGGCGTTCGGGACCTTCGGCCTGCAGGCGCTCGAGCCGGGCTGGGTGACCAGCCGTCAGATCGAAGCGGCCCGCGTGGCGCTGACCCGACACATCAAGCGTGGTGGAAAGGTGTGGATCCGCATCTTTCCCGACAAACCGATTACGAAGAAGCCGGCTGAAACCCGTATGGGTAAGGGCAAGGGTTCGCCGGAGATGTGGGTGGCTGTCGTGAAGCCTGGTCGCATGATGTTCGAGCTCGAGGGTGTGAGCTTGGAGATCGCGCAGAAGGCGATGGCGCTCGCGTCGGCGAAGATGCCGGTGAAGACCAAGTTCGTCGTGCGTGAGGAGGCGCATACGGATGCCAGCTAAGAACATTCTGCGCGCCAGCGACATTCGCGAGATGTCGGTCGAGGATGTCTCGTCGAAGATCGCGGAGCTCGAAGAGGAGCGCTTCCGTTTGAACTTTCGCAGCGCGACCGAACCACTGGAAGATCCACTTCGCTTGCGCTGGATTCGCAAGGACATTGCGCGACTCAAGACCATCCTGCGCGAGCGTGAGCTCGGGAGCACGCGCTAACGCGCGGGGGGAATGACCATGGCTGAAATGACCAACGAACAGGCTGCCACCCGCGGATCGCGCAAGACGCGCACCGGCCTGGTGGTGAGCGACAAGATGCAGAAGACGGTGGTGGTGGCGATCGAGCGTCGCGTGCCGCATCCCGTGTACGGCAAGATGGTGACGCGCACCAGGCGTCTGAAGGCCCACGACGAGGAGAACTCGGCGAAGGTCGGCGACACGGTGCGCATCGTGGAGACCCGCCCGCTGTCGAAGGACAAGCGGTGGCGCGTGGTCGAGATCGTCGATCGCGCACGTTAAGGGAGACCGACCATGATCCAGCAGGAATCGATGGTGAAGGTCGCGGACAACTCGGGTGCCAAGACGGCGCTCGTGATTCGCGTCCTCGGCGGAACGCGCCGGCGCTACGCCGGCCTTGGCGACATTGTCGTCGTGGCCGTGAAGAACGCGCTCCCGAACGGGACGGTGAAAAAGAGCGAGGTCGCGAAGGCGGTCGTCGTGCGCACGGTAAAGGAGACGCGGCGGAAGGACGGCAGCTACATCCGCTTCGACGAGAACGCCGTGGTGATCATCAATGATGCGGGCGAGCCGAGGGCGACGCGTATCTTCGGCCCGGTTGCCCGCGAGCTGCGCGAGAAGAAGTACATGAAAATCGTCTCGCTCGCGCCGGAGGTCTTGTAACATGCGCGTGCTCACGTACAAGAAGGCCGATCGCGCCCGTCACAAGGGGCAGAAGCGTCATGCGCAGAATTCCGAGCGGATGAAGCTGCACGTCTCCACGGGTGACACCGTGAAGGTGGTGCGCGGCGACGACAAGGGACACGTCGGCAAGGTGAAACGTGTCTACCGGAAGACGGGCCGCGTGGTCGTCGAGGGCGCCAACATGGTGAAGCGTCATCGCAAGGCGCGCACGGCCGAGGAGCAGGGCGGGATCGTTACGTTCGAGGCGCCGATTCATTCGTCCAACGTGATGCTGCTCGATCCCAAGAGCGACGCACCCACACGCACGCGCCGCCGTATCGATACGGACGGGACCAAGGAGCGGATCAGCGTGAAGAGCGGGGATGCCATTCCCCGCATCCGTTGACCGCAGAGGAATAGGACATGGCGACCAAAGAACCGAAGGAAAAGAAGACCAGTGCGGGAGCAGGTGCTCCCGGCGCCAAGGCGCCGAAGAGCGAGAGCAAGAAAAAGAAGGGCGGCGAAGCCAAGGTGGCGCGCGGTCCGCATGCAGGCGCCGGCAAGCCGGTGCCTGCCCCGCGGCTCAAGGTGTTCTACGACTCGACGGTGCGTTCGCGTCTCACGGAGCAGTTCGGGTTGAAGAACCCGCATCAGCTGCCGACGCTGACGAAGATCGTGTTGAACGTGGGCGCCGGCGAAGCGATCAAGCAGCCCAAGTTTCTCGATACCATCATCGAGGAGCTCGCGACGATCACGGGCCAGCTGCCCGTGCGCCGTACGGCGAAGAAGTCGATCGCCAACTACGGGTTGCGTGAGGGACAGGAGATTGGCGCGTCGGTGACGCTGCGCGGCGCGCGGATGTGGGAGTTCTTCGATCGGTTCGTGACGGTTGCGCTGCCTCGCGTCCGCGACTTTCGCGGCGTCGGCACCAAATCCTTCGACGGCCGCGGGAATTATTCGCTCGGTGTCAGAGAGCAGATGATCTTCCCGGAGATCAACTACGACTCGATCGAATCAATCCATGGAATGGACATCACCTTCGTCACGACGGCAAAACGCGACGATCTCGCGCTCGCCCTGCTGAAAGAGCTGGGCATGCCGTTTCGTGGCGATGACAAGAAGGGATCGCGTCTTTAGGCGAGACAGTTTGAAGCCTGCCTGCGCCATACCAGGCGGGGTATTCACCTCAGGAAGAGAGACTGCAAATGGCTCGTAAGGCCATGATCGAGAAGAGCAAGCGGAAGCCAAAGTTCAAAGTGCGGGTGCACAATCGGTGCGGTCGCTGTGGACGCTCGCGCGCGTTCCTGCGCCGGTTCGGGCTGTGCCGCATCTGCTTCCGTGAGCTGGCGCTGTTCGGGATGATCCCCGGCGTGAGAAAGGCAAGCTGGTAACGACGGTGATCCCGTAAACGGTGAACCGTGAACGGTGAACCGTGAACCGTTACTGCCCCTACGGTTCACGCATCACGGTTCACGATTCACGGATTACGATCACCGCATTCACATTCATTCCTCCACGTCCGCAAGGATACGAGAGGACAGGGGTTTTACTGATGAGCATGACCGATCCGATCGCCGATATGCTGACGCGGATCCGCAACGCCTGCGGATCGAAGCACCGCCGCGTCGACATGCCGGTGTCGAAGATGAAGACCGAGGTCGCGCGCATCCTGAAGGAGAACGACTTCATTCAGGATTACGCGACCGTGGAGACCGAGGACGGAACGAAGGTGTTGCGCGTGCGGCTCAAGTATGCCGCAGGCGGGCAGCCGGTGATCCGCGCGCTGGAGCGCGTCTCCACCCCAGGCCTGCGCAAGTACGTCGGCGTTGCCGACGTCCCGCGCGTGCGCAACGGGCTCGGCATCGCGATCCTCTCCACGTCGAAGGGGCTCATGTCCGACCGTGAGGCGCGTCAGGCGCGCACGGGCGGCGAGCTCCTCGCCTTCGTCTGGTAAAGGAGCGCCATCATGTCGCGTATTGGAAAAGCGCCGATCGTTCTGCCCAAGGGCGTCACGGTCACATTGCAAGAGGGCAACATCGTTACGGTGAAGGGGCCCAAGGGTGAGCTCACCCGCTCGGTTCCTCCGGCGATGCTGCTGAAGCAGGAAAACGGCGAGGTCGTGGTGACCCGTCCGTCCGAAGAGACGGTCCACAAGTCGCTGCACGGGCTCACGCGCACGCTCATCGCCAACATGGTGGAAGGCGTGACGAAGGGCTTCACCAAGCAGCTCGAGCTGGTGGGTGTGGGGTACAAGGCGGAGGTGCGGGCGTACGGACTGCAGCTCGCCCTTGGCTACTCGCACGCGATCGAGTACAAGGCACCGGCTGGCATCAAGCTGACGGCGCCGATCCCGACGCAGATTTTGGTCGAGGGGTCCAACAAGGAAGTGGTCGGGCAGGTGGCGGCGGAGATTCGCAGTCTGCGTCCTCCCGAGCCATACAAGGGGAAGGGCGTCAAGTACGCGGGCGAGCAGATTCGCCGGAAGGCCGGCAAGGCGGGAGGCAAGTAATCATGGGACGTATCGGAATTCCGAAGAATCGGAGCGAGAAGCGCGTTCGCCGACATCTGCGCGTGCGCAAGAGCGTGCAGGGAACGGCGGCACGTCCGCGTCTGGTTGTGTATCGGTCGCTCAAGCACATCACGGCCCAGCTCGTGGACGACGACGCGGCGCGCACGCTCGCGACGGTCACGTCGACAAAGGTTGGCACGGGGAAGAAGTCGGAGAAGTCGCTGGAGGTCGGAAAGGCAATTGCCGCCGTCGCGAAGGAGAAAGGCATCTCCAAGGTCGTGTTCGACCGCGGCGGGTATCAGTATCACGGCCGCGTGAAGGCGGTGGCCGATGGAGCCCGCGAAGGCGGGCTGGAGTTCTAACATGGAATCGAATTCGGGTTCAGGCGGCGGCGCACCGAGCGGCGGCGGTCAGGGCGGAAGCGGCGGCGGCAGCGCACGCAGCGGCGGCGGTAGCGCGCGCAGTGGCGGCGGCGGCGGTGGCCGCGGTGGCGCAGGCGGCGGTCGCGGTCGCGGTGGTCCGGGCGG
>JANMAY010000167.1:0-2913 GCA_031360095.1 Gemmatimonadaceae bacterium
TACGCGAGCAAGGATTCGTTGTGGTGGCGTGGGGCGCGGATGTCCCTGCCCGGCTCGCGCGTGAGCGGTGATGGCACGATCGGTTTTCATCGCGCTGGCTTTCGACTCGATCTCACGGGCGCTCCACTTGCATTGGCCGACCTGCGGTGGCTGAATCCGAAGCTGCCTGCGGATGGTGGAGGGAAAGTTCGGTATCAGATGCGTCTGCACGGCGATACCGCCGAGTATGCAATCGGCGACGCGGACCTGCGCTATCGCGATGCGTCGGTGGTCGGCAACGCAACGGTGTTGCGCGTCAAGCCCACGGGGCACACCGCAGAGCTCCTCGTTCGCGGTGCTGATCTCACGGTGGCACGTCTGAGCACGGCAATCATTCACGAGCTCGCGCCGAACGTGAAGCTGCGTCGCTCTGGAGTGGTGAATGGCCGCGTGACGTTGAATGGCGTGCCGAGCGACTTGCGGGTGAATGCGGACGTGCAGTTCGACGACGCTGTGGCGGGACGCAGCCACCTGCTCGCACGTGGAGGAGTGGGCTTCACCAACGGCATTCACGCGCGTGATCTCGTGCTCGATCTGCGTCCGCTGCGGCTAGAGACTGTCTCCGGTGCGGGCGTGCGCCTCCCGGTTGGCGGGACGCTCACCGGCGGCGCAACGGTGACCGGAGCGCAGCGCGATGGCTGGTCGCTGCGCGGTGACATCACACACGTCGAGCGCAGCGAGCGGTCGCGCGTTGTCGGGACGGCACGATATCAGGTGAGCGGAAAGCGCATTGTCGCCGATGCGACGCTCCAGCCGCTGTCGCTCGTCACGGTGGGACGCTTCGCACCCAAGGCACAGCTCCGCGGGAACGTCTCGGGCCGAGTGCACGCCGAAGGGACGACGCGCAACCTCACGGTCTCTGGCGTTGTGAAGTCGTCCAGCGGAGGTACGCTCGATGGTCGGGGCTCGGTCGTGCTCGCGGGCAAGGCGGCACGCTATGACATCGCCGCTGTCGTCGACGCATTGAACGCGAATGCGTTCTCCGGCCGCGCGCCAACCACTCGGCTCACCGGAACCATTCGCGCCCGCGGTGTGGGAACCTCGCCGTCGTCGGCCAATGCGGTGTTTGCGGCGGATCTCGCGCGCTCCAGCTACGATACGTTTTCCATCGAACGGCTTCACGCACGCGGGGCCGTCGCGAGCGGAGTGCTGCGTGTCGATTCACTCGCTGCCGTGGAGCGCGGAGCACTCGTCTGGGCGAAGGGCACCTTCGGACTCGTTGCCGCGCGCACAGGCACGCTGGAGTTCACCGCGCATGTGGATTCGCTCGCGACGCTCCGTCGCTGGCTTGGCACCCGCGACACCGGCTACGTCGCTGCCGCGTCCGGCCGGCAGAGCACACGGGCTGCCAATGCTCGCGCCGACTCGGTGCGGCGAGCCGAAGCCGTGCGCATCGAACAGCTGGCGCTCGGGCTCACCCCTGGCGTCTCGCTGCTACCCGACACGCTACCCTCCATTCGGCGCGATTCGCTCGCGGGCTCGTTGACCGCGTTCGGAGTTCTCAAGGGCAACGTGAAGGCCCCAGGCATCGATGCACGGGTGAATGGCAGCGATCTGGTCGTGCGCGGCAGCGCGGTTCGGCACCTCACGGGAACGCTGAATTCACGCAACGTCCGCGACCGCTCGGCGCCGCTCGCGTTCACGCTTGACGCGGAGGGCGTACAGACCGGTGGGCGCGCATTCGAGCGGGCACTCGCCACCGGGCAATGGCAGAATCGGCGCGTGGTCGCCGACGTCCGCATTCGGCAGGACTCACTCGTTTCGTATGCGGCGCTGGGCAGCTACGCGCATCCTGCTTCTGGCGTGCACGTCGTGCAACTCGACTCTCTGCGCGCGCGTTTCGACACGCTCGTGTGGCGGCTCGCGCATCGTGGCGGGGTGCGCGTGGCGGCGGGCAACATCGACGTCGATTCGATCGACCTCCGCAGCTCCGCGAGTGGGCGGCTCTTCGCGAATGGGAGTATCCCGAAAGGCGGCGCTTTGCATCTCGATGTCGCAGCGGAGAACGTGCGGGTGTCCACGGTATTGCGTGCGCTCCAGCGGGATGCGGCCGGCGACGGTGTCGTGGCTGCGTCCGCGAAGATCACCGGCACGCGTGCTGACCCAGCCTTCGCGGGCACTGCCACGCTGCGCAATGCCATCTACAAAGAGACGCGAGCACCGGACGTCGACGTCGATCTGCGCTACGCCGCTCGTCGGCTTGCGGTCGACGGTGCGGCGCGCGACAGCACTGGCCGCCGGGTTCTCGCGGCGACCGCATCGTTGCCGCTCGATCTCTCCCTTGCCACGGTACATGGCTCGCGACAGATCGCTGGCGCACTCATCGCCGATGTGATGCTCGACAGCCTTGCGTTGGCCGCACTTCCCATCCGCTCGCGGACCTTCGAGGATCTGCACGGACTCGTTGCCGGCGACGTCCACGTGCGCGGCAGTTGGAAGACTCCCGCGTACAGCGGAAATGCCGCGCTGCGCGATGCCGGGTTCAGGATGTCGCTGGCGACTACGGGTATGCGTGTCACCAATGGTGTCGCAGATCTGCATCTCCGCGGCGACACGCTGGTGCTCGATTCGCTGACGGCGCTCGCCCGTGGCCCTTTTCGCGCGAGTGGCGTGGTCGATCTTTCTGACCGGAAGCATCCCTTCGTGCGCATGAGCGCGTCGGGCCGCGATCTCCGCGTGTTCGATTCGCCGCGCGGTCTCGTCGATGCCGACGCGTCGGTGGTTGCCGTGGGTCCGCTCGACTCGCTGCGCGTCACGGGCCGAGGGGAGATGAAGGGCGGCTATCTCGCGCTGAAGCAGTTTCGGAAGGATCTGCTGCGCGTGAAGGCGCCGGGCGACTTGAATTTCTTCACGGTGTTCGACACCAGCGCGACA
>JANMAY010000194.1:0-8710 GCA_031360095.1 Gemmatimonadaceae bacterium
ATCCCAGCGACTCGACGGGATCGGCGGCAAGCGAATCGAGCGCGCCGTCGACGGGAAGCGAGCCTTCTCGCACGCGGGTGAGCAGGTCGCGCACCCGCTCGCGTCTCATGCGGCGTCCGCGGTGAGATCGTCCGCGACGCCGATATTGGTCTCGTCGTGCACTGTCCAGCCGAATCGATCCGCGTGCGAGAGATACTCGGCAAAAATTCCCTCGACTTCACCGAACGACGTCACGGCATACAGCTTCTTTCTCAGCTCCGCGCCGCCGTGCAGCCCACGTGAATACCAGCCGAGGTGCTTGCGGAATTCGATGGCCGCGCCACGGGGATCTGTCTCATAGGCCATCACTTTACGTGCGTGATCCAGCGCAATCGCAAATCGGTCAGCCACGCGCGGCGCCGGGCGCTTGGGCCGGCCCGCAAGAAGATCCTTCACCTGATTGAAGATCCACGGCTGCCCGTACGAGCCCCGCGCGATCATGATGCCGGCGCATCCCGTCTGCGCGTGCATGCGCACGGCGTCTTCCGCGGTCTTGATGTCGCCGTTGCCGAGCACCGGGATGTCGAGCGCCGCCACGACGGCGGCGATCTCCTCCCAGCGCGCGCTGCCCGAGTACATCTGCGTGCGCGTACGCGGATGCAGCGCGAGCACACGCACACCGGCGTCCTGACAGCGCAATGCGATCGACACGGGATCTCGCATCTCTTCGTTCCAGCCGCTGCGGATCTTGCACGTCACCGGAAGGTGCGTCGCGGAGGCAACGGAACGGATCACCTGTTGCACGAGATCGAGGTCGCGAAGGCAGCCTGAGCCGCCGTTCCGCTTCACGACTTTCTTCACCGGACAGCCGAAGTTGATGTCGATGAATTCCGGCTCGAAAACGTCCGACACGTAGCGCGCCGCCTCCCCCATCGCCACCGGATCGGCGCCGAAGATCTGGACGCCAATGGGCCGCTCACCCGGCCCGAACGACAGCTTGTGTATCGTCGCCTCGTTCTCGCGCCGAATCCCCTCCGCAGACAGAAACTCCGTGACCACGACATCCGCCCCGTGCTCGTGGCAGAGTTGCCTGAAGGGCGACTCCGACACACCAGCCATCGGCGCGAGATACAGTGGGACGGGAACGTCCAGGGTGAACGGAAAGCGCATCCCGGAAGTTACCGAATCGCGGAAGTGCAAGCAACGACACGGTTTGACAATCCCCATCGCGCGCGGGTACGTTTCGCGGTTCGACGACGACAAGCGCCGCCGCGGCGGCTTCCTGCACTGCCCAGCACCGGACTGCCCGAGATGGAACTGCGCGAGTTCTTCAGCGAGGACGCGATCAAGCTCGAGCTCGAAGGCGAGACGAAGGACGATGTGCTCAAGGAGCTCATCGGCCTGCTCGCGCTCGACGAAAAGTCGGACGGCATGTTGTACAAAATGCTGAAGCGCCGCGAAAATCTTGGCTCTACGGGGATTGGACGCGGAATCGCGATCCCGCACTGCCGCTCACTCGTGGTGAACAAGCTCCGTGTGGCATTCGGTCGGAAATCGCATGGGATGGACTTCAAGGCGATCGACGAGAAACCGGTCAACTTCTTCTTCCTCATCGTCGCGCCGCCGCTCGAAGTCTCCAATCAATATCTGCCGGTGCTCGGCAAGATCGCGCAGTTCTCAAAGGAGCCCGACGTTCCCCAGCGGCTCCTTGGCCTCACCGAGCCGAAGCAGTTTCTCGAGCTATTGAAGGAGAAGGGCGTTTAGCTCAGGCGAATAAGTCGATCGCCGCGTACGCGGCAACCATCGTCGCGGCGAAGGCGAGAAAGTAGGCACCAAAGACACCCAGAAGCCGCACCATCACTTCGGCCGAGTTCCCGCCGTAGACGCGCTTCGCTGCGATCATGAGATAGGCACCGAGTAGGCCGCCGATCATGAGCGACGACCCAGTGCGCAACAGCGGCGAAACTCGTCCCGCGAGCATTACGGCCAGTCCAAGAAACAGCACCGCATGGACGTGCAGCGCAAATGCAAGATGCTGCGGATAGCGCCGCCGCCGGTTGCGAAATCCAATGCCCATCAGCGCGGCGAAGATCGGAAGCAGCACGAACATCAGCTTCGGAATGGCGGCCGCGAGTGTCTCGGAACGCACGGCTTTGCGAAGCGCATCGCCAGCGGCGCCGCCCGTCGTATTGACTGGCTTCGCGGAATCCAGCTTTTTTTGCAGTGGCGAGGACCCGTCGATGGTCAGCGTGATGTTGCCAAATTGCGCGAGCCCCGTGTGCCCCGGCTGTATCCGCGACGGCACTTTGGGAATCATGGCCGACAAGAAGAAGTAGAGCACGCTACACGCGAGGTACACACGAAGCGGCGAGATGTAGCGCACGCGCCGGCCGGTGAGATACTCCTGCGTGAGCTGTCCCGGCGCAGCGATGAGCAGACGAAACGTGGTGAGCAGCTTGCCGTCCCAGTGCAGCATTTCTTCCGCGAGCTCGCGAAGGAATTCTCGGAGCGTCGGATCGGGGTCGATCTCACGCTGACCGCACTCGGGACAATAGGCCAGCTGGATGTTCGTGCCGCAGTTCAGGCAGGGATTCGACGCGGCGAGCGACTGCGCCGGCGTGAAGCCGCCGGCGCCCGGGCCGCGCAGAGCCAGTGTGCGACGCTCGGCGATGCGCCGATCGTCCGACATCACTCCCACTCGATCGTGGCGGGTGGCTTGGAGCTGACGTCGTAGACGACTCGATTGACGCCGCCGACTTCACGAATGATGCGATTGCTGATTCGCGCCATGACGTCGTGTGGAAAGGGATACCAATCGGCAGTCATGCCGTCCGTGCTGGTAACGGCGCGCAGCGCCACGACATTGTCGTACGTGCGCTCGTCGCCCATCACACCAACGGAGCGAACGGGGAGGAGCACGGCGAACGCCTGCCAGATCTCGTCGTACAGATTCGCTCGCCGAATCTCCTCCAAGTAAATGGAGTCCGCAAGACGGAGCACGTGCAACGCAGGCTCAGAGACAGGTCCCAGCACCCGAATCGCGAGCCCCGGTCCTGGAAAGGGATGCCGGCCAACCATCTCCTCCGGCAAGCCGAGCTCGCGCCCCACGTTGCGCACCTCGTCCTTGAACAACTCGCGCAGCGGCTCGATGAGGGAGAAGTTCATGTCCGGCTTCAGGCCGCCCACGTTGTGGTGCGTCTTGATGGTGACCGACGGGCCGCCGGTCGGTGACGAGCTCTCGATCACATCGGGGTACAGCGTTCCCTGTACCAAAAACTTGGCGTGTGTGCCCGCGCTCGCCGTCGCTTCCTCGAACACATCGATGAACGTGTGACCAATGGCGCGCCGCTTTGCCTCGGGCTCCTCCACGTCCTTCAGCGCGTCGAGGAACCGGCGCGAGGCGTCGACCGTCACGAGCTTGATGCCGAGATGCTTCTGCATCGTGCGCTCGACCTGCTCGCGCTCGTGAAGCCGAAGCAGCCCGGTATCCACAAAGACGCACGTGAGCTGATCGCCGACGGCACGATGCACGAGCGCAGCGGCAACGGACGAATCCACGCCGCCGGACAGCCCACAGATCACCTGCGCGCCGCCCACCTGCTGCCGGACCTTCGCCACTTCCTCCTCGATGAACGCACCAGGAGTCCAGGTCGGCGGCGCATGACAAATCTCGACGAGAAAATTCGCAATGATTTCGCTGCCCCGCGCGGTGTGCGCGACCTCCGGATGAAACTGTACCGCGTAGATGGGCTTCGACTCGTGCTCGAACGCCGCGATCGAATTCTCGGCGCTCGTTGCCGTGATGCGAAACCCTGCTGGTGCACTCTCGACGTGATCGCCGTGGCTCATCCACACGGTCGTCGCCTCGCCAGGCGCAAAGCCGCGAAAGAGCGGGCTGTCGAGTCGCGTGCGAATCTCGTCGCGGCCGTACTGGCGCTGCCCACCCCGCGTCACCGTCGCGCCAAGCAGATACGCGATCATCTGCATGCCGTAGCACACGCCGAGCACTGGTGCGATGTCGAACATCGCGGGGTCGGCCAGCGGCGCGTTCTCGCCGTACACGGAATTCGGCCCGCCGCTGAGAATGATTCCGCTCGGCCGCCACTCCCGTATCCACTCCAGCGAACGCGTGGGAGGATGAATCTCCGAATACACGCGGGCTTCCCGGACGCGACGGGCGATGAGCTGGGTGTACTGTGATCCGTAGTCGAGAATCAGAATGCGGCCGAGCGGCGCGGCCGTCATGTGGTCCAATGCGCGGGATCGAGGCTGAGAAACTCCACCGTCTTGTCGTCGAGGTTGAGGATCGCGGCCTTGGGCGTGCCGTAGAGCCACCCGCAGCACTCGCCTGCGTTGACGATGAGCGTGTCGCCACGCGTCTTCATCGCTTGCTCGTGCGTGAAACCATGCACGACGATGCTGTGGCCCTCGATGCTGCGCGGCTGCACATCACCGATGTCGTGCACGACCAGAATGCGCTGGCCTCCGAGCTCGAAGCTGTGCGGCCCCTCGAACAACTCGGCACCGAATCCGGCGGTCGCCTTGGCGAGCAGTCCCTGCGTATCCCCATCGTTGCGGCCGAACACGCCGGCGAGCGACATGCTCGCTTCCTCGATCGGGCGCAGCGCGAAGGGAGCGCAGTAATCACCGGCATGCAGCAGCATCGACACGCCCGACGCCTGAAACAACCGTACGAACTCGGCGATGGCGGGAATGCGGTCGTGGCTGTCGGCCAGAAGTCCTACGCGCATCAGCCTTCTCTCCACTCAGGGTCATCCAGCTCGAGATGCACGAGATCCTCATTTCGTTCGCGCGCTGTCACGACGGCGAATCGCTCGCCGTCCACAAGCACCTCGACGCCGCGCGGACGTGAGTTGTAGTTGGACGCCATGACGTAGCCATACGCGCCCACGTCGTACACGGCGAGAAGATCCCCGGCGTTGGCTTCATCCATTTCGCGGTCGAGGGCGAGGAAATCACCGCTCTCACACACCGGCCCAACAACGTCGGCGCGCATCTTACCCGCAACCGGGCGAACACTTTCGATTCGGTGGAATGCGTCGTAATGCGACGGCCGAATGAGCTCCGTCATCCCCGCGTCGGTGATGAGGAACTCGCGCCCGCCGCTGCGCTTCCGGTACAGCACGCGCGTCAGCAGCATGCCGGCGTTCCCCACGATGAACCGCCCCGGCTCCATCAGCAGTGTCACGCCGAGCGGTTGCACGCGTGATGCGAGTGCCGTGGCGAACCGCTCCAGATCGGGCGTCTCCTCTTCATCGTAGCTGACGCCGAGGCCGCCGCCGATATCGAGGTACTCGAACGTGTCGATGCCCTCCTCGCGCATGCCGCCCACGAGCTCGACGAGCCGTTCCGTGGCGTCGATGTATGGATCGAGCCGGAACAGCTGCGAGCCGATGTGCATGTCCAATCCGATCAGCTTCAGGTGCGACAGCTCGGCGGCGACCCTCGCGACACCGCGCACTTCATCGAACGGAACGCCGAACTTTGCGCCCTTCTCGCCCGTCTTGATGTACCGGTGCGAGCTGTCGACGCTCACTTCGGGATTGACGCGAATACCCACCGGGGCGATCACGCCGAGCTCACCCGCAAGACGATCGAGCAAGCGCAGCTCCATCTCGGATTCGACGTTGATCAGAAAGACGCGCGCCTCGAGCGCCTGCCGCAGCTCCGCTTCCGTCTTTCCCACCCCACCAAATACGATGTCGCTGCCATCGAATCCGGCACGCAGCGCGCGGTGCAACTCCCCGCCGGACACGACATCCACTCCCGCACCCGCGTCCCGCAGTACCCGGAGAATACCGCGATTCGAGTTTGCCTTCAGCGTATAGTGAATGCGATGCGGCAGCGCGGCGAGTGCGCTGTCCAACCGATGATATCGGTCGCGCACGACGGACGCGCTGTAGACGTACGCAGGAGTGCCGACCTCCGTCGCCACGCGCTCCAGCGACACGCCTTCACAGGCGAGCTCACCGTGCACGCGGGCAAACCCCGAGGTCAGTACGCCTTGGCCCACAACGCCTCGACGGTGGATGCGCGGCCGCACTTCAAACACGTCGTCGGTGCGTCCGCCGACCGGAACTCTTCGTCTGGCAGACACCGAATCGTCGCCTTCGTGTCTTCCTTGATGGATGCCTCACAGGCCGGATCGCTGCACCACCCCGCGTACACGAATCCGCCCGGCCCCTCCATCAACGCGCGAAAGTCGCCATACGATATGGGCTTCCGCACACTATTCGTTTCTCGTCGATCGAGCGCAGCCGCGAGCATGTCACGCTGGATAGTGGAGAGCAGGTCCGCGACCTCTTCACCGAGCACATCGAGCTGCACCGGTTTCTTTGCTTTGGTGTCACGCCGCACGAGCACGCCCTGATTGGCTGCAAGGTCGCGGGGGCCAAGCTCCAACCGCAGCGGGATGCCACGCAGCTCCCATTCATAGTACTTGGCGCCGGGCTTCATGCCGTCGCGCGCATCGATGTGGATGCGCAGACGCGCCGCATCGCGACGGTCCCATGCACCCAGCGCTGCGGCAATGCGGTTGGCCGCTTCCAGCACGACCGCCCGTTCGTCATCCGTCCGATAGATGGGGACGATCACCATTTCGATGGGAGCGAGCAGCGGCGGGATGCGGAGGCCGATGTCGTCGCCGTGCGTCATCACCAAGCCGCCCACCATGCGCGTCGACACGCCCCAGCTCGTGTTCCAGGCGTATTCCGTCGTGCCGGATTCGCTCTGGAACTTGAGGTCGAAGGCCTTCGAGAAATTCTGCCCCAGGTTGTGCGACGTTCCCGACTGCAGCGCCTTGTTGTCCTGCATCATCGCCTCGCACGTGTACGTGCGCAGCGCGCCAGCGAACTTCTCGGCGTCCGTCTTCTGGCCGGTGATCACGGGCATCGCGATGTACCCTTCCATGAAATCGCGGTACACCCCGAGCATCTGGCGCGCCTCCTCTTCCGCCTCGTCGTGCGTGACGTGTGCCGTATGTCCTTCCTGCCAGAGAAACTCGGTGGTGCGGAGGAAGAGCCGCGTTCGCATTTCCCAGCGAACGACGTTCGCCCACTGGTTCATCAAGATGGGCAGATCGCGATAGCTCTGCACCCACTTGGCGAACATGGAGTAGATGATCGTCTCCGATGTGGGGCGCACGACGAGCGGCTCCTCGAGCTTTTTTCCTCCGCCGTGGGTCACAACCGCGAATTCGTGCGCGAACCCCTCGACGTGCTCCTTTTCCTTGTGCAGGTACGATTCGGGGATGAACAGCGGAAAGTACGCGTTCTGGTGCCCGGTTGCTTTGAACATGTCGTCGAGCGCGCGCTGCATGCGCTCCCAGATGCCATAGCCGTTCGGACGAATGACCATGCACCCCTTCACGGGGGAGTAGTCGGCCATCTCGCTCTTGAGAACGACCTCGTTGTACCAGGCACTGAAATCCGCGGCGCGCGTGGTCAGCTTCTTGTCGTCAGCCATTCACTTGGTGTCGTTCGAGACGTTCACGAATTCCCTGGCGCCACTGGCCTGCGCCGCTTTCTTCTGCTTACTGATGGACTGCGGACGCAGTGCATACTCCACCGAGTGACCTGCGGCCCGCAGTCGTGCGGACTCCGCCATCACGACTTCGAGCGGCGCGCTTTCATCGCCCGCCACCCAATAGTCCGCGGCGGTGCTGGGCGGACGCATCAACCCCTTGGACCGGAGCAGTTCACCAAGCACGACGTCGCCCATGCCGAACCCCAGCGCGGGCATGTCGGTGCCACCTAACGAGTCGAGCAGCGTGTCGTATCGCCCACCGCCACAAATCGCCCGCAATTCCCCGGTCCGATCGAACAGCTCGAACACGATGCCCGTATAGTACGCGAGTCCGCGCACGATCGAGAGATCGAGGCGAAGCCAGCCCGCATCGCCGCCGAGGAGCGTGGGAACATAGGCCAGAAATCGCTCGAACTCGACGGCGAGATCCGACGCCGATCCACTCGGGAGCCGCGCCTTGAGCTCCTCGAACGAAAGCGCGGCAATGTCGAGAATGCGCTGGACTCCATCAGCGGGAACGCCGAGGGCCACCAGCCTTTCCGTCGACACCTCGACGGGCGTTCGCTCCAACTTGTCGATCACCCCGTACACCGCGACCACGGCAGCGGGCGGAACTCCGATCGCGTCGAGGTAGGCCTGCAGCAATCGCCGGTCCGACACGCGCACGACGACATCGGTCGACGTGAGGCCGAACGCACGCATGATGTCCACCGCGCAGGCGACGAGCTCGGCGTCGGCGGCAACGTCCGATGAGCCGAAGATGTCGACGTTGAGCTGGAAGTGCTCGCGGAGCCGTCCCTTCTGCTGCCGCTCATAGCGAAACAGCTGCGGCATCGAGAACCAACGCACCGGCTTGCGCAGCGCGTTCGCGCGCGCGGCCACCATCCGGGCAACCGTCGGCGTCATCTCCGGACGAAGTGCAACCTCACGCGCGCCCTTATCGACGAAGTTGTACAGCTGTCCCACGATCTCGTCGCCGCTCTTTCTGGTATACAGCTCGAGCGGCTCCAGCGGAGGGCCGTCGTATTCCACGAACGCATAGCGCCGCGCCACATCGCGCCAGGTCTGCATGATGAACGCCCGTTCGGCGAGCTCTTGAGGGTAGAAATCCCGAAAGCCGGGGAGGGCGCCTTTGAACATCCGCGAAAGCTAGCCGGTGAGCGGAGACACCTGCAACCGCGCCATC
>JANMAY010000195.1:0-4029 GCA_031360095.1 Gemmatimonadaceae bacterium
GAGATTGGCTTCAAGCTCGAGAACACCACGATCAACGAGTTGGGTCGTGCCAAGCGCATCGTCGTCGACAAGGACAACACCACGCTGATCGATGGCAATGGTGAGGAGACGGCGATTCAGGGCCGCATCAAGGAGATCAAGGCGGCGATCGAGAACTCCACGTCGGACTACGACAAGGAGAAGCTCCAGGAGCGTCTGGCCAAGCTCGCCGGCGGTGTCGCGGTGATCAACGTTGGCGCGGCCACCGAAGCCGAGATGAAGGAGAAGAAGGCGCGCGTCGAGGATGCGCTGCACGCTACGCGTGCGGCGGTCGAAGAGGGCATCGTCCCCGGCGGCGGCGTCGCGTTCATTCGCGCGCAGAAGGCGCTCAAGTCGCTGAAGCTCGAGGAGGCCGACGAACAGATCGGCGTCGACATCATTCGTCGCGCCATCGAAGAGCCGCTCCGCATGATCGTGCAGAACGCCGGCGGCGAAGGGTCGATCGTGCTCGAGAAGGTTCGCTCGAGCAAGGACGACAAGTTCGGCTACAACGCACTGACCGACACCTATGAGGATCTGGTGCAGGCGGGCGTGATCGATCCTACGAAGGTGACGCGCACGGCGCTCCAGAATGCCGCGTCGATCGCGTCGCTCCTGCTCACGACGGAAGCCATCATCGTCGAGCGGAAGGAAAAGGACTCCGGACATGCGCCGCAGGGTGGTGGTGGCGGTGGTATGGGCGGGATGTACTAGGCGGTCCTTCGGGATTGCTCGACATGCGAACGGGGGCCCGAAAGGGCCCCCGTTTCGCATCTCTAGTCCGCGTGGCCGCAGCCTTGCAACCTGGGCTCGCTACCACGCCGTTTACCCATTCATTATGACCGAGCTGCGCCGTAGCACCCCGGACACCCCTTCCCGGCTTGCAAACGACGAACGGTACCGCGTGCTCGCGGACACCGCGCCGGACGCCATCGTCACGGTCGACGCCGATAGCATCATTCTCTCGGTCAATCCCGCGACGGAAAAAATCTTCGGCTGGACCGCCGATGAGATGCTCGGCAAGTCGCTCACGATGCTCATGCCCGAGCGCATGCGCGAGCGACATCGCGCTGGCATGTCGCGATATCTCCAATCAGGCAAGCGAAAACTCGATTGGCGGAGCGTCGCGCTGCCAGGCGTGAAGAAGAACGGCGAAGAGTTTCCGATGGAGGTGTCGTTCGGTGAGTTCGTGGACGCGGGACAGCACATCTTCTCGGGCTTCATGCGTGACGTGTCCGAGCGGGCTGCACACATCGCCGTCATCGAGCAGACCACAGGCGACCTCACGCGCGCACTCGCTGAGCTCGAGACGCGCGTGCGCGAAGCAGAAGAGGCACGGCGTGCCGCCGATGCAGCGAACGCGACGAAGGCACAATTTCTCCGGACCATGAGCCACGAGCTGCGAACTCCCCTCAATGCCATCGGCGGGTTCGTGGAGTTGTTGGAGATTGGTGTGCGGGGCCCGGTCTCGCCGGCGCAACTCGAGGATCTTGCACGTATTCACTCCGCGCAGGCGCGCCTGCTCGACCTCATCAACGACATCCTCGACTTCGCCAAGCTCGAGCAGGGCGAGGTGACGTACGACATTCAGGAGCTGCTCGTGTCCGATGTGCTCTGCTCCACACGCGCGATGATCGAGCCGCAGCTCGTCGCGAAGCGCATCGAGTTCGTCTGCGAGACGAAATCCGATGGTGTGCGCATCAGCGCGGACCTGCAGAAGCTCGAGCAGATTCTGCTCAATCTGCTCTCGAATGCCGTGAAGTTCACTCCCGAAGCTGGCCGCATCACCGTCTCGTCGACCGCAACGGGCGAGACCGTCGATCTGATCGTTGAAGACAACGGGCCGGGCATCGCGCTCAACCGGCAGGCGGCGGTATTCGAACCATTCACCCAGGTGGATGCGGCGCTCACCCGCAAGCACGGCGGGTCTGGCCTCGGGTTGTCGATCAGCCGCGAGTTGGCGCGCGGCATGGGGGGATCCATCGCGCTTGAGAGCACGCCCGGACGTGGGTCCACCTTTACGGTTCGCCTGCCGCGCGGCAAGCGGTAGCTACAGCGCCAACGCGTACTGCGACACCGGCTCGCTCCGCCGTGCACTCGGCACGAAGGGACCCACAACTCCATCCTGCAGCGCGATGCTCGTCCGTCCGCGAAAGCGCGTCCGCCTGAGGGAGTCGCTCATGACGCCATGCGCTATTGCCTGATCGTTGCATTGCTCGCTGAGATGCGCGAGCACCACGTGCGCCAGATCCCGGTGCACGCTCTCGCGGGCCAAGGCCGCACTGGCGCGATTGGACAGATGCCCCACGCGCGAGGCAATCCGCGCACAGACGGAGGGTGGGTAGGGACCCGCCCACAACATCCCCTCGTCGTGATTGGACTCCAGCACCAGGATGTCCGCATCGGCGCACATGCGGCGCACGCTGTCGCTGGCGTGTCCCACATCCGTGCACACCACCGCATTCGCGCCCGTCGCGATGGACGCGACGCGCACGCCAATCGGACTGGCGGCATCGTGTGGCGTGCCGTACGTGGTCATCGTCGCGCGCGACAGCGTCACTATGTCTCCCACCGGAACGCGAACGCACCGTGCTTCTGCCAACTCCGGCCACGCATCCACAGTGCCTGCACTCGCGTACAGCTGCCATCCCCAGCGCCGCGCCGCGCGAGTCGCGCCGTACACATGATCGCCATGTTCGTGCGTCACGATGCAGGCCTCGATGGACTCGGGTGCAACTCCGATCGCGCGAAGGCGGGTCGACAGCGCGCGCGGGCCGAATCCTGCGTCGACGAGCACGCGGCTCTCGCCCACCTCGATGAGCACCGCATTGCCCGCGCTCCCGCTGCCCAGCACCCACACCCTCATTCCGACACCGTCCATCGCGCGGCATACGACGCGGACAACTGCGCGCGCGAGGAGTCGCCGAGCGCGACGTGCCGCCGCGCCATCATCCGCTCCGCCACGTCGAGAAACTTCTCCAGTCGATAGTCGGTGAACGTACCGGTCTCGCCCCACATGAAGGGCGCGACCGCCTTTGGCGGCATGACGCTGCCGAACACGTTGGCCCCCGCCCCGAGAACCGTGCCTGTCGTCAAGCGCAGGCCGATCCCCGTCTTTGCGTGATCGCCGAACAGGGTGCCGAGGAATTGCAGTCCCGTCTCGCGCACGCCATCGGGCGTCCACAGCTGTACGGTGCCATACGTGTTCTTCAGATTGCTCGTCGTCGTCTCCGCGCCGAGGTTCACCCACCGTCCCAAAATGGAGTGGCCCACGAATCCATCGTGTCCCTTATTCGCGTGACCGATGAAGATCGTGTTGCTCACCTCGCCGTGCACCTTGCACGTATCGCCGATGGAGGAGTTGGCGATGCGATCGGCAGTGACTGTGCTGTCTGGTCCGACGTACAGCGGTCCCACGAGTCTGGTGAAGGCCTGCACGTGCGCGCCCTTGCTGATGAGCACCGGGCCGGCAGCGAGATCGAAGCAGACTGCGTCTTCGATCACCGCGCCCTCCTCGATGAAGACCGAATGCTCGCCGACGCGAATGGCGGTACGCGGCAGCTCGCGCGACATCTGCGCGCCCAGCACGGGGATGTCGTGCTCGAGCATCGGAACGAGATGCGCGATGTAGTCCCACACTTCGCGCATCCACCACCCCGTCACGGCAACGGGGTGCTGGCTGTGCGGCGCTCGCGAGAACGCACCGAGTGTGACACGCCCGTCGAGCAGCGTGCTGACCTCGACGTCGTCGCTCAGTCTGATCCCCGCGAGCGTGTCGCCGGCGACGAGTGCGTCGGTATTGCGCAGCGCCTGAAGCGTCGGCGCAAATCGCGCATTCACGAGCCAGCTTCCTCTGGGCAGCACACCAGACGTGAGCACGCGCGCGGCGCCCGGCTCCTCGAACCCCGCGAGGTGCGGCGCCGCGATCTGGCCGGCGACCGGCGCGCACAGCACGCGCGTCCACCGCTCGCGCACAAGGAGGGCACCCGCGCGCATCTCGCCGCCGGGCCG
>JANMAY010000202.1:0-2703 GCA_031360095.1 Gemmatimonadaceae bacterium
CCGAGCACCAGCACGCCCCCCGCGTTGGGATTACGAAGCAAGCCCGCGAGCACCGCCTGCGTGTGCGAGAGATCATCGCCGAGCTGACTGCATCCGAACGGATGGCCAAATGCATAGACGCCGTCGATGTGGTCTGCCGCAAACGCACCAGCGTTCTTCGCGATTCCTTCCGCAACGAAGTTCACGCACCCAACGGTGTTGAGAATCCAGACTTCGTTGCGCGTTCCCACCCGGCCGTCGGCGCGGCGGTAGCCTTCGAACGTGGGCACGGCGCCCGACACCGCAGGCCGTGGCCCAGCAGGAGAGTATGTGTACTCCTGAATCCCCTCGAGCTGTGTGCGGAGGTTGTGGCTGTGGACCCAGTTGCCAACGTTGATGGGCGCCGTCGCGATGCCGATGGGGAAACCGTATTTCACCACCTCGTCATCGACCATCACGCGCTCTAGTGCGAACTTGTGGCCCGCAGGCACCTCGTCGCGCACGAGCACGCGCGCATTCGCCACCGTCACTGTCTCCCCAATCGACAGCGGACGCAGCGCCACTGCGACATTGTCGCTTTGGTGAATGCGAACCGCATCAGGGCGCATACCCTGACCGGCGCCGACGCTCGGCCCCACGGGATTGACCGTACTCGCCATCGCGCGAATGGGAGGGAGAGGAACGGCGGCGAGGCCAGACAGGCCACCGATTGCGTACCCCGTCTTGCGCCACCACGCCCCGACAGGGATTTTGTTCGATCACAAAACTATTGTACGAACTGAATGTACCGTTTCGCCATATCCGTCGCAATAATAGTAGAAGGCTGATGAAGTGGCGCGCTGCCACGACCCTCGGGCGTTACGTTGGAGCCCTGTGAGAAAGATCGACACCCGCGATTTTCGCCGCGCGACCCGCACCACGTCGCGAGAGATCAATCGGCGCATCGTCCTGAATCTCGTTCGTGAGCACCAACCGGTCTCCCGCGCCGACCTCGCTCGGCGCATGGAGATCGGTCGCGGCGTCGTCACGTCCATCATTCAGGAGCTGATCGTCGAAGGGACCATATATGAAGGGGCAACCGGGCATGCCGCCCGCGGCCGGCGCCCCACCATGCTCTACGTTCGCACGCAGGATCGTCTCGCCATCGCCGTGGACATTCGCTTCAGCCGCACCTTCATCATGCTGAGCGATTTCGCGGGAACGCAGATCGCGCTCGAGTCCTTCGAGACCATCTTCGACCCCACGGAACTGGTTGAGGAACTCGTGGAACGCATTGCGCGAATCCTCGCGACACACGGCGCCACCGGCCGGTGCGAGGGGGTCGGGCTGGTCGTACCGGGCATGGTGGACCCGGACTCCGGACGCGTGCTCAACTCTCCACAGCTCGCCTGGCGCGACGTCGACATCCGCGATGCCGTCGCCGACGGCGTGGGCCTGCCGGTCTACATCGAGAACGCGCCAATGGCGTGCGCGCTCGCCCAGATGTGGCTCGGTCAGCGCGGCAACAGCGGCGACAACTTCGTGTATGTCACGATCTCCGACGGCGTGGGATCCGGCATCGTTCTCAATGGACAGCTCATTCGCGGCTACTCCAATTCCGCCGGCGAGTTCGGACACGTTCCGCTCGATCCCAATGGACCGCAGTGTCTTTGCGGTGCACGAGGATGCTGGGAAGCGTACACGTCGAATCAGGCGACGATCTCGCGTTATCTTGGGCGCGAGCTCGTGCCGCTGCGCGAGGGCGCCGTGCATCCACCAACCACGCTCACCATCGAGGATCTCATTGCACGCGCACGCAGTGGCGACGACCGTGCCGTGGCCGCCATCGAAGCCACCGGACGTTACCTCGGCATCGGTCTCGGCGGCATCGTCAATGCGCTCAATCCGTCGCAGGTCTTCGTGGGCGGAGAGATTACCGGTGCGTGGGATCTCATCGAGCAGATCGTGCGCAAAGGCTTGCACGAACGCGCGCTCACACGCGCCGCGGCGGCAACACCGATCATTCCCGAGCAGCTCGGCGGCTATCCGCGCCTGCGCGGTGCAACGGCACTCGTCGCCGCGCCGCACTTCGCGGCACCACGCGTCGCGTAGGACAACGACGTGAAGGATCACGGAACTGCCGCGCTCGCGGACGGTATGCTGCGCTCAGCGCCAACGACACGCGCCGAAGATGTCCCGCTGCACGACGACGTACGCCGTCTCGCCGACGCACTGGGCCGCGTGATTCGACGGCTGGAAGGCGAAGAAGCTTTCGCGACCGTGGAGCTCCTGCGGCGCGATACGCGCGCGCGCCGGCGGGGCGATGTCAACGCTCCCACGCTCGACGCCCTGCTGCACCGCGTGACGGAACTTCCCCTCCCGCTCACCGCCACTGCAGCGCGCGCCTTCACACTCTTCTTTCTCCTCATCAATACGGCCGAGCAGGTGCATCGTGTGCGGCGCAGTCGCGTGTACGCGCGCGACGCTGACGCTGCTCCACAGCCGGCGTCCGCTCGATGGACGATGCGCAAGCTCCGCAAAGACGGCCGCACGGCTGACGAAATCCTCGACGCCATCGTTCGGCTCGACGTTCGCCCCGTTCTCACCGCGCACCCCACGGAGTCGACGCGGCGCACGGTGCTCGCCCTGCAAGCGCGTGTTGCGGATTTGTTGTTGAGCTGGGAATCCACCGCGCATTCCGAGCGCCGCGAGCTCGAAGAACTGCTCGACGGAGAGATCGAGCTC
>JANMAY010000265.1:0-8637 GCA_031360095.1 Gemmatimonadaceae bacterium
ATGCCGTACTCCGCACCGGCGGTGGAGCCAGTGAAGCAGCCGTACTGTGCGCCGCTCAGCGTTTGGAAATCACCGACGGCCATTGGAGTCGCGGTCGCCAAGCCCGTGCAGGGCGACGCGCCCGCGGCCAGTACGGTGACGACGGTCGTGTCGGCCTTGCCGTTGGAGGACGCGATGATCGCCGACGTGCCGCCCTGCCCTATCACCCTCACGAGGCCGGTGGCGTCCACGGTAGCGATGGAGGCCGTGACAGACTGATAGCTGATGGCGTTGCCCGTCGCGGGGTTTCCGTACTGATCCTGCGCGCTCGCCGTGATGCGGACCGAGTCGCCAATGGACAGGAGACGCGCCGTCTTGGGCGAGACGGCGATCTTTACCACCGGTCCGGCGACGATGTTGATCGTCGACGACACGGCCGTCGTTACACCAGTCACGCTCGCCCGCACGGTGGCGGGGCCGGCGGCGGTGCCAATCGTGACGCTGGTCGACGCGACACCCGACGCATCGGTCATCGCAGTCACGGGAGAGACGGTGAGAGCGCCAACGGTGCTGAACGAGACGAGTGCACCCGACACCCCCGCGCCCGCTGCGTCGACGGCCTTCACAGCGAAGGTGCCGCCGGAGCCGCCGGCCGGAGCCGTCGCGGCGGGAGCCGTGCTGACGTCCAGGCGTGCGGCTGGGCCCACCTTCGGGCCGGACGGTGTATCTGAGCCGCAGCCGAGCGCGGCGAGGAGCATAGCGGCCGGAGCCGCAATTCTCTGTATGCGCATCACTTTGTCCGCACGATGAGGAGGTGGAGAGATGAGGAGGCCGCGCCTCCTGCTACACCGAGAGTGACCGTTGCGGTCCCGTTTGCGGGCACGGCAAATCGATAATATGCCGCTCCTCCAGAGACGACTGAGGAAGCGATGGAGGCACTGGATGAGATCGTCTGAATGACCAGCGGATACGTTCCGCCGCCGAGCGCCGGGTAGATGCTGTGCCAATTCCAGCTGCGCTGCTGATACTCGGTGGCGGGCGCGGCAATGTCATCGACCGCGTTCGATACCAGCCAGTCGCGAACGAATGGCGTGATATCCGTCCCAAACACCCGCTGCAAATTACCGAACCCCGTCGTGTCGCTGTTCACCAAGCGGAACCAGAGTGTGCCATCCGCCGCGCTCGCGCCGCCGGTGAAGCGGCTCAGCGACCCAGCCATCATCGATGCGCCCTGGGCGGCGTACCACGCGCGCGTCGCCGGAATGCGCGCGGTGAGCTCGAACTGCTCGCGCTGCCGCAGTCTCGACTCGAATCGCGCATCGGGCTGAAGCTCGGCGCCAACCGTGAACGCTGCGCGCTGCGCGAGCGGATTTCCTGCGCCGAATTGGTTGGGCGACGGCGCCGTGATGCCGGACGGCACGAGCGTGAACGATGTCAGTGCATCCTGCACCTGCGACGTATTGGCAACGGTCGCGATGTATTCTCCGACTGACGCGCCCGGCGAGAGCGTTACGGTCCCCTGCCCCGTGACGGTTTGCGCGGGGCCCGCGGCGAAGCCATCCGTGGCATTGATGCGATCGGCGGAATAGCGAAGGAACGACCACGTCGCACCGCGCGTGGGAAGCGAATCGAACGACGAATACGGCGAGTTCGTCGAGGGCGCTTGCAAAAACGAGCGGTACCGGCCTGCATTGCCGCTCATGTCCGCGTTGAACGCCAACCGTGCTGTGTTGGACGCGCGGATGGCAGCGAGGTCGAGATTCATCCGCGTGTCCAACTTCGCTTCCCGGTAAAACAGCAGCTCCTCGGCGATGTGGGCGAGTCCTTCGTCGAGCCAACGCGTCTCGAAACCCTTCGATGATGTATTCACATACAGCCGGCGCGATGCGTTGATCAGATGCTCGAACTCGTGCGCAAGCACGCTCGTGGTGACCGAATCGACGAAGCCGACGGAGCGGACATTCTGGTTGATCGTCCCCTGCGGATCGGGGGTCAGCAGATAGAAGTATTCGCCCTGATTGCTCGCGGGGCACGCCTGCGTTCTCGCAGTCGCTTCCTTGGTGAAGAGATCGCGAGAAAAGGCGAAGCCGCCCACGTACGAGTTCGAGCGCGCTTCGGTGAGCTCGTTGACCGAGCGCGTGAACAGAATGATGATGCGCCCGTTTTTGTCGATGTCCGTGGGATCACCGAAGTTGGCCACGTCGAGCGGATAGACGAGCGTGTCGAACCGCGCCGCGAAGCGCTGAAAATCCGCGTCCGTAAACCCTCGCGGATTGAGCGTGTCGTTGAGGATCAACGCCTTCGATCCGATCGCCACCACCTTGGCGGGATGCAGCACCGGCGCCCGGCAGGCGCTGTCGCCGTTCACATTCACCGAGACCACGTCGCCCAGCTTGAGCGGTCCCGACGGCGTCGGGATGGGATCGACGGTGAGATTCGGTGTGGTAGACGTATCGGATTTGCATGCCGCGAGTAGGACGGCACCCACAAACACGAAACGAGACAGCGAGGGGAAGCGGGCTGGCATGCGGAGCGTTGCAAGGGTTCGAGCCGCGCACACGACGCCGCGGTTCCATGACACGACGAGATGCCGTCATTGACCAGACACGCGAGGGCGACGTCACCCGACCCCTGCACGTTAAATCTCGCCGGAAGGGACCGCGCTGGCTATGGGTCCGAAACCGCTCAGGACGCCGCGCGCGCTTCCACGTACGGCAACGACCGCACGCTACCACCGGGATAAAATAGGAGCGGCTCGAGCTCGATGGCTGTGACTGGGCGCACAAGCAGGTAGCCCTGCCATTCCGCGCACTGCTGCTCCACGAAGTACGCGAGCTGCTCGGGCCGCTCGATCCCTTCGGCAATCACGTTGACACCGAGCGTCAGTCCCAGCGTAATCACGGCCGCGGCAATGGCGCTGTCATCTGTGTTGCAGGGCACGCCTTGCACGAAGCTCCGGTCGATCTTCAGGGAGTCGATCGGAAAGAGTCGCAATGCGCTCAGCGACGAGTAGCCGGTGCCCAGGTCGTCGATCGACACCCGGACGCCGTGCTCCTTGAGCGCCCGCAGGTTGTCCACGGCGCGTCCGCTCGACCGCATCGCGATCGATTCGGTGATCTCGAGCTCGAGGAACGGCGCCGGAAGACCGGTCTCCTCGAGGATTTGAAGCACCCGTGTGACCAGATCGTGATGCTGCAGTTGACGCACGGACAGGTTCACCGCGGCGCGGAGCTGGGAGTGCCCGCGCTCGCGCCATTGCTGGATCTGCGCGCACGCGGTACGGAGAATCCACTCGCCCATCGGCACGATCGCCCCGGTCGCCTCGGCAAGTGAGATGAACTCAGCCGGCATGAGGAGTCCGCGCGTGGGATGATTCCAGCGCAGGAGCGCTTCGACGCCGGTCACCTGGCCGGAGCGCGCATGCACGATCGGTTGGTAGTAGGCAACGAGCTGGTCCAGTTCGACCGCGCGCTGCAAACTGCTCTCGAGCCCGAGCTGTTCGCGCGCCGCGAGACCGGCTTCGGGGAGATAGCGCTCCACGAGGTCGCGACCCTGCGCTTTCGCGCGGTACATCGCCGAGTCGGCTGTCTTGAGCAGCCCCTCAGGCTCGGTCGCGTCGTGCGGAAAGAGGCTCACCCCCAGGCTGGTGGTGACGAAGAGCTCCTGTCCGTCCACGACGATCGGACGCTTGACGGCGGTGATGATGCGTTCGGCGAGGATGGTGGCGTCTTCGGGGGTGAACACCTGCGTCGCCAGCACCGCGAACTCGTCACCGCCCAGCCTCGTCACGGAGTCTTCCGCCCGCACGGTCGCTCGAATGCGCTGGGCAACCGCGATGAGCAGGGCGTCTCCTGCGGCATGGCCGAGGGAATCGTTCACGATCTTGAATCGGTCGAGATCCAGGAAAAGCACGGCCACCATGCTGTCGTTGCGACGTGCGTGGTGCACGGCCATGCCGAGCTGGTTGAGAAAGAGCTGCCGGTTCGGAAGACCCGTGAGGGAATCGTGATAGGCGATGCGCTCGATCTTCTCTGCGGCATCGATGGTTGCCTGGCGCTCCTCTTCCAACAGCCAGATGACGAGGCCCATGGCCAGCGCGAAGTACAGAATCACGTCGACGAGCGACAGAAAGGACAGGTAGATCGGAAAGCGTCCTCGCATCGCCGGACTCGCCGACAACAGAATAAAATGGAATTGCTGAAGACCGAGGCACAGGAAGCCGAGCATGACGACGCGCCGCCCAATGCCAGTGGCGATATGCGGCGCGCGGCTGATCGCCCAGCTGCCGACGAGAAATGCCGAGCCCACCGCAAGGCGGCGTACTGTGACGCGGAGGGTGAAGATCAGTTCCGAATGGCTCGGATCCCATGAATACGCGATCACCAGCAGACCGCCGACGGCGCCGATGCCCGCGGTGAGCCAGCGAATGGTGCGGTCCGAAAATGACCGGGACGACGTGAGCTCCGCGGTTCCGAGCAGGAGCCACGCGATCTGGAGATAGCCCGCAATTCCGGCGATCAGCGCGAAGCTGAATCGTGCGGGGTCATTGATCGGCCGCGACGTCGCCAGAACGAGCGCTCCCGCCCCTCCGCCCGCGTGAACCGCGAGCGCGATCCAGCTCCAGCCCCAGTGCCGCAGGAACGGGTGCCAATACCGCCGATGCAGCGCGCCCAACACCATCGCGATGACGACGCCAGCGGCACATTGGGCAAACAACCCGGCAATCGAGAGTACGGTGGTAGGCGCCATTGACGTGCAGACGGGTCACGGCGCTCGCGCGTCACGCGCGGCGACAGGGGCAAAGAGCCGTTGTGCCCCTTGCGGGGGCCACGCGCAGTCGCTTTTTCTTTTGCAATGACGCTTACCTCACACTCGCGCGTGGTGGTCTCGGACGACCAGGTGTCCACCTCCGTGGGCGGCGAGGCCGTGATCCTCGGGATGCACGACGGTGTGTACTACGGGCTGGATCCGGTCGGGGCGCGCATCTGGGAGCAGCTCCAGACACCGCGGAACGTGTCGGAGATCGTCGCGACCATCGTCGCCGAGTTCAATGTGGCGCCGGCACAGTGCGAGGCGGATACCGTGGCGCTCTTGGCTGACCTCATCGCACGCGGCCTCGTGCGAGAAGCGCCACCGGTCATGACACAGGGTGCGTAGCGAGCATTGGCGGCCAGGTGACCTCCCCGCGGCATTGTGGGCGTTGGTGAGTCTCGCAGCCGTGCGCGTTGCATTGTGGAGTCTGCCGTTTCGCGTCGTTGAGCGCGCGGTGATGAGACTCGCGCGCGTCCTCGCCTCCCAACCCGCAACCGGTCGGTTGGAGGATGATCAGGCCATCATACGCGCGATGGTTCGCGCGCGGCGCGTGCATCGTCGAGCGCTCTGCTTGCCGCAGGCGCTGGCCGGGCTGCTCCTCGCGGCGCGCCGAAACGTTCGCGCGCGCGTGCACATCGGCGTGCGCGCGGGCGTCTCGGAACAGTTCGGCGCGCATGCATGGCTGGAGACCGAGCGTGGCGTGCCGATTGGAGGAGCCGAAGCCGCACAGTACGCTCCGCTGCTGACGCTGGATCCGTACTCTCCGGAGGGCGGTTAAGCGATGGCTGCCACCCATGACGAGGCGACGAGCGCGCTGCATGATAGCTCGCGGGCGTGGGAGCTCTGCGTCGCCTGCGCGCGTCAGGCGGCCGGCATCGCGGGTACGGGCGAGGTCGCGGCGACGGCGGCGCGTGTCGAGCATTGGGATGCCGCCATCGCGCTCGTGCGTGAACAGGGGCTGCTCGCCTGGCTCGCCTCGTCGTTGGGCGACGCACCGCGCACCGATGTACACGAGCAGGTGCGCGCAGCGGCAGGCGACGAGGCGCGCAGGACACTCGCGCTCGTGCGTTTGCTGACCGAGGTCTGCGGGGCGCTCTCCGCCGCGGGAGTTGCAGCGCTTCCATACAAGGGTCCGGCGCTCTCGCTCCAGTTGTACGGCGATCCGGGACTCCGGCGCTCAGTCGATCTCGACGTGGTGGTTCGGCGCGACGCCTATGCACTGGCGCGCGAGACACTGGTGCGGTTGGGCCTCGCGCCGCGCGGCGGGCACTCACCGCGGCAGGAGCGCGCGCTCTTCACATGGTTGGGCCATGCGTCCTTTGGGACCGGCGAATCGGGCTTCGTGGAACTCCACTGGCGGTTTTCACCCGCACAATTCCCGTTCGCGCTCACTCCCGAGGCAGCCATGTCGCGAACCTCGACCACCAGCTTGGGCGGCCGCGAGCTCAGACTCATGGCGCCAGACGATCTGCTCATCACCCTCGCGATGCACGGCACTCGGCATTTTTTCGAACGGCTCGAGTGGCTGGCCGGTGTGGCGCGACTCATTCGCGGGTGTCCGGATGTGAACGCGGTGCTGGCTCACGCAACGCGTCTTCGCGCTCGGCGCATGCTCCTGGTGAGTGCGGAGGTGGCGCATCGGGTGCTCGCGCTCTCGCTCGACACGTCGTGGCGCCGCGCGATCGACAGCGACCCCACAGCGGTGACGCTGGCCGCGGAGATCGCGGAGATCAGTAGGGCGCACGGCGTGCGCGGCGCTGCATTCCCGTCTGGCGCAGCCGAGCAATCGTTCTACGCCCGCGTCCTGGATTCGCGGGCGGACCGCGTACGATCGCTGGCCCACGCGGTGTTCATGCCGACGGAGCGCGAGTGGGAGCTGATACGACTTCCCGACATGCTGACGCCGCTCTATCGCCTCGTTCGTCCCGTGCGCGTGGCAGTGCGCTATGCGCGTCGCCTGCTCGTGTGAGCGGTCGCGCGGTTGCCCCTAACCGGACGCCCTCGTCAACCCCCGTGGACAGGACGATACTCACGGGAGTGACGGATGCGCCTCTCTCGGTGCCGGCGGTGACGAACACAGGGCGACGCGCGCGAGTGCGGGCAACCATCGCGCTCTTCAACATTGCGCCTGGCGCCGTGGCGCTCGCGATCCTGCTGATCGTGGCGCTCGCGGCCACCGAAGGTATTGGCATCCTGTTTCTCGTGCCGTTGCTGCACCGCGCGGGCGTCACTGGCGGCGTTCCGCATACGGCGTCGGCATGGGGCCGCGCGATCGACCACTTGCCCACGCAGCTCGTCCCGCTCCTCGCCATCTACATCGCCGTCGTCGGGCTTCGCGCGCTGCTCGAGGTGGCAGAAGCGCACGCCTCGGCGCGCGTGGAGGCACTGAGCACGCTCGCGCTGCGCGAGCGGCTCTATCGCGCGCTGGTGCGCGCACGATGGGAGGTGCTGGCGCGCATGCGCGGCGCGCGTATTGCCCACGTGCTCACCGAGGAACTTCAGCAGGTGAGCGTCGCAACCAATCAGGCGCTGCGCGGCGTGCTCGCGTTCCTCGTGGCCGGCACCTATGGAACGGCGGCGCTCATGCTGTCGCCGACGCTCGCCGTCGTCGCCGGCGGGTGCGCGCTGGTGCTCCTCGCCTTGGCATGGTGGCAGCAACGCGCCTCGCGTCGCGACGGTGAGCAGCTCATGCATCTGGAACAACAGCTCTTCACCGGAGCCACGGAACACATTGCAACGCTCAAGAGTGCCAAGGGCGCTGGCATTGCCGACCGCGTGGCCGATCGCTTCACCGCGGTTGCCCGCACGTATGCGCACGCGTCGGTTGCAGCACAGCGCAGAGGCCAGATTAGTCAAGCCACGTTGAGCGTCGGCGCGTCGGTCTCGCTCAGCGTGATCGTGTATCTCGCGGTGTCTCGGCTACAGCTTTCCGCGGCGGCGCTGCTCGTCCTGCTGTTCGTGTACGCACGCCTGTTCTGGAGACTGGCGTCGCTCCAGAGTACCCTCATCCTCGTGAACCGCTACGTGCCCGCGCTGCGAAACGTCGAAGCAGTATTGTCGGAGCTCGAGGGCGCGCGTGAGCCTCAGACGAATGGAGGCGCGGACACCATTCCATTCGCCCGGTCGCTGCGGTTCGTCGACGTGTCCTATCGCTACCCCGGCGAGCAGCGCGACGCACTGCACGAGGCGACGTTCGAGATACCGATCGGCGGCGTCACTGCGCTGGTAGGCGCCTCGGGTGCGGGGAAAAGTACCGCCGCCGATCTTGCGCTCCGGCTGCTCACGCCCTCGAGTGGGACGGTCTACGTTGACGACCGGCCGCTCACCGCGGATATCGCTGCCGCGTGGCGCCACTCGATCAGCTACCTGCCTCAGGAAACGCAGCTCTTCCACGATACAGTACGTGAGAATGTGCGGTGGCTGGTTCCGGCTGCAAGCGACGACGCCGTGCGCAGCGCACTGCATCTCGCCGGGGCGTCACCGCTGCTCCATCGGCTGCCGCTCGGTCTCGACACCCTGATCGGTGATCGCGGCTATCTCGTGTCCGGCGGCGAGCGACAGCGCATCGCGCTCGCGCGCGCACTACTCCGCCGGCCGCGGCTGCTCGTGCTGGACGAAGCGACTGCCTCGCTCGACGCCGAGAGCGAGGCGGCGATCCGCGCTACGCTCGCGTCGCTGACTCCCACGGTGACCATCGTCATCATCACGCACCGCCTGCACACGGCGCGGCTCGCGGATCATGTCGTGCTGCTCGACGAAGGGCGGGTGCTCGCCGAAGGAAGCTGGGAGGAGGTGCTCGAACATCCGTCCGCGCGGCTCGCCGATCTCTGGCATGCGGCGCTTGGG
>JANMAY010000277.1:0-8923 GCA_031360095.1 Gemmatimonadaceae bacterium
GTCGGCGACACGCTCTGGGTCGCCGACGCCGATGCGGTGCGCGGTTTCCACCGGCGCACCGGCGCGCTCCTCGCGATCGTCGACTTCTCGGCACTCGACCGCGGCTTCCTGAACGACGTCGCCGCCGACGCCGACGGCGCGGTCTATGTCACCGATACTGGCCGGAACAAGATTTACCGCGTGCGCGGCGGCCCAACACTCGTTGTTTCCGACATCCAGCTCGGCGATCCGAATGGAATCACCTGGGATGCGGCAAACCGGCGCTTCCTCGTCGTTCCCTTCGGCGGCGGACACACGATTCGCGCGTGGACCCCAGGCCGCACAGAGATGGTGAGCGTGGGCACTAGTCCCGGCGCCAAATTCGACGGCGTCGAAATTCTCTCCGGTGGCCGCCTCCTCGTCGCGAGCCAGGCGGACACCAGCCTGCACCTGTTCGTTGGAGGAACCGGCCGCGCGATCATCCGCACCGGCGGCCCGCCCGCGGACATCGCGGTCGATACCAAGCGAAATCGCGTTGCGGTGCCGATCGTCGCGTTGAATCGCGTGGAAATATGGACGCTGCCCCGGTAGTACCACGCAATACAAACCACCCACATTCATGAACGCACGTCCACTGCTCCTCGTCCTGGCATTCGCCAGCGCGACGTCCCTCTCGGCGCAGCGCTCTGCCGCGCTCCCACGCAGCACGCCCGAGCGCCAAGGAATCGCGTCCTCCGCCATCCTCGGCTTCGTGCAGGCTGCGGACACCAGCGTGGACGCGATGCACAGCTTCATGCTCGTGCGCCACGGCCACGTGGTCGCCGAGGGGTGGTGGGGACCGTATGACGCTGAGACGCCGCATGTCCTCTACTCGCTGAGCAAGAGCTTCACGTCCACTGCCGTCGGATTGGCGATCGCGGAGGGAAAGCTGAGCCTCGACGACGACGTACTGAAGTTTTTTCCCGACGAGGCGCCGCAGCAACCGTCCGCGAATCTGCGCGCCATGCGCGTGCGCGACCTGCTGCGCATGAACACCGGCCATCAGACGGAGCCGTCGTTCATCAACGCGGCCGATTCCACGATGCGAGACGCGACGTGGGTCAAGCGAACCCTCGCGCACCCCGTGCCGTTCAAACCCGGCACGCACTTCCTCTACAACTCGGCCGCCACATATCTGGCTTCGGCCATCGTGCAGAAGGTGACGGGGCAGACGGTGCTCGACTATTTGAGGCCGCGCCTCTTCGCGCCGCTCGGCATCGAGAGTCCGACGTGGGTCGCGAGCCCACAGGGAATTTCAGCGGGCGCGTACGGCTTGAGTGTGCGCACGGAAGACATCGCGCGTCTCGGGCAACTGTATCTGCAGAAGGGAAAGTGGAACGAGCGACAGCTGCTCCCTGCCGCATGGGTAGAAGAGGCGACGGCGCGGCAGACGTCGAACGGATCGAGCCCGCGGAGCGACTGGGACCAGGGATATGGCTATCAATTCTGGCGGTCGCGGCACAACACCTACCGCGGCGATGGCGCGTTCGGACAGTACATGATGGTCATGCCGGAATACGACGCGGTAGTCGCGATCACGAGCGGTGTGCGCGACATGCAGTCGGTAATGAACCTGGTGTGGGACAAGCTCCTTCCGGCGATGTCGGGGCGAGCGCTGCCGGAAGACGCCACGGCGAGGCGTGTGCTCGCGGCGAAGCTCACGGGTCTCAGGGTGAAGTACGCGGCGGGCAACGAGAGCTCGCCGATCGCGGCGACGGTCTCACGGCAGTGGTACGAGCTCACGGCGAATGAGCGTGGCATTCAGGCCGTGTCGCTCGATCTCGATGCGCGCACCCCGGCGCTCGTCGTGCGCACAGCCGTCGGTGAGACACGCACAGCGATGGGATTTGGCGCGTGGGCGAAGAATGAGGGCGGCTTCGCCAACGGGATCGAGCGCATCTTGAGCGTGCCGGCGCAACCCGCCGTTGCCGCAAGCGGGGCGTGGACGTCGGACAGCGTATTCACCGTGAAGCTGGTTGCGCGCGAGACGCCGTTCTATTCCACACTGCGCTTTCGCTTCGATGGCGAGCGTCTGCTGCTCGACGCAGAGCACAACGTCAACTTTGGATCCACGAAGCTGCCGCAGCTGGAAGGGCTGGCGCGGCGCCGCTGACTGGCAACTTCTCGACAGGAACCCACTGATGCGGATGCACATCGTGATCGCGCTGGCGGCACTAAGCCCATTGGCCACCGCCGTTGCGCAACCAGCAGCGAAGCTCGCCAACGCTCCCCGGGCGCAAACGGTCAACGGGACTGTGGCCGGTGTCACGACTTCCAACGGCATCCGCATATTCAGGGGCATTCCGTTCGCCGAGCCCCCCGTGCGGGACCTGCGCTGGCAGCCGCCACAGCCTGCTCGGAGCTGGCAGGGAGTGCGTCTCGCCGACCGGTTCGCCGATCAATGCATGCAGGCGCGCATCTACAGCGACATGATGTTCCGCAACAGCGGCGTGAGCGAGGACTGCCTCTACGTGAACGTGTGGACGCCTGCGACGTCCCCGGCCACGCAGCCGAGCGCGGGACTTCCCGTGCTCTTCTACATCTACGGCGGCGGATTCATGGCCGGCGACGGCTCGGAACCGCGCTACGACGGCGAGAGCATGGCGAAGCGTGGCATCGTCGTCGTCACGTTCAGCCACCGGCTGGGGATTTTCGGCTTCTTCTCCCATCCGGAGCTCACCGCTGAATCGCAGCAGCATTCGTCCGGCAACTACGCATTGATGGATCAGACGGCGGCGCTGCGGTGGGTGCGCAGCAACATCGCCGCATTCGGCGGCGACCCTCGGCGCGTCACGATCGCCGGTGAATCCGCCGGATCGTTTTCGGTGAGCGCGCAGATGGCGTCGCCGCTCGCAAAGGATCTGTTCGCGGGCGCCATTGGAGAAAGCGGGGCGTTTTTCTCGACGACGATCGCCACGCCAACGCGTGCGGAGTCCGAAGCGAATGGAGTCAAATTCGCGGAGGCCGTGGGCGCAACATCGTTGACCGCGCTGCGTACCTTGTCGGCTGCCGAACTGCTCCAAGCGGCAGCCCGGCCCGGCATGCCGCGCTTCGGTCCCAACGTGGACGGCTGGTTCTTCCCCGATGTTCCGTCGACTCTCTTTGCGGCGGGCAAGCAGGCGCGCGTACCGTTGCTCGCCGGTTGGAATTCGGAGGAGAGCTCCGCACGCGCGCTGCTTCAGGAGCCACCGACGCCAGAGAATACCGCCGCGGTGCTGACGCGGCTGTTCGGCGAGCGCGCCGCCGACGCCGCGAAAGTCTTTCCCGCCAGCACGGCAGAGGAGGCATTACAGTCGCTCACTGATCTCGCCGGCGATCGGTTCATCGGGTATTCGACGTGGAAATGGCTGGACGTGCACGGGCGCACCAGCGGCCAACCAATCTACCGCTATCTGTATGCCCGCCCTCGGCCGGCGACGGTCGCCGTCACCGGAACCGGTGCAAGTCCAGCCGCGCGCGGCGCGGCGCACTCCGCCGAGATCGAATACGCGCTCGGCAATCTGCCGCTGAACAAAGTCTTTGCGTGGACGCCGGACGACTACACAGTCTCGACCACGATGCAGCACTACTTCGAGAACTTCATCAAGACTGGCGATCCGAACGGGCCTGGGCTCCCCGCGTGGCCGGTCGGTACGGTGGACACGCGCAATCAGGCGCAGCGCATGCGCATCGACGTGGAGTCGCGCGCCGAACCGGAACCGCGTGCGCGGTATCTGTTCCAGGATGAGGTGTATTCGCGCGCGAAGCCGTAGTCAACATTGCGTTGTGAGAGCGAACGACAGGAACTGCAATTGAAAACGAACATAACGGAGAGAACGGACGGCACGGAAACCACACGTGCGTTTTTCAATTGCTCTGTTCAGTTCCGTTCCTTCCGCTTGTGTTCGTACTCAATCTGTTGATGCTTGTATCGGTCTCCATCAGCTAAGCGGAGTCGAGGAACCTGCACCTCCTGTGGTCCGGCGCAGCCTATTTGCTGGAATAGGTCTTCCACAGCCACTCCAGCGCCGCTGGCAGCGTCTGCTGCTTCACCGCGCGATCGCAGTGCCCGGCGTTGCGCGCGAACACGAACTGGTAGTCATATCCTCTGGCTTCAAGTGCGCGCGCCATGTTCTCGTTCGCGACCACCCAATCGTGCATGCCGTCGCGCATCACGTTGGCATTGAACAGGTCTCTGTCGCCGACGTGCATCCAGAGTCGAATCGGTTTGGCTGGCGTGTTCGGAATGAGCCGTTCGTGAAATTCCCACGCGCCGTGCGGAGTTTCGTTGCTGTGCGGCCACTGCTGGTTCACGTACGTGCCCGAATACGTCAACACGCGATGGTAGAGCTCGGGGTGGTACCACGCCATGATCAACGCCGCTGAGCCGCCGGAGCTGCAGCCCATCGTCGCTCGGCCATCGGGATCTTTGGTCAGTCGGACGTTGTATTGCTTCTCCACCAGCGGCAGCAGCTCCGTTTCGATGAACTCCGCATAGCGTCCCGACATCGTATCGTATTCGAGTCCCCGCTGACTGCCCTGGGCGTCGCCGCTGCCGTTGCCGACGGAAATGGCGATCATCGCGGGCACGCGCTTCTGTGCAATGAGATTGTCGAGCGCGGTGAACAACATCGGATCGGGCCCGTCCGCGCCCACGATGAATGGCGCGACGGTGCCGGGGACGTATTGCGCGGGCACATACACCGCCACGCGCCGCGTGTACGGAGCGGCATGGCTGGTCGGCACCAGGAGGATTGCCGGATCCGTTGGATCAGGAGTGCCGAACGTCCCCGAATCGCGTGCGATGCCTGGATAGATTCGGCTGTCGGCGGAGCTCATCGTGAAGGTGTAGATCGTCCCCTTCGCGACTCCCTCCTGCGCGATCATCTCCGGCGCGGGAGTGTGCGTCGGCCCGATAATGAAGTTGCCCTCGGCACTTGGTGGTGGAACGGCGCCGTCGGGCAGCTCCGTCGCTGCGACGAATCCTGGCGTGTGTGGATCGCGGGTGGGAGGCGTGGGTCTTTGCGCCAATACTAAGGTGGAGCACAACAGCACGGCGGACAAAACACCAACGCTCAGTCGAACGGGTTGCATCCAATCTCCGCTATGATCGATGGCTGGGGAAAGCAGGACTGTCACGTCGATCTACGTCGGCCGCGCGACGAGAATTCCCGTCGAGCCTCGGAGCGCCGCGACATACTCAGGAAGAGTCGCGCGACTCACCTCCACCGTGCCGCCGGAAAGCGGCGCGTGCAGCACGCGAAGCGTTCCCGTCTCGTCGCGGTACGCGAACGCCGCATGCGTCACGTCCAGTCCGGGAATCGACGTGGCGAACGCGAGCACGTCTCCCGTCTCGATTCCGTGGGAGACTTCGGCGATGCGTGCCGTCGGGATCAGCGTGCGCGGATGATCGTCGAGCCGGCGCTCCATCGCGACGATTGATTGGAAGACATTCTCATCGGCAAGTGCGACATAGCTGCTGCGATGCTCCGTCATGAAACGGAGCGGTCGCGCATCCACTACGCCGCCGAGGGTGCGACCGAGATCGCGGAGCAGGCCTCGGCGCTCACCGTCGGCGATCCACTCGCTGAAGTAGTGGAGGCGCGACGCGTAGCTGCCGCGCGATCCGCCGCGATATCGCATGCGTTCGATCTCGCGGTCGAACCGCTTCCATGAGGGCGCGCCGGAATTGCGCGCCACGCGTGCCACCGCAAGACAGCTCTCCACGAGTGTCACACAATCAAAGCGCGTGAGGGAAAGCGTCATCGGTTCCATGCTCGACGCACTGCCTCCGCTGCGAAGATATGCCTCGAGTGTGTTCGGCTCGTACGGCGTACCGATCGCGAGCTCGCCGACCCGGGAGGTGGCGCGACCAAGCGGAATGCTGCGACGCTGGAGCCCGGCGCGGCGGAGCACGGCCGTCCACCCGGTGAGGCGGGCGAGCTCCGCATCTGCCATGAGGGCAGCGAGCGGAGCGGGAATGGCGAGCGCCGCGACGATGCTAGCGAGGTCGCAGAGCATCGCTCTTCGAGTGAATCGCATGCCGAATGATACACTTTCGGGCTCGTCGAGGCATGGACAGACCGCTGCTCAGCGTGCCGATTTGTAGCAAACCCGTCACGCCAACCAAGCCAATCATGTCCTGGATCTCCACGGCGCATCGTCTCGCCGCCGTTTTCACGCTCGTGCTCGCGACAGCCGGCGCGGCCGCCGCTCAGCAGCGCTCGCAGCCGCGCGTCCTCGTCTTTTCGAAGACCGCCGGCTACCGCCACACATCGATCGAGACGGGCGTCGCCCTCGTCAAGAAAATCGGAGCGGAACAGGGCTTCGTCGTCGACGCCACCGAGGACGCGATGGCGTTCAACGACGCCAACCTGCGCAAGTACCGCGCGGTCGTCTTCATGAGCACGACTGGCGACATCTTCGACGCGGTGCAACAGGACGCGCTCGAGCGCTACATCCAGGCCGGCGGCGGCTGGATCGGCGTCCACTCCGCTACCGACACCGAGTACGAGTGGCCGTGGTATGGCAAGCTCGCCGGCGCGTATTTCACGAGCCACCCCAACAATCCGAACGTTCGCAAGGCAACGTTTCGCGTGCTCGACAAGAGCCACGTGTCGACGACGGGCTTCCCGGATACGTGGGAGCACACGGACGAGTTCTACAACTTCAAGTCGATCAATCCGGCGATTCACGTTCTCGTCGACATCGACGAGAAAAGCTACGAAGGCGGCACGAACGGCGATCACCACCCGATGAGCTGGTACCACCAGTACGACGGTGGACGCGCGTGGTACACGAACATGGGTCACACCGAGGCCACGTATGCCGAGCCGCTGTTCATCAGGCATCTCACGGGCGGGATCAAGTGGGCGATCGGTACACGCCCGCTCGACTACACGCGCGCCAAGCCGGAAGAGAATCGCTTCACCAAGGTCATTCTCGCGGAGGCGCTCGACGAACCCGTGGAGCTCGCGGTGCTGCCCGGCGAAAGGATTCTTTTCGTCGAGCGCAAAGGCGCGATCAAGCTCTACAACCCGACGACGAAGGTCGTCACCAAGATCGGCAAGCTTGCCGTGAGCTTGAAGTACGGGAACGGAGACACGGCCGAAGACGGACTACTCGGTCTCGCCGCCGATCCGAACTTCGCGCGGAACGGATTTGTCTACATGTACTACTCACCCGAAGGCCCCGACGCGAAGAACGTGCTCTCCCGCTTCCACATGCAGGGCGACTCAGTTGATCTCGCGTCGGAGAAGGTCATGCTCGAGATCCCCGTGCAGCGCGCGGTGTGCTGTCACACCGGCGGCTCGTTGACGTTCGACGCGAAGGGAAATCTGTTCCTCTCCACCGGCGACAACACCAACCCCTTCGCCAACGCGTACGCCCCGATCGATGAGCGTCCCGATCGCGCTCCGTGGGACGCGCAGAAATCGTCCGGAAACACGAACGATCTGCGAGGCAAGGTGTTGCGCATTCACCCCGAGCCCGATGCGTCGTACACGATCCCCGAAGGCAATCTTTTCCCGGCAGGCACGCCGAAGACGCGACCGGAGATCTACACGATGGGTCATCGGAACCCGTATCGCATCTCCGTCGACAAGCGCACGGGATTTCTCTATTGGGGCGACGTTGGTCCCGACGCGACGGTGGATTCTGTTCAACGCGGTCCCGCTGGACACGACGAATTGAATCAGGCGCGGCGAGCCGGATACTTCGGCTGGCCATACTTCGTCGGCGACAACAAGGCGTACTACGACTACGACTTCGCCACGAACACGCCGGGCAAGCAGTTCGATCCGGCGCATCCGGTGAACGATTCGCCGAACAACACAGGTCTCACCGATCTGCCGCCCGCGCAGAAGGCGTTCGTCTGGTATCCCGCCGGCGCGTCGACGGATTTTCCGCTCGTCGGCAGCGGTGGTCGCACCGCGATGGCAGGCCCCGTGTTCTATCGCGACGATTTCCGTCGCGCACCACGTGCGTTCCCGCAGTACTACGACGGCAAGTTGCTCGAGTACGAGTGGATGCGCGGTTGGATCATGGCGGTCACCATGGACAAGAACGGAGACTTCGTGTCCATGGAGCGCTTCATGCCGAGCCAGAAGTTCAGCAATCCGATCGAGCTGGAATTCTCGTCGACGGGTGATCTGTACATGCTCGAGTATGGAAGTGGTTGGTTCCAGGGCAATCCTGACGCTCGGCTCGTCCGCATCGAGTACAACGGCGGGAATCGCAACCCGATTATCGTTGCCGACGTCGACATTCCTGCCGGTCCGCTTCCACTGAGCGTGGCGCTCTCGTCGCAAGGCACGTCCGATCCGGACGCCGACGCGCTTCGCTACCAGTGGACGATCACCGGACCGATGGGCACACCGCCGGTGAAGCTCGCGGGCGCGAACCCGACCTACACATTTGCGAAGCCGGGTGTCTACACCGCGACGCTCGCCGTCACCGACGCGAAGGGCGCGCGCTCGACGCAGGACCTCCAGATCGTCGCCGGCAACGCGCCGCCGCAGGTCGACATCGAGATCGCGGGCAATCGGTCGTTCTATTTCCCGGGCGCGCCGATCCGTTACGCTTCGCGTGTCACCGATCGCGAGGATGGATCGCTCGAGAGCGGCCGCATCGCTACGGAGCGCGTTTTCGTATCTGCGGAGTACTTGAAGGACGGCGTTCCGGAAGCGCCGCCCGTTGCAGCGGGTCATCGCGCAGGACCGGTGGATATTCACGTCGAAGCGAAGAAGCTGATCAGCGGCGGCGATTGCCTCGCCTGTCATCAATTCGATCGCAAGTCGATCGGCCCAACGTACACCGCCGTGGCCGACAAGTATCGCAATGACGTCGACGCGATGATGAAGCTGGTGAAGAAGGTGCGCACCGGTGGTTCGGGTGTATGGGGCGACATCACGATGCCGCCGCATCC
>JANMAY010000296.1:0-8791 GCA_031360095.1 Gemmatimonadaceae bacterium
GCGCGAGCGAGCGGCGCGCCCAGCGCAATGGGGCCAAAGCTGTCCGGCCGCACGACCCACGCGGCGGCGAGTGTCGCCTCGGCGGAGTCGTTACGCGGCGGCGCCGAATCACCGGCGCACGCCGCAACGACGACCGGCACACACACACATCCGAACCACGCCTTCATGTTGGACTTGGGGTAATGAGTTCGCCGAGCGCGTCCATCTTCTCGGACCAGTACTGCTTGAGGCGGTCGGCCGTCTCGCGATCGGGCAGTTTCGCATGCTCCAGCGCGACCGAGCTCTTGCGCTTGCCCTTGTCGACAAAGCCCACTGCGACGATGCCGCCGCCGGCCCACTCGATCCGCATCGACTTGGGAGCCGTCGTCGAACGCACCCGCACATTCTGGTCTTTCAGCCAACGTCTGCGAGTGCCTGCATTGGCCCACGCGTCGAATAGCGTGGTCACATTCACATTGAACGTCCGAGATTTTGTCATCGCAAACGTTCCGTTGCGTTGCTGGCCGCGCGCGCGAAGGCCGCGAATGCGCTCGTAGCCGACGACCACGGTCTGCGCCCACCATGATGGGGTTTTGTACTTCGCCTTCACCAGCGCGGCGATGTCGCGATGCGGCATCTCTGCGGCACCGTAGTGATCGAGCGCTTTCACCCAGTGCTCCCAGGTGCATCCCGTCTTTTGCTTGAGCGCGGCGTCGCTGATGCCGGCGAGCGCTGCGTACTCTTTGGGCGAGGGATGCGCTGGGGTCGCTGCGCGAGGCGCAGCAGCAATGTTGTTGGACGTCGTCAGTCCGCTTGGCTTGCGAACGATCTGTGCGCGGGCGGCGGTGTAGGCTTCGCCCGTTTTGATCATGCGCGCGCGAACGAGGCGCTTGAGATCTTTTTGGCGTGGCATCGTCATGTCTCCTTTGGCTGCACCACGGGTCACTCCCCAGCAGTGCGCCATGGTGAACGCAAAGGATGACGATACAGATCCGGGAGTGTGCCCCCCTTTGCCTCGCAGTGGACTCCAGCTGGGGCGGAGTCTCGTGAGGTTTGGCGCGGACCAGCGCCGCCAATACGATGATGCAATTGCGCAACGGCGTCAAGACGGGTAGTCCGCCGCGTCCTTCCCGCGGCGACGCCCACCGACCCATATTCGGCGAGCGCGCGCACACAATCTCTCTCGCGTCACCTCCGAGGTTTCGACAATGCTTCCGTCCTTCGCCCGCCTCTTCGTCTCCAGCGCGGGACTCGCCGCCATCGCCGCCGCGTTTCAGCTCACCCCGGCGATCCCCCTGCCCCAACGCGTGTCTCTCGATTCGCTCGACGTCGCGGAGGGCTTGAGCGCGACGCTCGTGGCCGAGGCGCCGACGCTGACCAATCCCACCAACATCGACATCGATGCGCGCGGACGGATCTGGGTCCTCGAGGGAGTGAACTACCGCAAGTTCAAACCGAAGCCGCTGCGCGCGGCGGGTGATCGCATCGTCATCCTGGAGGACACCACCGGCGACGGCGTCTCCGACAAGTCCACGGTGTTCTATCAAGGCACCGACATCGACGCCGCCATGGGCATCGCCGTCCTCGGCAACAAGGTCTATGTCTCGGCCTACAAGAACATCTTCGTCTTCACCGACACCAACGGCGACGACAAGCCCGACAAGAAGGAAGTGCTCTTCACCTCGGTGACCGATGATCACGACCACTCGGTGCACGCGTTCGTGTTCGGGCCCGACGGCCGGCTCTACTTCAATGGCGGCAACGAGACGCGCGCTTTGATGGATCCCGCCGGCAAAGTGATCGTGGACAAGGCCGGCAATCGCATCGAGCAGAAGAACACGCCCTATCAGGAAGGAATGGCATTTCGGCTCGAGCCCGACGGCACCGGTGTCGAAGTGCTCGGCTACGATTTCCGGAATCCGTACGAGCTCGCGGTCGATCCGTTCGGCACTGTGTGGCAGAGCGACAACGACGACGACGGCAACCGCTCCACGCGTCTCAACTACGTGATGGAAGGCGGGAGCTTCGGTTACCGCGACGAGATGACCGGCGCAGGCTGGCGCACGCGACGCACCGGGATGAGTGCGCTGATTCCGCGGCAGCACTGGCACTCGGACGATCCCGGCTCGGTGCCCAACGTGCGAATCAATGGCGCGGGTGCGCCGTCGGGAATTTCGGTGTATGAAGGCACGCTCCTCCCGCGCCGCTTTTGGCGCTCTGTCCTGCACGCCGACGCAGGGGTGGGCGAGGTGAGAGCGTTTCCCGTCCGCACGGACGGAGCCGGCTATACGAGTGATGTTATACCGATCGTCAATGCGCCGCGCGATCGGATGTTCCGTCCGGTGGATGTCGCCACTGCGCCCGATGGTTCCATCGTGATCGCCGATTGGTACGACGCCGGCGTGGGTGGACACGACATGTCCGACCAGTCGCAGGGACGGATCATTCGCATCGCACCGCGAGGCACGCGCTACACGGTGCCGACGCTCGACCTCTCCTCCCCCGCGGGAGCGTCTCGCGCGCTGCGCAGCCCCAACCACGCGACGCGCTATCTCGCATACCAGCGGCTGCGTGAGATGGGAGTGCGCGCGGAAGGCGCACTGCTCACGATGTACCGCGGCACGAATCAGTGGGATCGTGCGCGCGCACTCTGGCTGCTGGCCACGATTCCCGAGCGCGGTGCGCGCCATCTTCAAACCGCTGCGCGCGATGCCGACGCCGACATTCGCATCGTCGCGATCCGCGCGACGCGGCGCATTGGCGCCGACGTGATGCCGATTGCGGAGCGCCTCGTGCGCGACCCGTCGCCTGCCGTACGGCGCGAGGTCGCGCTCGCGCTGCGCCATGAGCAGAGCCCACGCGCCGCCGCACTTTGGTCCGAGCTCGCCCTCCAATACGACGGGCGCGATCGCTGGTACCTCGAAGCGCTCGGCGTCAGCGCCGACCGACAGTGGGATGCGTATTTCGGATCGTGGCTCGATCGCGTGGGCAATGGCTGGAACACACCAGCGGGACGCGACATCGTCTGGCGCTCACGATCGCCACGCGCGCTGCCGCTGCTCGAGCAGCTCGCTAGCGACGCAGCCGTGTCGAGCACCGATCGCCTGCGCTACTTCCGCGCGCTCGACTTTCATGCAGCCGAGGGACGCCAGCGATCGCTGCTCGCGCTGTTGGAGGGGCCGGCGGGTGCGTCGGCCGACCTGACACCGGTGATCCTGAGTCAGCTGGATGCGAAATCGGCGAAGGCAATTCCGGTCGTACAGACCGCGCTTCTGCGCACGCTGGCCGCGACGCGCGGCACATCGCAATACGTCGAGCTGGTGGAGAAATACGATGCGCGTGATCAAGTCGACGAGCTGATTCGTCTCGCGTTGGCCAAGCCGAATGAAACGGCGGGCTCGGAGTCGGCACGGCTCGCGCTCGCGTGGGGCGGAGCGCCGCGATTCGCCGCGCTCGTGCAAGGACAGGACGAAGCCGTTGCACGCCGTGCGCTCTCGGTGCTCGGCCGCAACTTCAATCCGCAGGTCGATTCGATCGTCGTCGGTGTCGTGCTCGATCCAAGCCGCCCGGTTGCGCTGCGACGGTGGGCGGTGCAGACAATGGGCAATGGACAGGCGGGCACGCGGCGGTTGCTGCAGCTGGTGCAGGCGGGACGACTGTCGGATGAGCTCAAGCCCGCGGCGGCCGGAGTGTTGTTTTCATCGAGCGCTGCGATCAGGGACTCCGCATCGAAGCATCTGACACCGCCTGCGGTGACGACGCTTGACGGAAAGATGCTGCCGCCGCTGCTGACGCTCGTCGCTCGATCCGGCGATGCAACGGCAGGTCGCGCCGTCTATCAGCGGACATGCATGGCCTGTCACGTCGCGCAGGGTGCGGGAATCGATTTCGGCCCCGCCCTCACCGAGATCGGCGACAAGCTTCCGAAGGCGGGTTTGTACATGGCCATCCTCGACCCGAGTGCCGGCGTGGCATTCGGGTACGAGGGCTACGACATACGCACACGCGACGGCCAGCAGCTCATGGGCTACATCGCGAGCGAAACAGACACCGAGCTGGTGGTGAAGATGATCGGCGGGATCGAGCGGCGTGTCCCGAAGAGCAGCGTCGTCGAGCGCAAGCGGATGGACAGCTCACTCATGCCGCATGGTCTGGAGCGCACGATGACCGAGGCGGAGCTGGTGCATCTCGTGGAGTATCTCTCCACGCTGCGACGTCCCCGATGACGGAGCAGCGCGCGATGTTCTCCGCGCTGCCTGCTATTTCGCGAGCCCCATGCGCCGCTCCAGCTCGTCGGAGCGGCTCCGGCTCACCTTCAGCGTGAGGCCGCCCTTGAGCTGCACTGCGTAGTCGCCGCTGGCATTTCGCGTCAGCCCCTCGATGAGATCGAACCGCACGATGGCAGAGCGGTGCACGCGAAAGAAGCGGTCGGGATCGAGACGCTCTTCCAGTACCTGCATCTGTTCTCGAATCAAGTGCGTGCGTTCCGCCGTGTGAATCTCGGCGTAGGGTCCGCTCGCCGTGATGTACAGCACCTTCGCCACCGGAACAACGCGCACCTGCCCTCGCGTCTCGACTGCAAACCGCTCGAGATAGGTTGGCCGCGTTGACGTCTGCGGTGTTGACGCTCTGTCGCCCACGTCGCCCGCCGCTGCCGCGCCGCCGGCGCTCCCGGCCTGGACCACCTGCAACGCCGCGATGAGCTGGTCCGAGAGCTTGCTCACCGCGCCGAGCGTCACGGCGTGGCGCGCGCGGCGGAATGCCTCCTCGAATCGCTCGTCGTCGAACGGTTTCACGAGATAGTCGATCGCGGCCGCGTCGAATGCGCGGAGGGCGTACTGATCGTATGCCGTGACGAACACCGTGACTGGCATGGCCTTCGGTCCGATCTCCCGCACGACGTCGAGCCCTGTGCCGTCCGGCATCTGCACGTCGAGAAACACCACGTCGGGAGTGTCAGCACGGATCGCCGAGATCGCCTCAGCGCCACTCGATGCCGTGCCGATCACCTCGACTCCCGGTTCCGCGTGGAGCAGCTCCGCGACGCGCCGGCGCGCGAGTGGCTCATCGTCGACGATCAACACCCGGATCCGCGGGAGGTCGGCCATCGAAAGTTGTCTCAGACCTTACCAACAGCGACCGGCGACGAGCCCGTTCCCGCCTGCACGTCCTGTGGATTGACTGCGGAGGTATGAAAGTCCGCTCGCGTGTGATATGGGAGCGTGAGCGTGGCGATGACGCCGCCGCCAGGCGCGAGTGCCAGCACGAGGGTGTGCTCGGGCCCATAGAGTTGGGCGAGGCGCGCTCGCGTGTTGCGCAGTCCGACGCCGTCCGGCCCTTGCAGCGCGTCGGGGTCTTCGGGCAATGGGCCGTTGTCACGGACGGTGAGAATGACGACGTCACCATCGCGGCGAGCGGCCACTTCCACGCGGCCGACGTCCGCATTCGGGAGCTTGCTCACCCCGTGCTTGATCGCGTTCTCCACGAGCGGTTGCAAAATCAAATTCGGCACGAGCGCGTCCTGTACGTCTGGGTCGATCCGAGACTCGACGTGCAGGCGTCCTTCGAAACGTATTTCCATGATCTCGACGTACTGCGTCAGGATCTTCCACTCCTGCGCGAGGGAAACTTCCGGCGTGGCGGATTCCTCGAGCGAGTGGCGGAGGAGCGCGCTGAGGCGGGCGATCATGCGCCGGACACCGCGTGGATCGCTTCCGACGAGCGACGACACGGCGTTGAGCGTGTTGAACAGGAAGTGTGGATCCAACTGCGCGCGCAGTGCGGCGAGTCGCGCCTCGGCAAGCTGGGCTTCGAGCCGAGCCGCCTGCGCCAGTAACCGAGCTCCTTCGGCCTGGAGCAGCACCGCCTCATCGTGACGCGCCTGGAGACGCAGGAAATAGTCACGGGCAAAACCGGCCGCGAGCACCGCCAGATAGACGACAAGATCGTCGAGCCAGAACAGCCTGGAGAATCCGAACAGCGGATTGAATGGTCTGTTTGACCAGGGTCCCGTGAAGAAGACGCGGACGTGCAGGTACGCGACGATGGCCTCGACAATGGCCGCCACCGCCACGCCGATACCAAGCAGACCCAGTACGCGCAGCGGCCACGTGGCCTGCTCGATGGGGTAGCGCCGGCTGAGGCGGAATATGAGCGGGGTGAGGGCGGCCCAGAGATACGAGCTGATGAACGCCAACCCGATCGCCGCCGCCGGAAAGACCGGGGTGCGGTTTGCGCTGCGGGGATCAAGCACGAGACCGGCGGCGGTGAGCACCGCGATCACAGTCCAGAACGTGAGGATCAGCGCAGGCTCCACCCAGCGCCGCGGTGTGGCGACGGTGGGAGCGATTGGATCGGTGGGTGGGGTGGACGCAGTCATGGATGGCACGCTGGAGAGGTTATGGCCACACCCGACTGCCGGCAACCGCAGTGATACGAGTTGCAGCCGCGGCGTCATGAATGGGCGAGACACGCACCTCAATAGGAGAATGCGGCACGCGCGGGTGGAAATGCGGTGATGGCGCGCGCTCATGTCGCGAGTCCCGCAACTCGGATCGTGGCGCCGCAACTCGCGCCATGAGGGGGTCCGCGCCGAATCCGCCCCATCTATCCTGCCTTCACGCACGATACGGCAGGGCGGCAATCGCGGCCTCGAGAGTTCTCTCAGAAGCGGAGTCGGACAATGACCAGGCGAACGAGCACGACACTGATGGTGATGTTGGCACTCGCCAGCATCGGGAGCGCGGTTGGCGCACAGGCGGGTCCGCCTTCAGGCGCCAACAGGCCGGTGGGCGTGTCCGGAGCGCCCCAGGCTGGCGGGCGCATCATCGGCCTGGTGATCAATGCTCGCACAACGCAGCCGGTCAATGTCGCCGCGGTGACCATCCGCAGTGCCGCCGACTCCGCGCTGGTGGGTGGAGGCTTCACACGTGCCGACGGCAGCTTCCGTATCGATGGCCTGCGCCCCGGTGTGTACACGGTTCGGGTGCGCGTGCTCGGCTACGCTCCCGTCGTGCAGTCGGGGGTGCGCGTGGCAGCAGCGGCGACGGATATCGGCCGCATCCTGCTCACGCCGGTGGCCACTGAGCTTTCCGCAGTCTCGGTGACGGAGGAGCGCAGCGATGTCGCGCTTGCTCCCGACCGCAACAGCTTTACGGTGAAGGACATGCCGTCGGCAGCGGGCGGCAGCGTGGTCGACGTGCTTCGCAACGTGCCGGCCATCGAGGTGGACGGCGACAACAAGGTGAGCCTGCGCGGCAACGAGAATGTCGTCGTGCAGATCAACGGGCGCATTTCGCCGATGCGCGGCGATCAGCTCGGAACATTCCTCGCGCAGCTTCCGGCCAGCATGGTCGCGAAGGTCGAAGTCGTGCCGAATCCCTCCGCCAAGAACGATCCCGAGGGGATGGCCGGCATCATCAACATCGTGTTGAAAGAGAACACCGACCTCGGCACGAGCGGCGGCTTTACCGCCGGCGGTGGAAGCACGGGGCAGCTGAACGCATCGGGCAATCTCGGTTACCAGCGTGGAGCGCTCACGCTGTTCGCCAACTACGGCTTCATGAAGGACCAGCGCAGGGTGTCCGGCTACACCAACCGCGCGGGACTCGCGTCGGGACTCCTCCCGTTTCTCGAGAGCGACGTAAAGGGCGCGTTCTCGCCGCTTTCGCACAGCCTGAACGCAAGCGTGGACTACCAGATCGCGCCACACGATGTGCTGTCGTCCAACCTGATCGCCAGCAAGCGCGATCTCACGCGCAACAACAGCAACTTGTATCGCGAGCTCGATGCAGCACGCACGCTCACAGCGCGCTCGCTCCGCTCCAGCACGCAAACCAACGACGACCTCTCGCTCGACTATTCGCTGACGCACAAGCGCACGTCGGAACGTCAAGGCGACGGGCTGGGAACCGAGTTCAGAGTCAACCGTTCGCGCGGCGACGGAAGCATTCTTCTCACCGATCGCGCACTCGATGTGGTCACCTCCGCGCCGGCTCCCGCGTCAGGGCTGGAAACCAATGGCACCGACGAGCTCACCCGGAACTGGAGTCTTAAAACCGACTTCACCAAAACGTTCTCCGGGCGCACGAAGCTCGAGAGCGGCTACAAGGGAACGCTCCGCCAGCTCGAGAATGACTTCGCAGTAGCCAATTTTTCGGACGTCCTTGGCGCGTACGTCCCCAACCTCGGCCGCAGCAACGCGTTCGACTACAACGAGCAGGTGCATGCGGTGTACGGAGTGCTGAGCCAGGGCGCCGGCAAGTTCGACCTACAGGCTGGCCTTCGTGCAGAGCAGGCGGTGACGCGCTTCGACCTCGCCACTACGGGCGAGCGGTTCGATAATGACTACCGGAGCCTGTATCCGAGCGCGCTCGTGGCGTTCAACGTGGACGACGCGCGTCAGCTCAAGGTGAGCTACTCGAAGCGCGTGACGCGCCCCGACACGCGGCAGCTGAATCCGTTCGGGTTTCGCGAGGATGCGCTGAATCAGTTCCAGGGCAACCCGGCACTCCTGCCCGAGTACACGCATGCGCTCGAGCTGGGCTTTCAGCAGAGCTTCTCGAGCGGGACGATGCAGATCACCCCGTTCGCTCGGCACACGGTGAACGCGGTTCGCTCCATCCGCACGCTGGATGCGGCAGGTGTCTTCACCACGACGTTCCGGAACGTGGCGACGAGCTATTCGTACGGCGCCGACGTGAACGGCTCGCTCCGGCTGGGCAAGCTTTCGGGCTTCGGCGGCGTCAGCGCGTATCAGCAGGTCACCGATGGCAGCAACCTGGCGACGGACTTGTCGAATCGTGCCTTCGGC
>JANMAY010000307.1:0-3361 GCA_031360095.1 Gemmatimonadaceae bacterium
AGCCCGATCTCTTCCGGTTCGGCGCGAGTGCGCTGCTCACGGACATCGAGCGCCAGCTCGAGCATTGGACCACCGGGCGCTACTCCGCGGCGCACCGTCATCCCATGGTGTGATCATGACAACGGTGAGAGAAGCGTTCGAGACGATGGCGTATGGCCCAGCGCCGGAGTCCGACAAGCCGGCACTCGAGTGGCTGGCAAAGCACGACGCGAAGTTCGGGCAATTCATCGGGGGCTCGTGGACAAAGCCCGCCGCACCGTTCGACATCATCAATCCTGCGACCAACACGCGCATCGCGCAGGTCTCGCAGGGTTCGAAGAAAGACGTGGACGCTGCCGTGAAAGCGGCGCGCAAGGCGCTGCCGGCATGGCAGGCACTGGGTGGTCATGGCCGCGCGCGCTACCTGTACGCGCTCGCGCGCGCCGTGCAGCGCAACGCGCGCCTGCTCGCGGTGCTCGAGACCATGGACAATGGCAAGAGCATCCGCGAGACGCGCGACATCGACATCCCACTCGTGGCCCGGCATTTCTATCATCACGCCGGCTGGGCACAGCTCATGGAGTCGGAGTTCGCCGGCTATCATGGCGCTGGCGTCGTCGGACAGATCATTCCCTGGAACTTTCCGCTGCTGATGATGGCGTGGAAAGTCGCGCCCGCACTCGCCGCCGGCTGCACGATCGTCATCAAACCGGCGGAGTTCACACCACTCACCGCACTCGCCTTTGGTGAGCTCGCGCAAGCGATCGATCTGCCCGCTGGTGTGCTCAACATCCTCACGGGCGACGGCGATACCGGCGCGGCCATCGTCGCACACGACGGCATCGACAAAATCGCGTTCACCGGAAGCACCGAAGTCGGCCGCATCATTCGCAAGGCGACCGCTGGCAGCGGCAAGAAGCTGTCGCTGGAGCTCGGCGGCAAGTCGCCGTTCGTGGTCTTCGACGACGCCGATCTCGATTCCGTCGTCGAGGGTGTGGTCGACGCGATCTGGTTCAACCAGGGACAGGTGTGCTGCGCGGGATCTCGGCTGCTCGTGCAGGAGGGGGTCTCTGACCGCCTCATCGCCAAGCTGCGCGCACGCATGGAGACATTGCGCCTCGGATCGCCGCTGGACAAAGCGGTCGACATGGGCGCGATCGTCGCACCCATTCAACTCGAGCGCATTCGCGCACTGGTCGAGCAAGGGCGCGACGAGGGCGCAGAGATGTGGCAGCCGAGCTGGGCGTGTCCGCAGGAAGGCTGCTTCTATCCGCCCACGCTGTTTACCAACGTGCAGCCCTCATCAATGATCGCACAGGTCGAGATTTTCGGACCGGTGCTCGTTGCCATGACGTTCCGTACGCCGAGTGAAGCGGTGGCACTCGCGAACAACACGCAGTACGGACTCGCCGCGAGCGTGTGGAGCGAGAACATCAACCTCGCACTGGACATCGCGCCCAAGATCAAGGCGGGCGTGGTGTGGATCAACAGCACGAACCTCTTCGACGCGGCAGCCGGCTTTGGCGGCTATCGTGAAAGTGGGTTTGGACGAGAAGGCGGACGCGAAGGGATGTTCGAGTATCTCAAGCGCGATGGAGCCGCGGAGACATCGGACGATCTCGCGGCCGGTCGGGCGGCCAAGGCTTCCGCGCGTGCGTCGTCGAAAGGATCATCGACTCCGATCAAGCGCGCCGCGGAGCTCGATGATCCCGATCGCGGAGTACCGCTCCTCGATCGCACGGCCAAGCTGTTCATCGGCGGCAAACAGGCGCGCCCGGACTCTGGTTATTCCATCCGCATCGCTGGCGCCGACGGCCACTCACTCGGCGACGTTGGTGAAGGGAATCGCAAGGACATTCGCAATGCCGTCGAGGCGGCGCATGCCGCGCTTGGCGGATGGTCGAAGGCAACGGGTCACAGCCGCGCGCAGATCCTCTACTACATCGCTGAAAATCTCGCGGCGCGCTCCGATGAGTTCGCGCGCCGGATCGCGTCTCTCACCGGCGGAGACGGTGCCGCCGAAGTCGACGCGTCGGTGCGGCGGTTGTTCACGTATGCGGCCTGGGCGGACAAGTACGACGGGCTCGTCCATCAAGTGCCGCTGCGCGGCGTCGCGCTCGCAATGAACGAACCGATCGGGGTGATCGGTGTTGCGTGTCCTGACGAAGTTCCGCTGCTGGGCCTTGTGTCACTGATTGGTCCGATCATCTGCACCGGCAACACGATCGTTGCGATTCCATCGGAGCGCGCACCGCTCGCGGCAACGGATTTCTATCAAGTGCTGGAGACGTCCGATGTGCCGGCGGGCGTAATCAACATCGTGACCGGGCCGAGGGATTCGTTGATCAAGACCCTCGCCGAGCATGACGACGTCGACGCGGCGTGGTATTTCGGCTCGCGCGATGGCGTTCGCGCGGTGGAGCTCGCGAGCGCAGGGAATATGAAGCGCACGTGGGCCGAGTGGGAGCCACGCCGGTGGTTCGACCGTGCGGAAGGAGAGGGGCGGGATTTTCTGCGCGAGGCAACGCAGGTAAAGAACATCTGGATTCCGTACGGGGAGTAGCGCGGGAAGCCACGATGCAGTTCAGCGGAGAGTCGCCATCTCCAACGGCTCCATGTCCGCGTAATCCTGATTTTCCCCGCCCATCGCCCAACAAAACGAATAGTTCGCCGTGCCGCAGCCGGCATGAATCGACCAGCCAGGCGACAGTGCAGCCTCCCCATCGCGAACGACAAGGTGTCGCGTCTCCGTCGGCTCCCCGAGCTGATGAAATACCACAGCCCCCTCAGTGAGATCGAAGTACAGGTACACTTCCGTGCGACGGACATGGCGGTGCGCCGGCATGGTGTTCCACACACTTCCCGGCTCCAGTGCAGTCATTCCCATGACGAGCTGAGCGCTCTGCACGCCCTCCGCGTGGATGTAGCGCGCGATGCGACGCCGGTTCGCCTGCTCTAAAGAGCCGATCTCCGCGGACTGCACGGCGCTCGCGACGACGCGCTCTGTCGGATGATCGGCGTGGGCGGGATAGCTCACGAGGTAGAATCGCGCCGGACGCGATGCGTCGTCACTCGCGAACGACACGTCGCGACTCCCCCGCCCCACATACACCAGATCGCGACTGCCCAATACATGCTCGGCGCCATCCACGATGACGCGACCCGATGCCCCGATGTTCAGCACGCCGATCTCGCGCCGCTCGCAGAAGAACTCTGCGCGCAGATATTCCGGACTCTCGAGCACGAGCGGAGTGGTCGTCGGTACCGCGCCCCCGAGTACGACGCGATCCAGATCGATGTGCCGGAGCGTGAGCGCACCTGGCTGGAAAAGTCCCTGCACGAGAAAGCTCGCGCGGAGCTCATCGGTGTTCATTCGCGCGGT
>JANMAY010000343.1:0-11810 GCA_031360095.1 Gemmatimonadaceae bacterium
CGATGCGCTGGAGCAGATCTGTCGTCGCGATGCCGACGGCCGGGTCCGGATGCGCAGTCAGCGTCGCGATGAGCTCCTCGGCTTCGGTGAGGAGGTCAGTTGGGTTGGCCTCCGCTTCGGCGGGCATGACATCATCCGTCACGACGCCGCCTTCGCGCGCGCTCGCGACACGCCACCGCCCAGCGCGCGAACGGGAAGCGCGCGACCGGCCCCCTCGTGTGTGGCGACGTGGAGCGCGATCCGACGTACCTCCGCGTAGCTCGCCGCAACGGCGGGGCTCATCTCGTCGCCGAATGCATGCTCCAGTGGCTCCACTTCGATCACGATCGTGTCGTCCGGCAGCGCCTTCATCCACTCGACGACGATGAGCGTATTATCGAGGAAGATTACCCCGGTGACCGCATCGACGACGCAGCGCTGGATCTCGTCATCCGGCGGCAGCGCGTGATCCCAGCGATAGGCACTGATCGTTCCCGGTGCGCGGCCATCCTCGCGTGCGATGGCCGTGATGAATACGGCGCGCGTGATTGGATCGGTGCGCGCTTCGTCCAGAAACCATTGTGCAACGGCCACGGGGCCGTAGCACAGGTCCTCCACGAGCAGTGATGGCGGGTCGGCCAGCGCTTCCAGCTCGTCACTCATCACGATGCCGAGCGAGTGGTCGCGAAGGTTGCGATAGCCGACGCCGCCGATCACTGCGCGCACTAGTCGTCCAGCCCGCACGCGCAGGTATTCACCTCGCGCGTGATCATCCCCGCTTCCGACTGAATGTGCGTCGTGCACGGCATGCATGGGTCGAAGCTGCGAATGGCGCGAAGGATATCCACGCCGCGGAACTTCTCGGGCTCGGTTGACTCCTCGAGCAGCGGCGTATTCATCACCGCCTCCTCGTACGGACCCGGTTGACCCCACCGATCCGTTGGCGACGCGTTCCATGTTGACGGTGTGACGATCTGATAGTTCGACACCGCCCCGCGGTCCAACACCACGTGATGCGTGAGATAGCCTCGGCCGGCGCCCCAGAAGCCCACTCCCATCTGCTCGCCCTTCTTCGGCATCTCGAACTTGGTGGACGTCTTGGTGTCGCCGTCCTTCAGGCGCTCCATTGCCGCCATCCAGTTGTTCATCGCGATCATCGCGGTGAATCCCACGCAGTAGGCGCGCGAGCGATTGCGCTCGAAGGCGTTCCAGACGTCGGGGACGTGCCACTCGATCTCAGTCTCCGGCAGCTTGCCACGCGGCAACCGGATCTTGAGCGAATGACCCGTGGCCTCGATGAATGGATTGTCGGGATGTTTCTGCGCCACCGCCGTGGACCACATGCGCGAGTAGCATCCCGCTTCCATGCCGAGCCGGTCCCATCGCGGCGCCGTGTCCCAGGTGTACTTCTCTTTCCAGCTCTGCGCGCCGGGCTTCGGCTTGGTGACCTTGTTCCACGGGTGATGCGGCGACAGCGGATTCCCCGACGGGTCGGTGGCGAAATGCTGCTTCTGTCCGCTGCCCGTCCACTCGTCGTAGTACGAATGGTCGATGAACTCTTCGATCCCCATGTTGATCTTGTGGAGATCGGTGGTGACGAGCTTGCCGTCGACGATGGCGCCTGGAGTTGCCCAGCGCGCGTTGCCCCACTCGTTCGCGTTCTTGTACGTCGTGTCGTAGACGCCGGGCACATCGAAGATGCCCGTATCGATCATGTTCGCTCGGCGCGCGCCAACCATCTTGTACTTGGGATCGGCCTCGTAGAAGAACTCCGTGATGTCGTCCCAGATGCCGGCGATCTTCTTCCCGTAGTCGAAGAACTGGCTCATGCGGACGTACATCTCGTTCATCACCGTCAGGTTGATCGTGGAGCTCATGCCACCCGGCACGATTGTCTGTGGGTGCGGGTACTTGCCGCAAATCAGCACGTAGGCTTCGCGCGCTACGCGCGTCATCGCGAGCGCCTCGAGGTACAGGTTGCCGCTCAACGGATTGAGATCCGTCATGAGGTCGAACATCGTGCGGTAGCCGTGCACGTCGGTGTGCTTGGCCGGCGTGCTGCGCGCTCGGTCGAGCAGCCCCGGGTTGGTGCCTTCGACGATGACCGCCGAATAATCCGGTCCCGCCAGCAGGTGCAGATGTAGCGGGTGATCGTACAGGAACTCGAGCGCCAGGGCGAGATTGCGGATGAGCACACCGAGCGGCGGCGGCTCGCAGCCAATCGCCATCTCGATCGCGAGCGCCGAGCAGGTGGAGTGGACGCCGCCGCAGACGCCGCAGGCGCGCGACGTGATGTAGATCGCATCGCGCGGATCGCGGCCGATCATGATGACTTCGTATCCGCGGAACAACGTCGCAACGGAGCGTGCCTCGAGCACCTTGCGCTCTCGCACGTCCGTGACCGTGTGGAAGGCGAGCGCGCCGGCCACGCGAGTCACAGGATCGTAGTCGACGTCCTTGATGTGGCCGTTGCGCTTGACCAGCTCGAGCACCTTGTCGTGATCGAGCTGCTTGGGCACCCCCGGCGGCGATGCGACGGCGGTGGCATAGGGATTCGCTGCACCCTCCTTCAGGAAGGCCTTCCCCTGCGCGTCGAACTCGATGGGCAGATTCTTGAAGCACATAGGGCTAGCCGAGCTTGAAGACGGTGGCGACGCGCCCGAGATGGCGGTCGGCGGCCTGGAGGCCGGTGAGCAGCTGGACGAGCGCGCCGTTGATGGTCGTGAGCTTTTCCGGCAGCGGAGCGGTGTGTCCCGCAACCGCCTCGAGACCGTCGGCGATGGCCGCGATGCTGCGCCTGGCCGCCGTGAGCTGCACAACGATCGCGATGAGATATCCCGCCAGCGCGAGAACTACGAGCGCAACGGTGATGAGTGTCAGTGTCAGCAGCATGAATGCATCCTCACTTTGCGCGGTCGCCGAGCACGGTTGCGGCCGTGTCGAGCTTGGTGACGATCTGTCCGGCGACGCCAACCATCGCACTGCCAACGGCAATCGTGCTGTCGAGGGCCGGGATGTACTTGGTGTTACCTGCGATGCCGGCGGCGGCAGTCAGCGCTTCGTCGGCGTATCGGCGGATGGAGCTGGACGCGATGTACGTGCGGTGCAGCAGCCACACCGAAAGGGGAACGAACACGATGAGCGTCACGATGAGGCCGATCCACCAGATGGTGTACACGGCGTGCGGCATGAGGGGCTCGGTCATGGCACCACCTGCTTGGAGACGGCGGCTATCACGCCGCCCAGGTTGTTATCCACGACGATCAATCCGTCGCGAACGCTCGTCAGCGTTTGATTCAGCAGCGTCACCTGCGTGGGAATCATCCCTGTCTCCACTTCGATGGCGCGGACGCCGACGCGAATCTTGGAGAGAAAACTGGCTTTGAGCCCGTACCCTCGCTCTTCGCCGCCGATCTTCTCGAGCATCCCGCTGATGGCGAAGAGGAAGAGTGCCAGTGCGATGAACAGCGCGGACGCGGCGATCACGGAGAGCAGCGCGAGCAATGTGAACTGGTTCATCGCTGCCACCGCGGTCCGAGCACGCAGGCGGGACAGCCAGGGCAGTCCGCCGCGTGGGTTTGAATGGCCGCCGTCGCGCCGATCACGCCAACGGCCGACGTCAGTATTCGTTTGGCCGCGTCATTGGTCTTCGACAAGAGGCTCAGCTGAATCGTATTGTTGGCGATGCGTTGACCAACGTTCCAGATGATCGCGACGCCGTCCCGGATGTCCATCGCCGCGCGTAAGATCAGCGTCAGGAGGATCGCCACGACGATGAGCACGACCACGAACACCACGAGCGACAGCGTCCAAACGTTCCGGATCGTCTCGGCAGAAGGAGTTTGCATGAGGGCTGGTGGGTTAGCGTGCGCCGGCGTGCGACTCGAGCGCGGCCGCGAGGGCCCCGCCGTTCTTTTCAATGGACTGCACAGTGCCCAGCATCTGCTCCGCGACCTCGTTCGTGGTCTGGAGCGCCCAGATGGGCATTGTGCTTTCGCGAATACTCTCCGCGGCTTTGAGCGCGCGGAGTGCTTCCGCATAAATGCCGCGCGCCGTGCGCCAGATCATGATGAGCAGCACTGCCGCAACGAGGATGATGACCACGGCGAGCACCATCCACATCCGCCAGCGGGTCCAGAGATCGCCGTCGCTCATCGTCCCTCCGATACGCTCGTGTCGTGGTAGTCGCTCGGCTTGCCGGGCCGTGTCGCGCCCCACAGCCACTCCTCTTCACCTGCTCGCCTGCCCGGCTTTCGCGCGCCCCAGTGCTGCCATTTCTGATAGAAGAGCTCCATCACCTTGAGCCCCGCCGTCACGCCCGGGACGTTCGCCCACCCGCTCGGCACCTCGTGCGTCACGTCCCATCGGTGCTCGCGGTTCGCGTGGCGGTTGCTCAATCGCCTCAGTCGCCGAATCACGCCGCCGACGCCTTGCGACATCGTGGTGGAGATGATGCCGCCGGGAGGTGCCTTGTAGAACGGCGAGAACTTGTCCGGGAATCCGGGCATCGTGCAGGCAATGCACACGCCGCCCGCTTCCATGCAACCGCCCATATGGTTGATGGCGCCGCGCTTCACGATGTTGCAATTCACCACCGGGCCCCAACACCCGATCTCCACGAGGCACTCGGCACCGCCGTACTCGTGTGCGAACACCCCCTCCTCGTAGTATCCCGCGCGGTTACATCCGCGGTGCACGGTCTCTCCATAGAGCCACGACGGACGTCCGAGCTCGTCGAAAGCCGGCAAGGGTCCGAGTCCCTGAAGGAACAGCAGAATCGCGAATACGGTCTCGGTGAAGTTGTCGCCCTGCGGTGCACAGCCCGGGATGTTGATCACCGGCAGACCGAACGCGCTCCGATAGTCCTTGCCGAGGTGGTCCATGACGCTCATCGAGCCGGTGGGGTTGCCTTCGGCTGACGGAATGCCGCCCCACGTCGCGCAGGTGCCAATGGCGATCGTCGCGGCGGCGCCGGGTGCGAGTCGCGTGAGCCATTCAGTCGTCGGCACCATCGCCGACTTGCCGCCCTCCGCTTCGCCCGACATCAGCTCCGAACCCATGGCCGACCAGTATCCACCCGTGCGTGCCGCGATGCGCTCATCCGGCACAGAGCCCTCGAAGACGACGACGTACGGATCGCCGAGCGTGCCGGCGTGTGCCTGCTTGAACGTCGCCATGAACTCCGCGCCCGCCTCCACGGAAAGCACCGGATGATGCAGCAACACCTTGGGCATCGCGGGCACGGTGCCGGCGAGCAGCCCTTCGATGCCCGGGTTCGTCGCGCCGGCGACGGTGATGGTGCAGCCATCGCAACTCATGCCCGCCATCCAGAACACATGAATGTTCTTGAGCGGACCGAGGGGCAGCCGCTCTGGTTTGTGCTCGGGCAGCGTCTCGGCAATGGCCGGTTGCCCGCCTCGCATCTTGTCGCCGGTCTCTGTCGCCATGTCGCGTGCTCCTCGGAGTTGTTGCGTGCCGTGTGTTTCGAGTACCAGCGTTCGTGTCAAACGATGTGGCCCATCTTTCGACTTACAACAATGGGAATACGGATTGAACGGACGTCACGAACCTTGACGGAACCAGCAAAACCACCAAAGCACTGCATTATCCGTTACGTCCGTGCATTCCGTTTGTGTCTGTCTTCAACGTGTTGATGCATATGGGTCGTTCCCTCCTCGCCATCCCCCGTGCGATCACGCCTAACAAATCCGCGGCAACGGATCCCCGACAAGCATGTCGAGCACGCGGGAGCCACCGATGCCCGTTCGCAACAACACCATCCCCTCCGGCTGCGCGATCACCTCGCCGATGACGGCAGCGTCCGCGCCGAACTCGTGTCCGCGCAGCGCACGCAACGCAGCCGGCGCCTGCTCGCGAGGCACGATGGCGACGAGCTTGCCCTCGTTCGCGATGTGGAGCGGCTCCAACCCGAGTATCTCGCACGCCCCGCGCACCGGCTGTCGCACGGGGACGTGCTCTTCGTCGATGCTGATGGCGAGATGCGTTCTCGCGGCGATCTCATTGAGCGCACTGGCCACGCCTCCGCGGGTTGGATCCTTGATGACGCGCGTATCCGGCGCCGCTGCGAGGAGCGCAGCGACGAGGCCATGCAGCGGCGCGCTGTCACTCTCGATCTCGGCGTCCAACTCGAGCGCTTCGCGCGCCAACATCACGGCCATCCCGTGATCGCCGATGTATCCGCTCAGGAGGACGACGTCACCCACCTGTACCGTGCTCATGTCGAGGCGAACACCGGCACCCACGATCCCCACCCCGCTCGTCGTGATGAACAGCTGGTCGGCTTTGCCGCGGTGCACGACCTTGGTGTCGCCGGTAACGATCGGCACGCCGGCCACTGCGGCGGCACGTGCCATCGACTCGACAACCCGGCGCAGAATCGCCATGTCGAGCCCTTCCTCGAGTATCAACGAGACCGACAACGCGAGCGGACGCGCACCCGACACCGCCAGATCGTTGATCGTCCCGTGGACGGCGAGCGTTCCGATATCACCGCCGGGGAAGAACAGGGGGCTGACGACGTAGCTATCCGTGGTGAGCGCCATTCGCTCTCCGCCCGCGCCGTTCGTGAACACCGCCGCGTCCGCGCCGCCGTCGAGCAGCGGATTGGCGACCGCCGGCAGAATGAGCGACTCGATCAGCGCATGGCTCGCCTTCCCGCCGCTGCCGTGACTCAGCGTGATGTGCTCGTCGCGCATGCGCGGCGCACCATCGCGTACGATGCGCGCGCGCTCCATCCTGCCGAGTTGTGCTGGCAGCGACGATTCGATACGGCTGGTTCCGCTCATGCGGGCACCAGCGGCAACGGCGCGGCCGCACCCTGCCGCATGAGCGAATACCGCCCGTAGTTGTAGTACGCGGCGCAGGCGCCTTCCGGAGACACCATGCACGAGCCAATCGGCGTCTCCGGCGTGCACGCGGTGCCGAACACCTTGCACTGCCATGGCTTGATGGCGCCCTTGAGCACCTCGCCGCACTGGCAGGCTTTGGGATCGGTGACGCGCACGTTCGGCACCGTGAACCGCGCCTCCGCGTCGAACTCGGAAAACTCGGGCCGGATGGCGAGCGCACTCTGCGAGATGAAACCGAGTCCTCGCCACTCGAAGAACGGGCGCAGCATCATCGTCTCGCCGAGCATCTCCATGGCGCGCCGGTTGCCGCCATCGCGCACCACGCGCGCGTACTGATTCTCGACCGCGGGCGTCCCGCTCGCGAGCTGGCGAAGAATCATCACCACCGACTGAAGGATGTCCGCCGGCTCGAATCCGCTCACGACAATGGGTAGCCCGTAGTCGCGTGGAATGAACTCGAACGGATGGATGCCGATGATCGTGCTCACGTGGCCCGGCCCGATGAAGCCCTGCAGCGACATGCCCGGCGAGTCGAGAATTGCTTTGATCGCGGGAATGATCGTGACGTGGTTGCAGAAGACGGAGAAGTTCTTCAATCCGTCCGCGCGTGCGCGAAGCAGTGTGGCTGCCGTCGAAGGCGCTGTTGTCTCGAATCCGACGGCAAAGAATACGACCTCGCGATCGGGATTCTTGCGCGCGAGCGCGAGCGCATCGAGCGGAGAGTAGATGAAGCGAACGTCCGCGCCATCCGCCTTCGCGTCGATGAGACTGCCCGTGGAGCTCGGCACGCGCATCATGTCGCCATAGGTGGCGAAGATCACGCCGGGTGTGCGAGCAATCGCCACCGCGTCGTCGATGCGCCCCATGGGAATCACGCACACGGGACAGCCAGGGCCATGCACGAGCTCCACGTTCTCTGGCAGCAGATCCTGGAGACCATGCTTGTAAATCGCGTGCGTATGCCCGCCGCACACTTCCATGAGCTTCACACTCCGGCCATGCGCAAGCCGCACGATCTCGGCGCTGAGCCGCGCGATGCCCTCCGGCGTGCGATACTCGTCCACGAAACGCATCGTCACGCGACGGCCTCCATGCGTGGTCCGAGCACATCGTGCGTCAACTGGAGCAGCGCGTGCCACAGCGTGGCGTGACCTTCCTGAATACGCGGCACGAACTCGCGGCGCGCCACGAAACAGAAATCCACGGCGCCAGAGCGTGCCACAGCGCCTCCGTCGTAGCCCGTGAGCGCGAGGGTCAGCATCCCGCGCCGCCGCGCCTCGGTGAATGCCGCAACGACATTCGCGGAGTTGCCGCTCGTCGACAGACCGAATGCAATGTCGTCTCGCTCGCCGAGCGCAGCGACTTGCCGCGCGAAGACACTGTCGAGCCCGACGTCGTTCGCGAGCGCGGTAACAGTGGCGCTCTCCGAGGAGAGCGACACCGCCGGCAGCGCGCGCCATTCAGGTCGCGGTGGCGACATACAGTCGATTGCCGCATCGTCGGCGTCAGTCGCGCTCCCGCCGTTCCCGAACGCGATGAGCTTTCCCCCCCGCGCGAAACGGTCCGACATCGCTTCTGCCGCATGCCCGAGCTGCTCCTCGTACTCAGCGAGAAGCTCCGTGCGCAACGCGATGACCTCCTGACACTTCGCCAGCGTCGACTGCCGGACGGATGCGAGCAACGCCGTGCGTGACTGGTCGTCCCCCCGCACGGGGGCCTGAAGAAACGGGTAGAACGCTCGCTCGAAGTCGCGGCCGTCACTCATGGCGACACTCGCTCGATCGCAAATCCCAGGTGCACGAGCACGTCGTCGCCGACGCGAACGTCCACAAGGTCGAGCGCCACGGTGGCGCGCGCCGTGGAGAAGGCAATGGTACCCGTACGATCGGTCGCGTTGATGTCGAGCACGCGACCGACCTCTGCCACGTCACCACACACGTGGCATTCGCCACTCATGGCCTCGCACGCGCCGAACACGGACCGGTCGCTCATCGCGCCACCGACCGATGCTCGAAAAAGACGTGCACCAACTCCCAGAGGACGTGATACAAAAGTTCGTGTGTCTCCTGCACGACGCACGGGTCGGTTGACGGAACGGCGAACAGATGATCGGCGACCAACGCGGTCCGTCGCGCCTCTCCGCACAGTGCGATCGTGAGCAGCCCCCGCGTGTGCGCTTCACTCACGATCTCGTGCACGCTTTCATTGGCGCCGCGCGCGGAGAGCACGAGAAGGAGATCCCCGCTGCGCGCGAGCGTAGCGAGTGCCCCTCGGGCGAGGCCTCCCGCCATCTCCGGCAGGGATAACGCGGGCAGCGCGCGCTTTCCAACGACCACCGGGTGCACAAACTCCACGACGACGTGCGCGACGTCGCTCCGCTGCGCTCCGTCTCCACAGACGAACATGCGACCGCCGAGTTGAAACCGGTCGGCCATCGCCTGACACGCACGCGCGATGGCGTCCGCATTCTCGCCGAAGAACCGTGCTGTCGTCGCGTTTGTGGCGGCGAAGTGCACGGCGGCCGAATGCGCCGCGCTCGCGCGCTCAGACACGGGCGTGGCGGTTACGGTCATTCGATCTGGCTCCCTTCGATCAGGATCATCTCCTCGTCGAAGTCGGAGCCGAGCTGCTCGAGAAAGTCCAGGGTGCGACGCGCTTCCTCTTCGTCGATCTTGCTCAGGGCAAAGCCGACGTGGATCAACACCCAATCGCCGATGTCGAGGCCGTCCGGAATCAACAGCCCCACGTTGATCGCGCGGCGCACGCCGGAGATTTCCGCCTTCGCCAAGTGATGCGTAGGATCCAGAAACTCCACGATCTGGCCGGGAACACCTAGGCACATAGGTCCTCCTGGAGTGCGCAGGCGGCCACGTACGCCTGACCGAGGGAAAGGCCACCATCGTTGCAAGGCACGAGCCGGGGAACGTGCACGCGAAACCGTCGTGCCACCAGAGCGTCGTGCGCGCTTTCGGCGAGCAGTTTATTGACGAACACGCCGCCCGAGAGCACCACGGTGTCGAGGCCCGAATCCTCGCGAATGCGCTCGCAGCCGAGCACGATCAGATCGCGCATGGCGCCGTGGAATGCGGACGCGATGTCCGACGCGGCGCGGCCCCGCGCGACGTCGGCTACGATACCGGAAATGATGCTCGCGGGATCGCACGTCCAACTCGGGCCGCCGCTGAGCGTGACCGAATAGCGGCTGGATACGGTGGACGCCGCGATGGACTCCAACTGCATCGCGGCCTCACCCTCATAGCTCGCCTCATGACACAGCCCAACAATGGAGGCAACGGCATCGAACAGGCGCCCCACGCTCGACGTCTGCGGAGTGAGCTCAGGGCGGGCGATGAGCTGCTGCACGAGCTGCCACTCGCCCTCCGCGATACCCTTCGGGCGCACCGCCGCCGCGCTGTTCGCGCCGCACCCTGCTCGAGCCACATGCGAAGCCGCCGACCGCCACGGCGTGCGCGCCGCGGCATCTCCGCCAGGCAGGGCGACGTACTGCAGATGACCGCTGCGTGTGAATCGTGCGCCGTCGACGATCAGGAACTCTCCACCCCAGATCGCTCCGTCGGTCCCCAGGCCCGCACCGTCGAACACCACACCGATGACTGGGGACATGAGGCCGTGCTCCGCCACGCACGCTGCGACATGTGCGTGATGATGCTGCACGGGAACGCGGTGCGCGATGCCATGCTCCGCCGCGAACGCGTGTGCGACGCGGGTGGAGGCGTACTCCGGATGGAGGTCGTGCGCAATCACGGCGGCACTCACTCCCACGCGGTGCAGCGTGTGCTCGATGGCTGACCGAAGTGCGACGCGCGCCGGCGCCGTGTCGAGATCACCGACATGCGCCGACAGATGCGCCAGCGCACCGCTCGCGACGCACGCCGTATTCTTGAGGTGCCCTCCGACGGCGAGCACGGGCACCCGCACCTCGAACGGCAACGTGACCGGATGTGGGACATACCCGCGTGACCGTCGCACCTGTCGCATCGCACCACGCACCACGCGCACGACGCTGTCGTCGCAGCGCGTCACAATGTCTCGGTCATTGGTGAGGACGATGTCGGCAATGGCGCCAAGTGCGGCGAGCGCACCGGCGTCATCGATCACGACTGGCTCACCGCCCCGGTTTCCGCTCGTCATCACGAGCGGTCCGCCGACGGCGGACAGAAGCAGATGGTGCAGGGGGGTGGACGGAAGCATCACGCCGAGCGTGTGGCTGGACGGTGCGACGCCGGACGCGATGATCGCGCCGGCGCGCCGGCGTGCCAGCACGACGGGCCGCGCCGACGATGCGACCGCGCCGCGTTCGAGATACGACAGTGCACAGAGTCGCTCCGCCGCATCCGTGTCCCGGACCATCACGGCAAATGGTTTCGCAGGGCGTAATTTGCGCTCCCGGAGGAGCCGCACCGCTACCTCGTCCGTTGCATCACAGGCGAGATGAAATCCGCCGAGCGCTTTGATCGCCACGATGCCGCCGGTGCGGAGCGTGGTGACAGCGATGTCGATCGCGGCCAGACGCTCCACGCGCGAAGCGTAGTCAGTGAAGCGAAATGCAACGAGAGTCGGACCACAGCGCGGGCAGCAGATCGACTCCGCATGAAAGCGGCGATCGCGCGGGTCGTCGTACTCGCCCTGGCAATCGGCGCAGAGCGGGAAGCTCGCCATCGAGGTGCGTTCCCGATCGAACGGAGTTTCGCGAATGATCGTAAAACGAGGGCCGCATTCCGTGCACGTAATGAACGGATGTCCAAAGCGGCGATTCGCCGGCTCGAACAACTCCGCGACGCACGCATCGCAGGTCGCCGCGTCGGCAGGGAGCGAGCTCGCCAACGGACGAGGACTCGGCGCGGTGCTCGGCGCAATACGAAAGGCGTCGTATTCCTGCGGTACTCCCGACTCGACGCGGAGCGTCGCGATGCTCGCCAAAGCGGGAGGTGCCACTGTCAA
>JANMAY010000385.1:0-2427 GCA_031360095.1 Gemmatimonadaceae bacterium
GTCGTCCCCGCATCCCGATATCACGGTCGTGGGCATCTACGAGCCGAATGCAGCGGTGGTCGACAAGCTTGCGAAACGCTACGGATTCGATCGCTCGATCGTGTACTCGGACTTGAGCAAGATGCTCGACGCGACAAAGCCGGAGGCCGTTGTTGCGTTCGGGTCCATCTTCGAGCACCTCGCTGTGGTCGAAGCCGCCGCACCTCGGCGCCTACACGTGATGGTCGAGAAGCCGCTCGCGGTGAGCAATCAGCATGCGCGCCGCATTGCGTCGCTCGCCAAGCGATACGGCGTGCACGTGCTCACGAATTACGAGACGACATGGTATCCCAGCGCACTCGCCGCGCAACGGCTTCTTCAGGGCGACTCGGTGATCGGCCCACTGCGCAAGCTGGTCGTGCACGACGGTCATCAGGGCCCCAAGGAAATCGGCGTGAGCCCGGAGTTCTTCGAGTGGCTCACCGATCCAATTCAGAATGGTGGCGGCGCCCTCATCGACTTCGGCTGCTACGGGGCGAACCTCGCCACGTGGCTTATGCACGGCGAGGCTCCACTCACCGTGACTGCGGTGACGCAGCGGATCAAGCCCGACATCTATCCCAAGGTGGACGACGAGGCGACGATCGTGCTCACGTATCCCAAGACGCAGGCGATTCTACAGGCGTCGTGGAATTGGCCGACGTCGCGCAAGGACATGGAGATCTACGGCAAGTCGGGATATCTGCTGGCTCCGAACGGAGGCACGACGCTCAAGCTGCGCCGGCCCAACACGACAATGGAGGAAACGATCACCGCGCCGCCACGGGTCGCGCCGATTCAGGATGAGTTCCAGTTTTTCGCCGCGGCGGTGCGCGGGATGAAGGTGTCATCGACGGATTTGTCGTCGCTCGAGAACAACGTCACCGTGGTTCGCATTCTCGACGCAGCGCGACGCTCGGCCAAGGAGGGGCGAACGGTACGGTTGTCACGGCAGTGAACCGTATCGCGCTGCGGCGCCTCAACGGTCAGGAGCTGATTCGGCCCACGCGCACCGATCCCGTGGCGGTCGTTCGCCGGCAGGGAGCATTGCAAGCGCAGGATTTTCCCGCGGCAAAATGGGCGATCGGATTGCGGACGCGCGGTGTCACGGATGCCGACGTTGAGCTGCTGCTGAACGACGGGCACATACTGCGCACGCACGTCCTTCGTCCCACCTGGCATCTCGTGCTGCCCGAAGACATCCGCTGGATGCTCATGCTCACGGGGCCGCTCGTGAAGGCGCGCATGGCGACGTATGATCGCCAACTCGGACTCGACGAGGCGGTCATGCGTCGGACCAACGCTGCGCTCACTCGCGCGCTTCGCACCGGCGATCACCTCACGCGCGCCGAGCTATCGGCAGTGCTGGAGAAAAGCCGCGTGGAGCTCGGCACACAACGCCTGAGTCACATCCTGATGCGCGCCGAGTTGGACGGCATCATTTGTAGCGGCGCTCGCAGAGGCAGTCATTCGACGCACGCGCTGCTCGAGCTGCGCGTCCCCCCAGCAAAGACGTTCACTCGCGACGAAGCGCTCGTCGAGCTTGCACGCCGATATTTCGCCACGCGCAGTCCGGCAACCGCTCAGGATTTCGCATGGTGGTCAGGTCTCACCGTCGGCGACGCGAAGAAGGGCGTGCTCATGGCCGAGTTGCGTCAGGAGACGATCGCGAGCAAAGTCTATTGGTTTGCGCACTCGCCACTACGCAGGCGATCGGCGACTCCACTCGTGCATCTGCTGCCCAACTACGACGAGCACTTCATCGGCTTTCGAGACCGTAGCGCGTTCGGCGAACGCATCGGGAAGATCAATATGTTCGATCGCAACACACCATTCTCCGCACACATCATCGCTGTCGACGGGCAAATCGTTGGCGGGTGGAAGCGGACGCTGGCGAAGGACACGGTGGTCGTGAAGGCGTCGTTGGTTGCACCGTTGTCCAGCGCCGAGCAGAAAGCACTTGCTGTCGCGGCGCAGCGGTACGGCGCTTTTCTCGAGCGGCCCGTGCGACTGACGCTACTCGCGGACGGCTGACGGTCTCAAACGAAGTACACGTCCCTGCTCGCTGTCGGTGATGACGTAGAGCAATCCATCCGGCCCTTGCTGCACGTCGCGGATGCGCTCGTGCAGTTCGCCGAGATAGCGCACTTCGCGCGCGACTTTCCCGTTCTCCATGACGAGCCGCACGAGCGCGTTCGACGCCATGCCGCCGACGAGAATGTTTCCCTTCCAGCTCGGAAATGCCGCACCTGTGTAGACGATCATTCCCGATGGCGCGATGACCGGGTCCCAGTAGTACACGGGCTGCTCCATCCCGTCCTTCACTGCTCCTTCGCCAATCTTGCTGCCGTTGTAGTCGCGACCGTACGTGATCACCGGCCAGCCATAGTTCTTTCCGGCTTCGGGATG
>JANMAY010000395.1:0-13525 GCA_031360095.1 Gemmatimonadaceae bacterium
CCTACTGTCCTACTGTCCTACGATCAGTTAACCAACACTTCCTTCCAGCGTGATTCCCAACAACTGCTGCGCTTCCAACGCAAACTCCATCGGCAGCTCTTTGAAAACTTCCTTGCAGAACCCGCTCACGATCATGCTCACCGCCTGCTCGGCGCTGAGCCCCCGCTGTTTCAGGTAGAAGATCTGGTCCTCGCCGATCTTGCTGGTCGACGCTTCATGCTCCACCTGAGCGGTGTTATTCCCAACCTCGATGTAGGGAAACGTGTGAGCGCCGCATTCGTTCCCGACGAGCATCGAATCGCACTGCGTGTAGTTGCGCGCGTTCTCCGCCTTGGGCAGCACCTGCACACGACCGCGATAGCTGTTCTGGCCTTTGCCCGCTGAGATGCCTTTGCTCACGATGTTCGACTTCGTGTTGCGGCCGATGTGGATCATCTTCGTGCCGGTATCGGCCTGCTGGCGATTGTTCACCACCGCCACGCTGTAGAACTCACCCGTGGAGTTGTCGCCCTGCAGGATGACGCTGGGATACTTCCACGTGATGGCACTGCCGGTCTCCACCTGGGTCCAGCTGATTTTCGAGTTCGCGCCCGCGCACTTACCCCGCTTCGTCACGAAGTTGTAGATGCCGCCTTTTCCGTCCTTGTCGCCGGCGTACCAGTTCTGAACGGTGGAGTACTTGATCGTCGCATCCTTCAGCGCGATCAGTTCCACAACTGCCGCATGGAGCTGCGTCGTCGATCGCTTGGGCGCCGTGCAGCCTTCCAGATAGCTGACGTAGGAGCCTTCGTCGGCCACGATGAGGGTGCGCTCGAACTGGCCCGTGCCCTCCGCGTTGATGCGGAAATACGTCGACAGCTCCATGGGGCAGCGCACCCCCTTCGGCACGTAGACGAACGAGCCCTCGGAGAACACCGCGGAGTTGAGCGCCGCAAAAAAATTGTCGGAGTACGGCACCACGGAGCCGAGATACTTCCGCACCAGATCGGGATGCTCGCGGACCGCCTCACCAAGCGAACAGAATACAATGCCCAGTTCAGCCAGCTCCTTCTTCATCGTGGTGCCGACGCTCACGGAATCGAAGATCGCGTCAACGGCCACACCGGACAGAAACTTCTGCTCGTTCAGCGGAAGGCCGAGCTTCTCGTAGGTGCGCAGCAGCTCGGGGTCCACGTCGTCGAGCGACTGGAGCGGGGTCACGGACTTCGGCGCCGAATAGTAGGACTGCGCCTGATAGTCGATTGGCTCGTACGTGACATTCGGCCAATGCGGCTCGCGCATGGTGAGCCAACGGCGATACGCCTTGAGACGCCAATCGAGCAGCCACGATGGCTCATCCTTCTTCGCCGAAATCAGCCGGATCACGTCTTCGCTGAGGCCGGGCGGCAGGGTGTCCGCCTCTACATCGGTGACGAATCCGTACTGATATTCGCGGTTGACCAGCGAATCGATCGACGAGCTCATGGTGCGAATCTCAATGCTGTTGCGGAGCTGATTCTATATGAGACTAAAGTAGTCGGTTATCCCCTCACCGTCAACGAGGCATCAATTGACCTAACGGTAAGTCACACAATGTTTTAGCTCCGTTTTACCCAAACAGCCGTTGCAGGCGGATTGGGCTGGCAGCGGACCGAATGCACGCGCATCTTGCGTGGGACCACTACGAGCGAGCGCAGCATGATCCCGATTCCGACGTCGACCGCGACCGCAGACCACTACACCTGGGGTGCGGGCTGCGAAGGCTGGCATCTGGTGAAGGGCGCGACGTACAGCGTGATCGAAGAGCGCATGCCTCCCGGCACCAACGAGGTGCGGCATTGGCACACGCGCGCTCGGCAGTTTTTCTATGTGCTCAGCGGCACGCTCGTTCTGGAGGTCGAAGGTGACCGGCACGAGCTCCCCGCGGGCCGCGGCATCGAGCTGCCGCAGGGGACGGCACATCAAGCGCGAAACGAGGGCACGGAAGACACGAGATTCCTGCTGGTTTCTTCGCCACCGCACAAGGGCGATCGTCGCGAGGCGGGGGAAGAGGAGTAGGGAGTTGTTCCCCATTCCGCGCTACACCGCTGCGCGCTACGTCCAGCCACTCCGCGAGGGCGGATCACTTCCCGCCGTCGTCGAGACGGAAGAGGATGGTCTGTTCGTCGTCAAATTTCGCGGTGCGGGGCAGGGTGCCAAGGTCCTCATCTCGGAGCTCATCGTGGCCGGCTTGGCGTTGGAGCTTGGTCTGCCGACGCCACAGCCTGCGCTCGTCGATGTGTCGTCGCGATTCGGACGCAGCGAGCCGGACCCAGAGATTCAGGAGCTGCTCCGACGCAGTCACGGAACCAACGTTGCGCTGCGCTACCTCGAGGGCGCCTTCAATTTCGATCCGTCAGCCGCAGGCGAGCTCGTTTCGGCGGAGCTGGCGGCGCGGGTCGTGTGGCTCGACGCGTTCACCACGAACCCGGACCGAACGCATCGCAATCCGAATTTGCTCATCTGGCAGCGCCGCGTGTGGTTGATCGATCATGGAGCCGCCCTCTATGCGCATCACGACTGGGCGTCCGTCGACGACGAGCGCACGCGGACACCGTTCCAGCTCATCCGATCGCACGTACTGCTCGCGATCGCGGGCGATCTCGAGGCGGCCGATGCACATGGCAGGGAGCGGCTGTCTGGAAGTGCCATACGAGACGTCGTCGCCACGGTACCCGATGACCTCCTCATGGACCGCGCGGAAGGCAGCGGAGATTTTCCCTCTGCAGAGGCGGCGCGCGAGCGCTACGTCCGCTATCTCACCGAGCGACTGGCCGCGCGCGATGCATGGCTGCGCGCCGCACTCGCCGCGCAGGAGCAGGTCCGCGTGGAGCAGCCGCAGCGGCTCGAGGCACGTCGATGAGCAGCGGCACATGATCGGGCGCGAGCGAATTGGCTACGACTTCGCCGTCCTGCGCGCCGTTCCACGAGTCCACCTCGGCGTGTTCGCGAACGTGGGAGTGGTGATCCATGCGCGCACGGCAGAATTTCTTGCGCTTCGAGCAGTCGATGACGCGGCAACACTCGCGACGCTCGCGCCGGGAGTGGATGCCGAGTTGCTCCTGCGCTATCTGCGGAGCTGGGCCGCGATCTGCGCGGGGAGCGCGGACGCCGGGCCGGTTGCGCTCGCTCCCCCGTCCGAGCGATTTCATTGGCTCACTGCACCTCGCTCGGACGTGCTCCAGAGCTCTCCTGTGCACGAAGGCATGTGCGACGACCTGACCAAGGCGGTGGACGATCTGTTTGCGGCCTACGTCGTGCGGTCGAATGCGTGACGGCCGCAGCCGCGACCGCTAGATTGCACGAGTTGTCATCTCCCCGACACCGGAGTCTCCGGACATGAACGAAGCTCAGCTCAAGGCACTGCTGAGAAAGACGCAGGCGGCAGCTGCCGCTGCCAAACCAAAGAAGAATCGCACGTACGACGACACGCTCGACGCGACACGCCCAAAGCAGACCGAGGCGGAAGAAGCGGCGACGTCCGATGCGATCGACCTGTTTCAACAAATGAAGAAGCGGGAGTTCTGATCACGCAGCGCCGCTTTTCGAGGTGAGCGAAACGCGCGTCGAACGTTCGGCTGCCTCCTCGGAGCAGGTTGTGGGAGAGGGCGGCTTGCCGAAAGTGGTCATGCGGAGCGCCGATGGGGCGCACGCACAGATCCACTTGCACGGTGCACACGCCATTTCCTGGCGGCCCGCTCCCGGCGTCGACGAGCGACTCTTTCTGAGCGCTCGGGCGGAGTTCGCCGATGGCGCCTCGATTCGCGGCGGCATCCCGATCATCTTCCCGCAGTTCGCGACTGAAGGGCCACTGCCACGACATGGGTTTGCGCGAACGATGCGTTGGAGACTTGGCGACGTGGTGACGGAGTCGGATGGCGAGGTCGCAGTCTCGTTTCTGCTATCGGATTCTCCCGACACTCGAGAGATCTGGCCCGTATCATTTCTCGCCACCCTCACCGTTCGCGTTGGCGGCGCACGGCTCGCGGTCACGCTCTCCGTCGACAACACCGGTGCGGACTCTCTGTCGTTCACGGCTGCGCTGCACACCTACCTCCGAGTGACCGACGTGAGCTCGGCGCGCATCGTGGGTTTGCACGGATGCCGCTTTCGCGAGAACGGACGCACCGCGACGCTCCAGTTCGACGAGAGCGAAACACTGCGGATCGTGGATGCGATCGATCGTGTGTACTTTGGCGCTCCCCGGCACCTCGTCGTGCGGGAGCCGACACGGCAACTCGCTGTCGATACGACGGCGTTTCCAGACGTCGTCGTCTGGAATCCGGGACCTGATGCTGCCGAACGCTCGTTCGGATTGGCAGCAGGCGAGCACCGGCAGATGTTGTGCGTGGAGGCCGCTGTGATCGAAACGCCGATCACCATCGGGCCCGGCAGACGATGGTCAGGGTCGCAGGCGCTCGTGGCGCAACCGCGCGAGCAGGCCGACGCATCGCGAGACGCGTGAAATGAGCGAAGATCACGACGCCGTACCGAACACTCCGGACGCGGCGCTTTCCCGCGAAGGATTCGCAGATCAACTGCGGCAACTCGAGGCGTTCGTTACGCGGGCGGAAGCGGAGGGCGAGGCCCTGCCGCCGGAAGCGGCGGAAATGGTGGCGCGTCTCCGCGAGATCATGGAAGCGCTCGACGGACTCGCAACGAGCTTTGACGCGTCTCGTGGAGATGCGGCGGCTGGCGGCACGACGCCACCCGAGACGGAACTCCCCTGAGCGACGCCTTCGAGGTTCGCGAAGTGCGCACCGCGGCGGATGTCGCAGAGGTGCGGCGGCTGGTGCTCGAGCACGCGGCGGCGCGGGCGACGACGCCGGGCATCGAGTACATGCGACGCGATGCGGACGGCTTGCCGGGCGTTTACGTGCCACCGCGCGGCGGACTCTGGCTCGCCGTCGCTCGCGATGCGGGGATTGGCTGCGTCGCGCTGCGACCGCTCGACGATGGATCGGCCGAAGTGAAGCGCATGTACGTGGACGCCGCGTGGCGCGGCCGCGGCGTGGGCCGCGCCCTGCTCGAAACGCTGATCGCCGGCACGCGTACGCGTGGCTACACTCTGCTTCGTCTGGGAACGCTGGATGACATGACTGCGGCACAGCAGCTGTACGATTCCCTCGGATTCACACCTGTCCCACGCTATCGCCCCGATGAGATGATCGATACGCGCTTCTATGAGCTGGATCTCCGCGCCGCTGCACAGCGCACGATACGCCGAGCGCTGTCGCTGCTCGCGCTGCTGCTCATACCGATCGGCGGAGCGATCGCGCAGAGCGCGGGGAAGGATTCGGTGAATGCGCCACCGCCGATTGCCGACAACAGCTTCCTGATCGAAGAGGCGTACAATCAGGAATCCGGCGTCGTGCAGCACATCAGCGCCTTCCAGCGCGCGAAGGACAAGAGCTGGCTGTACACGTTCACGCAGGAGTGGCCAGCACCATCACAACGGCATCAGCTGAGCTATACGCTCCCCATCGTGAAGCCGGACGTGAGCACGGGCGCGGGCATTGGCGACGTCGCCGTGAACTACCGGCTGCAAGCTCTGGGGAAGGACGACGAGCCCCTCTGGATTTCGCCGCGAGTGAGCGTTCTGCTCCCGACGGGTAATGTGCAATTGGGGCGTGGCGCGGGGGGATTCGGCGTCGAGCTGTTTCTGCCGGTGAGCTACGCGCTGAGCGAACGGCTCGTGACGCACTGGAACGCAGGTGGCAATGTCATCCGCGGTGAGAGCACAGGCGGCATACGCGGCACATTGAGAAGCGTGCGCGCGGGATGGAGTGGGATCTGGCTCGCCACGCCCAATCTCAATCTCATGCTGGAAACGGTGGGCGGACGCACGGAGCTGCTCGACGATGCGGGGAAGCGACAGGCGGAGAAGTTCATGCTCGTGTCGCCAGGCCTGCGCGGCGCGTTCAATTTCGCGTCGGGTTTACAGATCGTGCCGGGCGTCGCCATTCCGTTTGGCGTGGGGCCGAGCAGCGGCGAGCGGGATCTGTTTCTCTATCTGAGCTTCGAGCATTTCTTCCGGTAGTCGAAGGTGCAGGTCCCACGACTCGCTGCGCTCGCTGGGATGTTAGCTACCGCGTCGACTTTCGCTCGCTCGTGGTGCGCACCGGAGGTAACGCGACTGCGTCAGTGGCGCGAATCACGGCTCCACTCGGCCGGCGTAGATCCTCGCTCGACGGCTGCCCCTCGGATGCATACGAGACATCGCCGAATCGCCGACCCTCTGCCGTGCTGCGTTGCCGTCGGCCGTTTCCGTGCGCATCCGGCGCGCGTTCCTTGTCGAACATCATTGCCACTCCTCTCGAGTCATGGCCTGCTTTCAAGCAACGCGCATACCACGAATTTTGCCGTGATGCAGGTCACCCCGCGGCAATGTCGCGAATGGCATCGCGGAGCAGCGATGCTGCAAGCTCCACCTTGTACCCGTTCTTCGACAGTGGCGCGGCGTCGAGCAGCGCTCGCTCGGCGAGCGCGACGATCGACTCGTCGTCCAATCCACCCGACATCGCCTCCTCCTCGACGGAGGTGTAGACGCGATACGGACGAGGCGCGACGCCACCCAGCACCAGCCGTACTTCCCCATCCAAGCGGCGAACAGCGGCGAGGCTGACGAGCGCAAAGTCCCACGCTTCCCGTTGCATGAGCTTCGTGTACCGCTGCATGCCACCGGCAGCAGCGGCGGGCAGATGAATGGCGACGATGAGCTCTCCGTCCTGGAGCACCGTCTCGCGATCCATGCGCTCGCTGGGCAGCACGAAGAACTCCGACGCCGCCACGTGACGCGCGCGTGTTGCGCTCTCGATGTGTATGACGGCGTCGAGCGCGACGAGCGCAACGGCAGGATCGGACGGATGCACGATCCAGCACGGGCCGCCTTCAAGAATGGCGAGATACTGATTTTCCCCCGCGCGGGCGGGGCAGGTCGTTCCGCCGTTTTTGAGGCAGGGAATGTTGCGCCGGAAATACCAGCAGCGCGGCCGCTGGGCGAGATTGCCGGCGAGCGTCGCCATTTCGCGGATTGCCGGTGTTCCGACCTGCTCGCACGCGGAGGCCAGTGCGGGATAGCGCTCACGCACCGTCGCATCGGTTGCGACATCGGCGAGGCGTACCGCGCCCCCGATTCGCAGCGAGCCATCGGCAAGTGCCGCGATGCCGAGGGATTCGGGGAGCGCTCGGACGTCGACGAGGGTCGTTGGCTGGGCGAGCCCCTCCTCGATCGTGACCAGCAGATCGGTGCCACCGCCAAGCGCGACGTGGCCCGGCCGCATGAGCTGCACGAGCGCGCCGCGAAGGCTGGATTCCCGTTGATACGTGAAAGTCGACACAACCGCCCGTCAGCTGCGTAGTGGAGTGCGAGAGATTAGCCGTTCACGCGGTCGCCGGCCACCCGGCGTTGCGAGGGCGCGCGACGACTCGTCGGATGGGTGTCTGCTCTCCGGCTAGCTGCACACGTCTTCTTCAATGAGGTTCTGTGCAATCTTCAGTCATCGCGCTCAACGTGCTCTACGCGATCATCGGCGTCGTGCTCATGTACGCCGCGTATCGCATGTTCGACAAGCTCACCCCCGAGGTGGACTTCCCCGCCGAGCTGCAGAAGGGGAATGTCGCCGTGGCGATCTTCGTCGCGTCGATCTTCATCTCCATCGCGCTCATCATCGGCAAGGCGCTCGGCTGATGCGTCTCGTGACGCGGTGTGTTCTGCTGGGTGGCGGCGCTCTGCTCGTCCTCGGTTCGCCGAGTGAGGCGCAGGGGGCCGCGGAGCGCATCCGCGGCGCCAATCGCGCATTGGCCCGCGCGGCGGAAATTCGGCAGACACAGCGCGCGACGGAACGCTTCGATCCGATCTTCAAGAAGTACACGAAACGGTACTTCGGCATCGGCACGGATTGGCGGTGGTTCAAGGCGCAGGGCATGGCGGAAAGCGATCTCACGCCGACGGCGCGGAGCCGAGTGGGCGCGCGCGGCATCATGCAGCTGATGCCCGCCACCTACGGGTTGATTCGCACGGCGTTGCCCCAATTTGGCGCCATCGACAATCCCGAGTGGAACATTGCGGCGGGGATTCTCCACGACCGCGATCTGTGGACGACGTGGAAGGCAGACGTCGACGAGGACCAGCGGTGGTCGTTCGTGTTCGCCGGTTACAACGCCGGCGAGGGTACGATCAAACGGGCGCGCAGGACGGCGGCGGCTGCCCAGTTGAGTGACAAAGCATGGCCCAGCATCGAGCGGGTGGCGCCGAAAGTCGACCGGTGGCGATATACCGAGACACTGGACTACGTGCGACGCATCCACGCGAACAAGGATTCACTGGCACCGCGCTGACGTGCAGGTCCCTCGGCGTCGCTCGGGGTGACACTCGCCTAGACTCGCCTAGTGCGCGGCTTCCGAATGTGCGCCGACGGCTTGGAAGCGGACGTCGGTGGGATGCTTGTAGGTCTTGTTGTGCACGTACGCCGCTCCGCTGGCGGCAACGACGGCGAGGAAAACGACGAATGCGGCGATCCCCCATCCTTCCTGCTTGAAGGGGATGTGCCGGCCGGTGGGTGAAGGTGTGTGCGGGTCCCGCATGCGGATCTCCGTTCAGGATTTCGACTGAGGCGAAACCTAGCCCGGCACGCCGCGCGGCAACAGCGGCACCGGTTCGGTTCCTGCACGGACAGAGCGTCCATTCACTCATCGTGGAGGTTCCGTGCCCGCTCTGCCCAAGCGCTCGAGTGTTCCGTCCAGCCGTCGCACGCCGCATCGGACTGCCCGCCGCATCGTCGAGGCGATCCCGCGCCGGCCTTTTGGCCGGACTGGCGAGACCGTGTCGATCATCGGGCTCGGCGGATATCACCTGGGCAGTGTCGGCTCGGAGCGCGAGTCCATCTCGCTCGTCCACCGGGCGATCGACGACGGCGTCACCTTCATGGACAACGCCTGGGAGTATCACGAGGGGGTGAGCGAGCTGCGGATGGGCAAAGCGCTCATGAACGGTTGGCGCCAGCGCGTGTTCCTGATGACGAAGGTGTGCACGCATGGACGCAACGCACAGACCGCGATGCGCCAGCTCGAGGAGTCGCTGCGCCGACTGAAGACGGACCACATCGACCTGTGGCAGGTGCACGAGGTGGCATACACAGGCGACCCGGAGCGCCATTTCATGAAGGGCGGCGTCATTGAAGCGCTCGATCGTGCCAAGCAAAAAGGACTCGTCCGATTCGTCGGCTTCACCGGTCACAAGGACCCCGCGCTGCATCTGCAGATGTTGTCACACGGCTATCCGTTCGACGCATGTCAGCTGCCGCTCAACTGCTTCGACGCGACGTTTCGGAGCTTCGAGCAGCAGGTGTTGCCCGAGCTCGCGCGACAGGGAATCGCGGCGATCGGGATGAAGTCGTTCGGGGGCGATGGGGATGCGCTGAAGAAGCGTGCGGTCTCACCGCAGGATGCGCTGCGCTATGCGATGAGCCTTCCGGTCGCCGTCACCGTCAGCGGCATCGACTCGTTGAAGGTGCTGCGCCAGAACGTGAGCGTGGCGCGCGGATTTCGTCCCATGGGGACGCTCGAGCTGCAGCGGCTGCGCACGGACTGCGCCGAGCATGCGATCGACGGCCGGTTCGAGCTGTACAAGACCACGGCCAAGCACGAAGGCAATGTCGGGCGAAAGCAGCACGGCTTCCCGCCGCAGTCCGAGCTCGGAGGCTGACATGAAAGCCATTCGCGTCAATCAGACCGGCGGTCCCGAGGTACTGGTGCTCGAAACGATCGACGACCCGGTGGCTGGTCCCGGAGAAGCGCTCGTTCGGATGGAGGCCATCGGGCTCAACTTTCTCGAGGTCTACCATCGAACGGGACTCTACAAGACGCCCGTCCCGTTCACCCCCGGATCCGAAGGCGCGGGGACCGTCGTCGCGATTGGCGACGGAACCACGACTGTTGCGGTCGGCGATCGCGTTGCGTCGCACGGTTTCTCGGGAGCGTACGCGGAGCTCGCGATCGCGAAGGCCGATCGGCTCGTGCGAATTCCGGAAGGCGTCGACACCCGCTCCGGTGCGGCCGCGATGCTCCAGGGAATGACGGCCCACTACCTCGCGACGTCGGTGTACCCGCTCAAAGCGGGCGAGTGGTGTCTCGTGCACGCGGCGGCGGGGGGCGTTGGACTCTTGCTGTGTCAGATCGCCCGACGAATTGGTGCGCAGGTGATCGGTACCGTGTCTACAGAGCAAAAAGCGACGCTGGCGATGGAGGCCGGTGCCGAGGCGACGATTCTGTACACGAAGCAGGACTTCGTGGCAGAGGTGAAGCGCATCACGAACGGTGCGGGGGTGCAGGTCGTCTACGACTCCGTCGGCGCCACGACGTTTCTCAAGAGCTTGGACTGCCTCGCGATGCGCGGAATGATCGCGCTCTTCGGGCAGTCCAGCGGCCCCGTCGCCCCGATCGATCCGCTCATTCTCAGTCAGAAAGGCTCGATCTTTCTCACCCGACCCATCCTGCAGCACTACGTCGCGACGCGAGACGACCTCGCCTGGCGCGCCGGTGACGTGCTGGGATGGGTGAAGGACGGCTCGCTGAAGCTGCGGATCGATCGGGAGGTGCCGCTCCAGCACGCGAGCGAGGCGCATCGGGCGCTCGAGGGACGCCGGACGACGGGGAAAGTGCTGCTGGTGCCGTGATCGATATCCGTTACGGAGCATCGCACGCTATCGTCTCCTGACACGATGCGTCGCTGTCTCGCCCTCCTTCTCGCGCTCGGCACGTCCGCCTGTGCGCGCTCCGTCTATTCGGCACCCGTTCCGGCCTCCGCGCCTGTGGCGGCGTCGTCGCGCAGCGTGCCGGTGGCGCGCACTGCCGTCTCGACCGGTGAGGCAGTCGACTACCTGCTCGCGCGCAGTCTCGCGATTCCCGTCGCGGGAATTACCGTGGGCCAGCTGCATGACAGCTTCGATGAAGGTCGCGACGGCAGCCGCGTGCATCGGGCACTCGACATCATGGCGGCCCGCGGAACTCCGGTGCTCTCCGCCGACAGCGGGCGCATACTCCGAATGAGCTCCAACACACTCGGCGGCAACATCATCTATGCGTCCGATCCGCTCGGGCGCGTCGTCTACTACTATGCGCACCTGGATGCCTACCAGCCTGGTTTGGAGAATGGCATGCCGATCGCGCGCGGCGACACGCTGGGTTTCGTCGGCACTACCGGCAACGCGCCGAAGGACACCCCGCACCTGCACTTTCAGGTCATGCGCATGCCACCGGACGGCAAGTACTGGGACGGCGATCCCATCAATCCCTATCCGCTGCTTCTTCTGATGCACTTCGCCCGCCGATGACGCTGAGCTCCAAGGAGCGCGCCGAGCTGCGCGCGGAGGCGCATCATCTGTCGCCCATCGTGCACGTCGGACATCAGGGGCTCACCGAAACGGTGCTGCAAACCATCGACGACGCACTGCGCACGCGCGAGCTCGTGAAGGTGGCGCTCGCCAAGACGACGGATGTGACGGCGAAGGATGCTTCGCACGAGCTCGCGAACACGCTTGCGGCGGATGTCGTGCAAACCATCGGGAGGACGTGCACGCTCTATCGCGAGAATCCCGATCTGAAGCGGAAGAAAGGGGACGCGCCGCCGTGGCGCGCGTAGCGAGAGCAATTTTACCCCTGCGCGCATGTCGCTCGCACATCGAGAACACAATGTCGAATCGTTTGACAACGACACTTTTGTTCGCTGGAGCGCTGTCGGTTGCCGCATGCGGTGGCGATTCCGGCACGCAGCCGGTGGATGACTCCATGAAACCCGACACGACCATCGCACCGGCGAGTGGTCCCGCCGAGCTGCCGCGAGCATTCATCAATTCGAGCGCACCCGCGGCACCGGCAGCGGGAGGAGTGGTCATCTCGGTGTCGGCAGGCGGCAACCTTCAGGCGGCGCTGAATGCCGCCCAGCCGGGCGATGTGATCGAGTTGGCGAGCGGTGCGACGTTCACCGGCAACTTTACGCTACCGAACAAGAACTCGACGAGCGCCAACTGGATCGTGATCCGGCCGGCGAACTTTGTCAGTCTGCCCGCAGAAGGAAGACGCATGACCCCAACGCTCGCGGCGCAGCTTTCCCTGCCAAAGCTACTGAGTCCGAATTCCAATAGTGCAATCGCCACAGCGGCTGGCGCGCACCACTATCGCGTGATTGGGCTCGAGGTGAGCTCGGTCGCCACGCAGACGTTGACGTACGCGGCAATCTCGCTCGGCGACGGCAACGCGCAGCAGTCGACGCTGGCACAGGTCCCGCACGATCTCGTCCTCGATCGGCTCTACATCCATGGCTTCTCCACGCTCACGCTGCGTCGCTGCGTCGCGCTCAACTCCGCGTCGACCGCGATCATCGATTCCTGGTTGAGCGAGTGCCACGAAAAGGGGGCCGATTCGCAGGCGATTGCCGGTTGGAATGGGCCCGGACCGTTCAAGATCGTGAACAACTATCTCGAGGGTGCGGGTGAGAATCTCATGTTCGGTGGCTCTGATCCCAGCGTGCCGAATCTGACGCCGAGCGACATCGAGATCCGCCGAAATCACTTCTTCAAACCAGTCGCGTGGAAGGGTGGTGTGTGGACGGTGAAGAATCTGCTGGAGATCAAACACGCGCAGCGCGTGCTCATCGAGGGAAATATTCTCGAGAACAGTTGGACCGATGGCCAGAATGGAATCGCCGTCGCGCTCAAGTCCGTGAATCAGAACGGCACCTGTTCCTGGTGCGTGACGCAGGACGTGACCGTGCGCCGGAATCTGATTCGCAACATGGGAGCGGGGTTCAATATTGCCGGGTCGCCGGACAACGCCTTCCCGACCATTCCCGCGCGGCGCATCGTCGTAACGGACAACGTGCTGTCCAACATCAACACCGGCCAATTCGATGGGGATGGCCGCGGGTTCGCGACCTACGGCTCGGCCAGCAACGTCATCATCACGCACAACACGATGATGTCACCCACGAATTCCGCCTTCGTGTTCGGTCCGGCTGGCACGCAGCAGCTGCAGTTCACGGCGCGCGACAATCTCGTTGGGGGCGGTCTCTACGGAATGCTCGGTGACAACGTGGGCGGAGCGGCGGCGTTCGCACGCTATGCGCCAGGCGGTGTCTTTCTCGGCAACGTGATGATCGTGGCAAGTGGCGGATCCGCATTTCCGCCGGGCAACTCATATCCGACGACCACCACCGCGGTCGGCTTGGCAAACATCGCAGCCGAAGACTATCGACTGCTGCCGACGAGCCCATTCAAAGGGAAGGCCACGGATGGGCGCGATCCGGGTGCGGACATCGACGCGGTGGCCGCAGCGACGGTTGGAGTGAGAATACCGTGAACCGTGAACCGTAACAGCTGAGCAGTTACGGTTCACGGTTCACGGTTCACGGTTCACGGTTCACGGTTCACGGTTCACGGTTCACGGTTCACGATCAATTACCGGCGGGAGTCCGTTTAGCGCGAAGGGTTACCAGCGTGTCAGCGCCAGA
>JANMAY010000403.1:0-18361 GCA_031360095.1 Gemmatimonadaceae bacterium
CGACGTTCGCGCGCGTCTTGAGGGGATCGAGCGCGACCAGCTTGCGCCACCAGTCGGCGGCGGCACGGTGGTCGCCCTGTGTGTCCGCGTCGGTCGCCAGCTGCTCGAGCGCGCGCTCCGCAATGTGTGCGAAACGAACACGTTCGACCTCTGCCCACCGCTCGAACTCATCGGCGCCGGAGATGTAGACGGCGTCGAGGAAGGGGCCATCGTACACGGCGACCGCGCCCTGCGGTGTTCCGCGCGCGATCGCCGCCTCGAGATCGGCGACGTCGGAGGAAATGACGTCCGGATTCAGCCGAAGCGCATCGGTGCCGGACACCAGGTCCTCCTCGCCCGTGTCCTTCCGAAGCGCGTACAGGGCCTGGGACAGCGCTTGGCGGCCGCGAGCCTCGTCGACCTCGGGCCACAGCAGTCCGAGGATCTTGTCGCGCGTCAGCCCTTTCGCGCTGGCGACGGCGAGTGTGGCGAGGAGGGCGAGTCGCCGCTTCTGCAGCGCCGCGCCGGCCAGCTCAGCGGTGTCGCTCTCGAGCGATAAGCCTCCGAACGTCTTCAGTCGCAGCAACTTGAGTCGGGTCGAAAGGATCGCGGGCGGGGGCCAGCCGCCAGGTGAGACTCAGGTGAGACCGGCGTCCCAAACTACGGGACAGGAATTGCCGCAGCAAGAAACCGAGACCTCAAGCGCAGGACCTATCATGACCGCAACCGCTGTGGGAAACACGAGTGGAATCCAGATTCAGACACCGGGGCTGCATCACGTCACGCTTCGCTGCACCGATCTCGCGCGGTCGAGGGTGTTCTACATCGACCGGCTTGGGTTCCCGGTGCTGCTGGAAGTGCCGGGAATCCTGATCTTTGGCGTCGGTGCGAACGCCATCGCCATCCGCGGTCCCGACGCGCAGACCAAGAGCGACGACGCATTCAATCCGTATCGTGTGGGACTGGACCACATCGCACTCGCCTGCGCGGACAAGGTGGAGCTGAAGCGCGTGGCGGACGCGCTCAGCGCGGCCGGGATTCAGAACACCGGAGTCAAGATGGATACGACACTCGGCAAGGAGTACGTGGCGTTCAAGGATCCGGATGGCGTGTCGTGGGAATTCTACATGGTGTAATGCCCACGCTGTGCCGCGCGGCGAGCTCACGGGCTCGTCGCGCGGTATGGGTGTAGTTTGATGGCATGCGGCTCTGGTCATTGCATCCCCAGTCTCTCGATCCGAAAGGGCTCGTCGCGCTGTGGCGTGAGGCGCTGCTCGCGCAGATCGACGCCGCGGCGCCGCGCAAGCCGCATCCGCTGTTTCGCGTGGTAGCGGGGGGCGCTGCTCCATGGGAAGCGGTGTCGAGATGAGCGTTTCCGACATCGAGACTCTCGCCCGAGACGTGCGCATTTACGTCTTTCATGAGGCGGCGACGACGGCGAAGGTTCCGCAGGCTCCGGAGATCGCTCGGGCGCTCGGCCAGTCCGAGGACGACGTCCGCGCTGCGCTCCGTCATCTCGCCGGGAGCAAGACGATCATCCTCGCGCCGAACAGCGACACTATCTGGTCGGCGAATCCATTCTGTGCCGTGCCATCCGGCTTTCACGTTGACGCACGCGGCAAGCGCTATTCAGGCATTTGCATTTGGGATGCGCTGGGAATCGCCGCCGCGATCGACGCCGACGCGATCATCACGGCACCGTGTGGCGACTGCGGGACGCGAATGCAGCTCGAAGTGCGAGACGGAGCGCTCGCCGTGAGCGAAGGCGTCGTCCACTTCGCGGTGCCGGCGCATCACTGGTGGGACAATATCGGCTTTACGTGAAGCACGATGCTGCTCTTCCGGGATGAAGAGCACGTGGACCGGTGGTGCGAAGCGCGCGATCTGGCTCGCGGCGCGGTGATCACGCCGGACCAGACTTGGCGGCTCGCCAGGGAGTGGTACAAGGGCAAGGTGAAGCCTGATTGGCGGCGCCACACGCTCGAGGAAACCGAGGCGCTGCTTGCGTCGATCGGGCTCACGGGTGCGTTCTGGAATCTGCGAGCGTAGGTGGGCCAAGAGGGTTCTCGACTGTGCCGCGGTACGCGAATCGTTCGCCCATCACGATGCGCTCGAAGTGTGGCTTCGGACCAAAGTGCAGCAGTAAGCCGACATCCAGTTGAGTCACGCGGAGGTAGTTCAACACTTGGCGTCGATCGAGATCGGTGAGCCCTGGTCCGGGCGCATATGGGAGTGCGAACTTATCACGGATTCATCACCACAAACTCCCGGATCGCGACGACTTAATTCTGAGAGTGCGCCGGCGCCGAAAATGTACTGATCGCAAAAATCTGATCTTGATGTATCCGGTCGTTTGGAAGATCTCATCCGTGATGAAGCGAGGTACGCCATCACGGATTCATCAACACAAACCTCCCGGATACAGCGCATCATTTCAGGATACAGCGCATCATTTCCGAACGGGGCGAGGCCAGAAAGGGTTTTAGTCTTGACGTATCCGGGCGTTTTGGCTGTACCATCCGTGATGGAATGGCGTGATCCACCACTTGCACCGAACGCAAGTTCTCCCCACCACCAACACTGAGATCTCAATGCGCTTTCCACGCTCCTTCGCGATCGCCCTTCTGCTTCCAAGGCTTCTCGCCGCACAGGGAACCAGTGAGCCGCAACTCGATCGCCTCAAGGCCGAGCTCGCGCGCACCATCGACGGCAGAGCAAAGCTCGCCCAGCAAATGGTCGACCAGGTCTTTTCCTTCGGTGAGCTCGGGATGCAGGAAGTCGAAACCTCGAAGTACCTCGCCGGAATTCTCGAGAGGAACGGCTTCACCATCGAGCGCGGCGTGGCGGGAATTCCTACCGCCTGGACCGCGCGCTGGGGCAGCGGGCATCCCGTCATCGCGCTCGGTTCCGACATCGATGGCATTCCGCAGTCGAACCAGAAGCCGGGCCTCGCGCTGCGCGAGGGAATCGTGGCAGGTGCTCCAGGACACGGCGAGGGACACAACAGTGGCGTCCCCCTGAACATTCTCGCCGCGCTCGCGGTGAAGGACATCATGACGCGCGACAAGATCCCCGGAACGATCATGCTCTGGCCGGGCGTCGCCGAGGAAGCGGTGGCGACGAAAGCGTATTATGTGCGTTCCGGCATGTTCAAGGACGTCGACGCCAACCTCTTCGCGCACGTGAGCGACGAATTCGGCATCTCCTGGGGGGACGAACCCTCGCTCTCGCTCATCTCCGCGATCTTCAAGTTCAAGGGGCAGAGTGCGCACGCGGCGGGGGCGCCGTGGCGCGGACGGAGCGCGCTCGACGCCGTGATGAGCATGGCGAACGCGTGGGAGTACCACCGCGAGCACATGGAGCTCGCGCAGCGTTCGCACTACGTCATCACGGATGGAGGGGACCAGCCGAACGTCGTGCCGAGTACCGCGGCGATCTGGTTCTATTTCCGCGAGCGGGATTACGAGCGTGTGACGAAGGAGTTCGAGGACGGAAAGACCATCGCGCGCGCCGCGGCGATGGCGACCTTCACGACGCTGGACACCGTGCTCGTCGTGGGTTCGGCGTGGCGGCCGCACTTCAACAAGCCGATTGCGCAGGCGATGCACGCAAACGTGCTGCGCGTGGGGATGCCCGCCTGGGACGCCAAAGACCAGGCGATGGCGCGCGGCGTACAGCGCATGATGAGCATTCCCGACACGGGGTTGGCCACGAAGATTCCAGCCCTGCGCTCGCCAGAAGAGGCGGCGGCAGCCAGTTCCGGCACGGGCAGTGACGACATCGGCGACATCACCTGGACCGTGCCCTCCGTGACACTCTACTATCCGGCGAACATCCCCGGCACACCGGGGCACAACTGGGCGGACGGCATCGCGATGGCGACTCCGATCGCGCACAAGGGGGTCGTGGCCGGAGCAAAGGTACAGGCGATGACGCTGCTCGATCTCATCCTGCGGCCGAGCCTCGTGACCAGCGCTAAGGACTACTTCGTGAACACCCAGACCAAGACGGTGAAGTACCGGCCCCTCATGGGGCCCACTGACCAGCCCGCCATCTGGTTGAATGCGGAGAAAATGGCCAGGTATCGGGAGCAGATGAGGCAGTACTACTACGATTCCTCGAAGTTCGAGACCTATTTGCAACAGCTTGGGATCACGTATCCGACGGTCCCCGGAGTTGTGCCTTAGGTCACTACGGCACGATTCAAGCGTTCTCGTGGGTGAGTCACCTCATTCCACGCGAGTGTCAGTGGGCAAGCGGATGATTTCAGTCGCACTCATCGAGGACAATCGGCTCGTCCGGGAAGGTATGACGGCGATGCTCAATCAGACGGCGGACTTCACGGTCGTCGCTGCGGGGTCGAGTGGCGACCCCGCGCTGCTGCGCGATGCGAAACCGCAGGTGATCCTCCTCGACGTGGGGCTCTGGGACGACGACAGCCTCTGCGTCGCGGAGACGGTGAAGAAGGAGTATCCGGACTCGCGCGTGATCATCATGGATCTCCTGCCCGTCCACGAAGACATCGTGGAGTTCGTGAACGCGGGGGTCTCGGGCTTCATCCTGAAGGATGCCACCTTCGAGGATCTGGTCAGTACGATTCGTTCTGTGGCAGATGGAGCGCACGTCCTGCCCCCTGAGATGACGTCGTCTTTGTTTTCGCAGATCGCGAAGGAAGCGGTCGTACGCGGCAAGGCGGCGGCGCTCGAGTGCGTCCGTATGACGGCGCGCGAGCGCGAAGTCATCGACCTGATTGGCGAAGGGCTGAGCAACAAGGAGATCGCAGCTCGGCTCACCATTGCGACACACACGGTAAAGAGTCACGTGCGTAACGTTATGGAAAAGCTGGCATTGCACACCCGCCTTCAGATCGCGGCCTTCGCGCACAATGAAGGGGCGTAGTCGCGTTCGCTTCCCCCAAAAATAACCGGCACGGCTCCCCCAAAAGGACTAGTCCTTTTTTCGCCCATTCAGGCGATATGTGAGGGTCATAGCGTGCACTAACGTCAATGTATCTCCGCTTGACGTGCATTGTCGCGGATGAAAGTGGCTCGCCAGACGACGCCACGCCGATTCGCGTCCACATGCATCAGGTCAGGAGGAGTGAATGAGAAGCATCATCAGTAGCGCGCGCACGGCACGAGTATTCGTGGCGGTCGCGCTTGGCGCGTTGGCGACGGCCTCGTGCGATGTCCACGGCATCAGCGGTGCGGGATCGCTGTTGACACTCGTCGTCTCGCCGAGCACACAAACGCTCGCGATCAACGGCACGCAGCAGTTCACGGCGGTCGGCAAGGATGGCGACGGCAAGACCGTCGCGGTCTCGCCCACGTGGTCCATCGTGTCAGGCGGCGGGACAATCAACGCATCCGGGCTGTTCACCGCCGGGACGACGATCGGCACATTCACCTCGACGGTCAAGGCAACGAGCGGGAGCGTGTCGAGCACCGCGACCGTCATTGTGACCTCCGGCCCGTTGGCGAGCATCACGCTCACGCCATCGCCCGTTTCTCTGGCAGTCGGCGCCACGCAGCAGTACACCGCCGTTGGTAAGGATGCCGGTGGCAATGTGGTTGCGATCACGCCAACCTGGTCGGTCGTCGCCGGCGGCGGCACAGTGAACGCCACGGGGTTGTTCACCGCAGGCAACGCGCTCGGTACGTTCACCAACACGGTGCAGGCGAGCAGCGGCGGCATCAATGGGAACGCGACGGTCACCGTGACGGCAGGCGCCCTCGCGAACATCGTGGTTTCGCCCAACCCGTCGACCATGACGACCGGTGGGACGCAGCGGTTCACCGCAACGGGAACTGATGCGGGCGGGAACGCCGTCGCCATCACTCCCGTGTGGTCCGTCGTGAACGGTGGCGGAACGATCGACGCCAGCACCGGTGCATTCATCGGCGGCGCCGTCGCGGGTACGTACAGCAACACCGTCAAGGCGACGAGTGGCGCGATCTCCGGGACAGCCACTGTCATCATCACGTCGGGAACAGCGTTGGCCACGATCACGGTCACGCCGAATCCCGCGTCGGTGCCCGTGAATGCCAGTCAAACCTTCACGGCAGTCGGTCGCGATGGCAACGGCAACATCGTTCCGATTACGCCGGTGTGGTCAGTGGTCAACGGCGGCGGCACGATCAACGGAACAACAGGCGTGTTCACCGCCGGCGCCGCAGCGGGCACGTTCAATAACACGGTGCAGGCAGGCAGCGGCGGAGTGACTGGTACGGCGACCGTCGTGGTCACCGCAGGCACCAGCCTCACGACGATCACCGTGACGCCAAACCCAGCGACCGTCAACGCCAACGCCACGCAGCAGTTCACGGCGGTCGGGCGCGACGGCAACGGCAACGTTGTCACCATCACGCCAGTCTGGTCTGTCGTGAATGGCGGCGGCACGATCAACGCCGCATCAGGTCTCTTCACGGCCGGCGCAACGGCGGGCACGTTCAACAACACCGTGAGAGCGACGAGCGGAACAGTCTCCGGAACGGCGACGGTCATCGTCACGGCTGCGCCACCACCGGGACCAACCATCAGTCTCGGCTCGGCAGCGTCGAATGGCGTCATGGCTGGCACCGCGTTTACCTGCATCATCGGCGGCGTGATCAACGCGAACATTGCCATCAGCCCCGGGAGCACCGTCACCGGGTTCCCTCCGTGCGTGATCACCGGCGTGCAGAACTTGAACAACGCCACCGCGATCCAGAACCAGATCGACCTCACGACGACGTACAACACGCTGGCCGGCCTCCCGTGCCCGCCCGCGAATGCCATCGTCGCCAACCTCGGTGGAACCACCAAGGCCGCCGGTGTCTACTGCACGGCCAGCGGGATCGGCGTGACCGGAACGCTGACGCTTGACGGCGGCGGCGATCCGAACGCGACCTTCGTCTTCCAGGCGGGGAGCTCGCTCACCACAGCCGGCAACGTTGTGCTCATCAACGGCGCCCAAGCCGCCAACGTGTGGTGGCAGGTTGGAAGCTCGGCGACGATCGGAACGGCGTCGCAGTGGCAGGGCAACATCGTCGCCCTGACGAGCATCACGCTGGTAGACAACGCAACGCTGCGCGGCCGTGCACTCGCACGCAACGGCGCCGTGTCGCTTGGTACGAACAACGTCATCACGCTGCCATAGCGCCGACGATCGCTCGGGCCGGACGACCGTCCGGCTCGAGCATCGCTACGGCAACGACGTCTTATAGGAGATCGACATGTCAAACAGAGGACTTTTGGCCGGCGTAGCGGCGCTCGTGTTGGCCGTGCCCGCCGCAGCACAAGAACGAGGAACCGTCGAATTCGGCGCATTCGGCAGCGCCGCGACCTTCGACAACGCACTGAGCTTGAAGACGGGCTACGGCGGTGGGGGACGCGTGGGCATTTACCTCGAGCCGTTCCTGTCGCTCGAGTTCGAAGATGCCGAGATGCGGGCGACGCGCCCGAACGGGTTAAAGGACGTGAACGTCGGGCTCCTGTCGGGGAGATTGGTCGCGTCGCCCTTCAGCATGGGTCGGCTTTCGGTGCTCGTGGGTGCCGGCGCCGGCGTTTCCACCGAAACGAACTTCCTGCACAGCTACGGCGTGGACGCGCTCGTCGGCGCGAAGTACGCCATCACGCCCAACGTCGCGTTCCGCCTGGACGGGGTGCTGGATTTCCTCGCCAACGAGGACTGGAAGACCTACAAGAGCGTCCGCATGGGGTTGAGCGTGTACCGTCGCCCGCATCGTGAGGTACGCACGGAGGTCGTCTATACGCCCGGCCCCACGACCATGGTGGCGAGCCAGGATTCCGTGAGCGCCGCCGAAACGCGACGCCTGCGCGATCGTGACGCAGCGCTGAATGCCCTGCGCGATTCACTGCGCAATGCCCCGCCCGGCACCCACACGGTAACGGAAGCACGCATTCTGTTCGCCTTCGATCAGTCCGTCCTCAGCGCGGAAGCGAAGGCGGTGCTCGACGAGAAGGTGCAAGTGTTCCGCGCGAATCCGGACATGTCCATCGTGATCGTCGGCTACACGGATGTCAAAGGGAGCGACGGGTACAACATGGCGCTCGGCAGGCGCCGCGCCCAGGCGACGAAGGAGTACCTCGCATCCCGTGGCATTGCGGCGGACCGCATCATCATCGACTCCAGGGGCGAACGCCAGCAGATCGAGAACTCGGCACCGGCTGCAAACCGGCGCGCGGTCTTCCGGTTGCTCATGGACGCCAGCGTGCCGAAGTAGCATGCGATGCGAGAAAGCAAATTCACTGATGAGCAAATCATCCAGGCACTCCAGCGGGTTGCCGCTGGAACGCCTGCAGTCGCGGTGTGCCGCGCGCTGGGCATCACCCAAACGACCTTCTACCGGTGGCGCGCGAAGTACGATGGCGCCGCGGTAGTGGTGCTGCGAGAGGTGCGCGAGCTGCGTGACGAGAACCTCAAGCTCAAACAGATCGTCGCGAACTTGTTGCTGGAGAAGCAGGCGCTCGGAGATGCCCGCCGTAAGAACTAGACGGGAGTAGTTGCCGCGGATGAGAGTGACGCCCACAACGCGGCGTCAAGCCAATTCGCGTCCACATGCACAGAGGTCCGGAGGATTATGAGAAGTTTATTTGGTAGCGCGCGCACGGCACGAGTACTCGCGGCGGTCGCGCTTGGCGCGCTGCTGACGGCATCGTGCGATAATGATGATGTCACCGGAGTCGGATCACTTGCGTCGCTCGTGGTTTCGCCCAATTCACAGAGTCTCGCGATCAATGCCACGCAGCAGTTCACCGCGGTGGGCAAGGATGGCGCTGGCAACACGATCGGGATCACTCCAACGTGGTCAGTCGTTTCGGGTGGTGGCACGATTAGCCCGACCGGGATGTTCACCGCAGGCACGACCATCGGAACCTTCACCGCCACGGTCAAGGCAACGAGCGGCAGCCTCTCGAGCACGGCGACCGTACTCGTGACCGTCGGTCCGCTCGCGAGCATTGCCGTGACCATGACACCCAGCTCACTGGCGATCGGCACGGGACAGCAGTTCACCGCGGTGGGCAAGGATGCCGGCGGCAACGTCATCCCAATCACCGTCGTCTGGGCCGTCATCAACGGTGGTGGCACCGTGAACGCCACCGGCATGTTCACCGCAGGCATGGTGAGCGGGACCTTCACCAACACCGTGCGGGCGTCGAGTGGTGGCGTGTCGGGAACGGCGAGCGTTACGGTCACGGCCGGTCCGCTGACCACCCTCACCGTTGCACCGAATTCGGTCACGTTATCGGGCGGCGCGACGCAGCAGTACACCGCGACCGGTGCTGATGCGAGCGGCAATGCGGTACTCGTCACACCCACATGGTCCGTTGTGAATGGCGGCGGCGCCATCGCCGCGACGTCTGGTCTGTTCACAGCCGGATCGGCGTCCGGCACCTTCGCCAATACGGTCACGGCCACGAGCGGCAGCATCTCCGGCACCGCGACCGTGACCATCTCCTCCGGTCCGCTTGCGACAATCAGTGTTGCACCGAATCCAGCGACGCTGATCGTCGGCGGCGCGCAACAGTTCGTCGCGAACGGTGCGGACGCGAATGGAAACCCGGTTCCCGTCACGGCCTCGTGGTCCGTCGTGAATGGTGGCGGGACGATCAACGCGTCAACCGGAATGTTCACCGCCGGCTCCGCGGGCTCCTACGCCAATACGGTGAAGGCGACCAGCGGCACACTGTCAGGAACCGCTACGGTCAACGTCTCGGCGGCCACGCTCAGGACCATCACCGTGAGCCCGAACCCGACGACGGTAACCGCCAACGGCACGCGGCAGTTTACCGCAATGGGCACTGACGCGACTGGCAACCCGATTGCGATCACTCCCGTCTGGTCGGTCGTCAACACGGGCGGCAGCATCAACTCGTCGACAGGGCTCTTCACGGCGGGCGCAGGCAGCGGAACCTTCACGAACACCGTTCGCGCTTCCTTCAATGGCGTCTCGGGCTTCGCGACCGTCACCGTCACGCCGATCAACGGTTTGGCGACCATTACCGTGTCGCCGAATCCGGCGACGGTCAATCCGAATGCCACGCAGCAATTCACGGCCGTCGGACGTGATGGTAACGGAGTCGTTGTCGCCATCACGCCGGTGTGGTCTGCGCTGAGCAGCGGCGCCATCGATCCGGCGACGGGACTGTTCACCGCCGGCGCGACAACCGGCACGTACTCGAACGACGTGACCGCCACCAGTGGCGTCGTGTCCGGATCAGCGACGGTTGTCGTCTCGAATACGATTCCCCCATCACCCACCATCAGTCTCGGATCAGCGGCGCCGAACGGCATCATGGCTGGCACTGCCGTCACGTGTATCAACCTCGGCACCATCAGTGCGGACGTCAGTATCAGCCCAGGCAACACGCTCACTGGCTTCGGACCATGCGTCATCACGGGCGTACGGCACTTGAACGACGCCGTCGCTGCACAGGGGCAGATCGATCTGACGAACACGTACAACGCTCTCGCCGGTCGTCCGTGCGGCACCAATATCGTCGCCAATCTCGGCGGTACCACCCTCAACGCAGGCACTTACTGCTCTGCCAGCAGCATCGGAGTTACGGGCACGCTGACGCTTGACGGACAAGGAAACCCGAACGCGACGTTCGTGTTCCAGGCGGGAAGCGGCCTCACGACGGCCGGCAACGTCGTCCTCATCAACGGCGCGCTCGCCAGGAACGTCTGGTGGCAGGTCGGCAGCTCCGCCACTATCGGCACGGCATCACAGTGGCAGGGCAACATCGTCACCCTCACCAGCATCACGCTGGTGGACAATGCGAACCTGAACGGGCGCGCACTCGCCAGAAACGGCGCCGTGTCGCTCGGTACGAATAACACCATCACGCTGCCGTAGCGCCGACGATCGCTGGGACCGGACGACCGTCCGGTTCCAGCATCGCTACGGCAACGAAAGTCTTCTCGCTGACGCATCATCTGCGGCCCATATTGGGCGGCAGATGATGCGGCTCACCACGCTCGACCTCATTTCGGCGGTGATGCACCGACCCAGGCGACGTCTCGACTTCGCCATTATTTTGCATCTCTCGCGAGTGCCGGACAGCGCGGCACTGGAGGCAGGTGCGCTCAGCGCGCGGCGTGAGTTTCCGTCCACCGCGGCCGTTCTCCACGACAAGCAGTGGCAGCCGAGTGACGTCCCCGGAATCCTGTTCATCACGTCCACCGAGGGCGATCACGCCGGCCTGATCAGCCAGTTCGTGAACTCGTGGTGGGACATTCGAGCCACGCCGTCCGTGCAGCAGCTCGTGCTGGTGCCGCGGAATGCCGGCGGCGCGATGCTTGTCACACGCTTTCATCACGCCGCGACAGACGGGCTTGGCGCATTGCTGTGGCTGCAGCATCAGCTCGAAGTGGTCAACGGGTCACGGGCTGCGCGAAAGGACGTCGCGACATACGAGCCGCCACTGTTGCAGCAGCACAAGTCACCACAAGGGCGGAGCGCATTCGCATTTCGCGGTCCCGCCGATCGGTTGCGTGTTTCGCGCGGTGCATCGGGGATGCGTCGCTGGCGCACGATTGCGATCGGCATGGCGCCACTGCAGGAGGCCGTGACGCGCGGTGGGGACGACTGTACGTACAACGACCTGCTGGCGACGTGTGCACTCGAAACCTTTCGGCTCTGGAACCACTCCGAGCGAATCGGGCTCTGGTTCCCGATCAACATTCGGCAGAACGCCGGCGACGGATTCGGAAACGGGTCGAGCCGCATTCGCGTCTACAATCGATATGCGCCGAGTGCGTCACTGCGCGAGAAGAGCAAGGTGGTGCGCGAACAGATCGACTGGTCGCGCGGGCACGGAGAGTGGGCAGTGCCGAATCTGCCGTGGCTGATGAAGCTGCCGGAGTCCGTCCTGCGACCGCTGCTCCGGCTCTACTTCAATCGGCCATGGGTCGACATGGGAACGGGCACCTTCAGTCACGTGCAGCGCTCACCGCTCGATGCACCAGCGTTCGACGGCGTCACGAAGATCGACATCGTCGGCATGCTCGATAAACGACACGCACTCGGCCTGTTCGCCATGTCGCGAGCGGGAACCACGTTCCTGACGTTTGTCTACGACCCGGCGCGACTCGATGAGGAAGCAGTGACCCGCCTGATCGGGATCTATCAGAGCCAACTCGCATCGGCGCTGTGATGGGGCTCGTCAACGACGCGCTGAGACGCGTAATCGGGCTCTTGCTTGTTGCACTGGGTATCGGGCTGGAAATGCGGCTGCGCATCCGCTTGACGAACTATCGGCGAGCGCAGCGCGGCCTGCGCGGGCGGTACGACGTCACCGACGCCACGCCCATTCTGCCATACGGTCCGGAGCAACGCGCGAACATTGCTGCCGCGGCGGCGCGCTTCGGCCCAGCGGCGCAGTATGCGATGACCTCCGGCTCCACCGCCGAACCGAAGCGCATCCTCTATCCGCCGGAGCGGCTCGCGCGCGCCAAGCGGATGTTCATCGACGCTTTTGCGCGCAGCTTCGTTCGTGCGCCGTGGCAGCGACAGTCGTTCTATCTGTTCAGCAGCCTGCATCAGGACGACTCGCTGACGTCGCTCATGGTCGCCGAGGATGGCTTGCCGCGCTACCTGGCGACGCTGCAGGCGCCGTATCGTCTCCAGAGCGACCCAGCGTTTCGAACGCTTGCGCGCGAGTATGGTGACGCTGCGCTGCGTCTCTGGGTGATTGCGCTCTCGAATCCGGGGTTGTTGTACAGCACCAATCCGTCGACGCTGTCGGTCTTTCTGGATACGCTGCAGCGCGATTGGAGCGCGAGCACCGCGCTGATCCGCGACTATGTGCGCGACCCCGCTCCGTTTCCTCTCGCGAAACGCCTCGTCTCATGCGGCGCATCCACACGACTGCGACGCATCGCGCAGAGCGAGCGGCCGCTGCCGTTCTTCGAGATTGCGCCGGCGGTGCATACGTACGTATGCTGGACGGGAGGCTATGTACAGCCTTTCCTCAACCGGCTCGCTGAATACCTGCCAGCGTCACGGTATCGCCAACTGCCGATGTACTCGATGTCTACGGAGACGCCCGAGACAACGCCGTACTATCGGGGCGATGCGGTGGCATTCGTCCCCCTTGCGCCGGGCGTGCTGTACGAGTTCCTGCCCGACAATGCGGCCGATGATCCTGCGCTGCTCGTGCGACCGGATGCCCTGGCGATTGGTGGGCGGTACACGATGATCGTGAGCGACGACTATGGTTTGCGCCGCTATCAGACGGATGACGTCTTCGCCTGTGTCGGTCGCGTTGCCGGTCTGCCGGATCTGCGCTTCGAGCGTCGGCGGTCGCTCTCGTATTCGTTCACCGGAGAGAAGCTTACCGGACAGCACTTGTCGATGGCGTATGAGCGGATGCGCGAGGAGATGCCGGAGCTCGGCTTCCTGACATGCGTGCCGTCGAGTCCCGGTGGCGATGTACTGCCGCATTATCGCCTGGTCGGCGTGTCGGATGCTCCGATGGATCTCCTTGCGGAGCGATGCGATACGGTGCTGAACGAGATCAATTCCGAGTATGGCGCGAAGCGGCTGAGTGGTCGCCTGGGCCCGATGCGCGGCATGACGGTCACGCTCGATGAGCTCGTCGCGCGCGTGTGCGGCGGGAGTCGCGACAGCTGGGAAACGCAGTTCAAGTTTCTGCCGCTCTATTGCCGCACCTGGGAATCGTGCATTCTTCCCGCATGACTGCAGTTGGCGACGCCTTCACCCCACAGCTCGTGGACGCGCGCATGTCGGCGCAGGAGCTCACGCTCCCGCAGATGCGACGAGCCATCCCGCAGGAATGCCTCGTGGTGAGTGCGTGGCGCTCGTGGGCAGCGCTCTTCCGCGTGCTCGCGTGCGCTGCCGTGTGCGTGGCCGTGCTCACGCAGATCCACGTGGAGCAGAGCCTCTGGCAGCTGCCGTTGCTCGTTGGAGTGTGGCTGATCTACGGCTGGGTACTCGTCGGGCTCTTCGTGCTCGGCCACGACTGCGGCCACCGGTCGTTCTCGCGGCGCAAATGGGTGAACACGGTTGTCGGGCACATCTGCCTGTCTCCACTGGCGAACAGCTATCACGCGTGGCGGGTGACGCACGATCACCATCACGCCTACACGCAGTTGCGCGGTCAGGACGTCGATTGGGCGAGCTATCTCGTCACGCGCGAGGAGTACGAGGCGACGCGCCCGTCGCTTGTCACGCGCATCGGCTACGCGATTCCCTTCGGAGCATTCTTCTGGATCTGGTGGAACAGCCTCGAGCGCGCCGTCGCAATTCATCGCGTGCTGTCACTGGACGTGTTCGCGCGGGAGAAGCGCCGCCTGCGCACGTCGAGCGTTGTCGTCGCGCTCACGGTGCTCGCGATCTATGGCGGGCTATGGTACGCGACGGGATTCTGGGGGATGCTGAAGTATTTCGGGGTGCCGGCCATGGTCGCGATGGCGACGGGTTGGGTCATTATCGCGATTCAACATGCGAATGAAGACAGCCTCCTGTACGAGAAGAACGCGTGGACGCCAGCCAAGGGGCAGGTGGTCTCGACCTTCGACACCCGCTTCCCACGCTGGCTCGAGGTGCTCTGGTGCGGAATCAACTTTCACATTCCACATCATGTGTCACCCGGCATTCCCTGGTACAATCTCGAAAAAGCCGCACATGCCCTGCGCGAGGCGTATCCGCAGCACTACCAGGAGCACCGGTTCCGCCTGAGAGACCTACTGGCGTTCTATCGCACGCCGTTTTTGAAGAAGGTTGCCGGCGAAGGCTATTTCGTGTTCGACGCAACAATGTCGCGCTGAGGCAGGTATCGCCTCCACGACCGCGCCGGCGATGCGCGGACGAAGGTGCGCAGCTCGATCCACGACAGCGCGGGCTTCATGTGATGCTCCCGATGCAGCGACAAGCCGAGGGAGAACCAGTACATGAACCAGCCATAGTAGGTGTGCGAGCGCGACTCCGCAGACCCGGTCGAGTACCCTTCGTGTGTCTTGAACGCGAACGGCACCCACAACAGTACCGACACGAGCGTCAACACCGGTGCGACGCCGATGATTAATCGGTACGGCCCCACAAACGCGCCTATCGTTCCGAATACCGCGAAGATCAGCACGTAGTTCATTGCGAGGTCCATCATGTCCCGCGCGCTCATCCGCCCGCGCTTTCGAAGCCAGAAAAACCACTGATGCGGCATCGCGAGCGCGCGCAACGGCAATTCCCACGCGTGGCGCGCGTTCATGAAATGATCGGGATCGTTCTCCGGTTCATTCGTATGCGCATGGTGCAGGTGGTGCGTTTTACAGAAATTGGTGAAGGGCACCATGGTGGGAATGAGCGCCAGCCGTCCCCAGAAGAAATTCTGCGCCTTCGTGCGTCCGAGATGCCCGTGCGTTCCCTCGTGCGCCATCACAGTGCCGAGGAAGGTGACCCACGTCCGCAGCAGCACGTCGAGTACATAGAGTGGCGTGTTGGGCGGACGCCAGAACAGCGGACCAAGTGCCGCGACGAGGACGGCGCAGATGACGAGCCGGCTGGACATGTAGATTCGCGGGCGCTCCATGCCCACAAGCTATCATCAATTCCATGATCGTCCACCTCGTTGACGGCACCTACGAGCTGTTTCGCCACTTCTACGGCATCCGCCGGTTCAAGGGCAGCGATCCGCCGTTCGGGGCGGTTGCTGGCGTGCTCGGCACCGTCGTCCAGATGCTCGAAGGCGGCGCGACGCACATTGGGGTCGCCACCGACCACGTCATTGAATCGTTTCGCAACGCGCTCTGGGCGGGTTACAAGACCGGCGAAGGCATCGAGCCCGCACTCTGGGCGCAGTTCCATCCGCTCGAAGATGCGCTCTCCGCCATGGGCGTCGTCGTGTGGCCGATGGTCGACGTCGAGGCTGACGACGCACTCGCCTCTGCCGCGCACCTCGCCGCACAGGATGCACGCGTCGAGAAGGTGAGCATCTGGACCCCGGACAAGGATCTCGCCCAGTGCGTGGTCGGCGACCGGGTGGTGCAGGTAGATCGCAAAAGCGGGCAGATTCGCAATGCCGATGCGGTGCGCGCCAAGTTCGGCGTCGCGCCGGAGCACATCGCGGACTATCTCGCGCTCGTGGGCGATGCCGCTGACGGCTATCCGGGCATTCCGGGCATCGGCGCCAAAACCGCCGCGCGGCTCATCGAACGGCATGGCACGCTCGAACAGTTTCCACCCGACGTCCTCGGTGAACACCACGCGCGCGCGCTCCTGTTCAAATCGCTCTCGACGCTGCGAATCGATGCTCCGCTCTTCGCGGACATCGAGCAGCTACGGTGGCGCGGTCCCACACCGCAATTCGCCTCCACGGCGGAGACGGTCGGCGATCCCAAGCTGCTCACACGCCTGGCTGCGCTAACGTCGTCAGCACCGGACGAATCGAGGTGATCGTGGGTGAAAAGAGCGAGAACTGATCTGGATCGCAGAACACTTCGTCGAAGTCATCGGCTCTGAATGCCCGCGAAAGACGCTCGGCGAACGACACGCGCAGCAGCCGGACATAGTAGTCGACGTCGTAGTCGCGCGGTGTTTCGGCCGCGGCATCGGCCTCGACCTGAATGGCCAGGCCCGCCTCGCCGTTCTGCTTGCGATAAACGCGCACGCGGTCGCCCACGGCCCACCGCTCGCGTCCATTCGCCAGCAGTGACTCGTACGCGAGCTCGCGTCGCTTCGTGCGTGTCTCGAGATATTGCTCCGGCGTCTTCGTGAGGCGGACGCGCGATGAGACATCGTGCGTCCGCAACTCGCGAGCGCGCAGCGCACTGATCGTCGCGAGGTACGCATCGCGCACGCCCACCACGTCTCCGACGAGCAGGCGCTTGATCGCCTGCCTGAGAAAATGTTCGCCGAAAGGTTCCGACCGGCTCGAGCGAAACGCCACGCCTCGCAGCAGTAGCGTGCCATCGTAGCCGAGGAGAGCGTAGTTCTTCGGCTCGTGGGAGAGCATGGCGGCATACCGTCCGTCGAACTCGAGCTGCACCAATGGCGGCAGCAGCGCGGCCACTTCGGCGACGACGCGTCGCTCGTCGGCTTCGGTCCAATTCGCAGGCACCGCGAAGTACACGCCGTCGGTGTCCGCCTCCAGCAGCGTCACACCGCGTGCAGCCAGCTCGTTGCAAAGCAGCGCCAGCAACTCGCGCCCTCGACGAGTTACTTCGTTGGCTGCATGCACGTCGGCAAAGCGCGTGAGGCCGCCCCCGGCCGCGAGATATCCATAGGCGGAATTCACGACCATCTTGAGCGCCGAAGACACCGCCTCGTTCGAGTGCCGCTCGGCGGAACCCGGTGGTGCCGCGCGCGCTTTGGACTTGGCGTCGAGCCGCTTCTCCACGAGCCCGTCGACGATCGTCAGCAGCGCGCCCAGCCGGTCACGCGAGGGGCCGATGCGATACGCCCGCATCAACGATGGGTACAGGCTCGCCACGTCGGCCTTGACCACGCGATGCGCAACGCCCGACGCAAAGAGGTGTAGCGCGGCTCCGCTGTGCGGGGTGCCATCACTGTCCTCGTGCGCGGGGAGCGCCATGCCCGCGCGCATGTAAGCGCGAACGAGCAGCGGATCGATCACGCCGGTCGCCGCGCCGGCATCCGCGAGGCGATCATAGCGGCGGGGCGCCATCTGCGCGAGCGCATAGGTCGCGCCGCCCAGCATGCGCGAGAGCGCCGCCACTTCCTCCACGTCATCAGTGGCATAGCGGCGCACGCGGTCGGGATCCGAGCGATAGGTGGTATAAATCAGGTCGCCTCGGATGTACTCCCGATCCGGCGCAGCGATGCCAAGATGCTTCGCCACGATCTTGAGTCCGTGACTCGGCAACTCGCGCGTCGCCATGTCGTAGCGGCGGACGGTGTCGAGTGTATCGATCAGCTCTCGCCCGGGCGCAATGAATCGCACGCGACGACGATCGTTCGGGTCGCCCGCGGCGATGCCACGGCGTGCCGCGCGCTGCCGCAGCCCCACACCCTCGAGCCGGCCCAGAGAGAAGCGCACGCCGAGCATGCGCGAGCGCCGATCGAGAAATGGAATGTCGAAGCCGTGGAGGTTGTGATTCTCGATCACGTCGGGATCGGCCGCGCGCACGCGCTCGATGAGCCGGCGAATCAGATCCGCCTCGGCTGCATCGCTCTCTCCATGCGCCTCGAGCACTTCGGTGTCGCCGCTGTGATACCGAATCGAGATCATGAAGATGCGATCGCGGCGCGCGTCGAGGCCGGTCGTCTCGAGATCGAACTGGAGGCGATGCAATTGGTCGAAGGCGAGATCGCGAAAGTACGTCCGACCGGTCGCCACGAGATACTGCTCCTCGGCGGTCAGGCACAGAATGCTCTGCCTCGGCAGATCGCCGAGGAAC
>JANMAY010000477.1:0-6946 GCA_031360095.1 Gemmatimonadaceae bacterium
CCCCACACGGGGAAGTTGAACGCGTTGATCTGCACGGCGACGCCTTCCATGGGCACGCAGATGTGCCGGCCAATGAAGGTTCCGCCTTTGCTCAACGCCTCGGGGCCGCCGTCGACGAAGTACGTCTCGTCCGGCAGGTCGCGCCGCCCTCGACTCGCGTAGGCGAAAAGCGTCCCGAACCCACCGTCGATGTCGATCCAGGAATCGCCTTTTGTTGCGCCGGTCCAGGCGGAGATCCGGTAGAAATCGTCTTTCTGCGCCGTGAGATGCTGGGCGAGCGCTTTGAGGATGCGTGCGCGCTGATGAAACGTGAGTGCGCGCAGCGTCGGCCCACCGACCGTTCGCCCGTACTCGAGCATGGCCTTGAAATCGAGCCCATTACTCGATGCCTCGGCCACCTGGTCGCCGGTGACGGCGTGATAGAGAGCGGTGGCGGAGCCGGTGCCCTCGAGCCATTCGCCGAGCGCGTAATTCTGGAGTCGCATCAGGAGGTAGTCTTCAAGGTGTGTTACGGGAGCGGAAGGGCGGACGAGCGGAACAGCATGTTTGAGACGCTCCAACATCCAACGGATCGTTCCTTGTTCGGTCAAACTCCAAATGGCCCGCCATGCAGGTCCGACCATGCTGGCATCCATCCTTTACGTGCAACCTCTGTCGGAGAGCTGGCTCTCCCTTTGATGTCGCGAGGCGAACCGCTACTTGCCCCGCGCCATCAACCCGGTGAAAGGTTCGTCCCTGAAACAGCTCTTAGAAGTAAAGGAGCGATGATCGGATGCAGTATGCAGCGTGGCGGGGCAGTGGAAGTGGTGCGATTCAAGGAGCGATCCGTTCGATGTTGGAGCAGTTTCAATGTCGCCGTTGCTTGTAATGACGCTGCGCGGTATCCGCGCGTTTGGTTGGTTCAATCCGTGATGAGGGGCACTTCCAACCGTGATGAGGGGCACTTCCAATCTCACCCCACCCGTTCCAGAATCGTCGCCATTCCCTGCCCGACGCCAACGCACATCGTCGCCAGCGCATATCGCCTTCCCGTACGCTGAAGCTCATGCGACGCCGTGAGCAGCAGGCGTGCACCGCTCATGCCCAGCGGGTGCCCGAGCGCAATTGCTCCTCCATTCGGATTGACGCGAGGATCGTCGTCGGCAATGCCGAGCTCGCGCATGCTCGCCAGCGCCTGGGCAGCGAATGCCTCGTTCAGCTCGATGACGCCGATGTCATCGAGGGAAACGCCGGCGCGCTCCAAAGCGAGCTTCGTCGCGGGGACCGGACCTATCCCCATGCACCGTGGCTCCACGCCCGCGACGGCCGCGGCGACAATGCGCGTCATCGGCGCGACACCAAGTGCTTTTACGCCGCTCTCCGACGCGATCAGCAGCGCGGCGGCGCCGTCATTCAGTCCGGATGAATTTCCCGCGGTCACGGAGCCTTTGCCATCAGTGCGAAACGCCGGCTTCAACTTCGCGAGTACATCCACCGTGGTGTCGGGCCGGATGAACTCGTCCGTGTCGATGCGCTTGGGATCGCCCTTTTTCTGCGCAATCTCCAGTGGCGCAATCTCCACCGCGAAACGACCAGCAGCGCGCGCGGCGGTTGCCTTCTGCTGCGACCGCACCGAAAACGCATCCTGATCCGCTCGGCTCACGCCGTACTGCTCGGCGACATTCTCCGCCGTCTGCCCCATGGAGTCGACGCCGTATCGGTCGCGAAGCCTGGGATTGATGAATCGCCAGCCGAGTGACGTGTCGAAGAGCTCGATGTCGCGCGCGAAGGGTTTGTTGGCCTTGCTCATCACGTAGGGTGCTCGCGTCATGTTCTCGACGCCCCCCGCAATGAAATATTCGCCTTCGCCCAGCTTCACGGCGCGCGCGGCGTGTGCAACCGCGCTCATGCCCGATGCGCACAAGCGATTCACCGTTTCCCCCGGAATCGTCACGGGAAGTCCGGCGAGCAGGAGTGCCATGCGAGCCACGTTGCGGTTGTCCTCGCCGGCCTGGTTCGCGCAGCCGAGTATGACGTCGACGATGCGCGCCGGATCGAGCGTCGGGTATCGCGCGACGAGCTGCGCGATGACGTGCGCTGCCATGTCGTCGGCGCGGACCTCGCTGAGCTGTCCCCCGATGTTGCCGACGGCGGTCCGCACGCCCCCCACGATGTATGCGTTCGTCATGACTCCTGTCCGGTGCGGTGCAGACGTCTGGTGCGATACACGGTGCCGCGAAAGAGCGCGACGATCTCCTCCCCGCGCCGGACGGTCACGCGATAGAACGCGAGCTTTCCCGTCGCGCTCTCCTCTTCGGCAATGGCGGTCAGCTCGTCCCCGATGAGCACGGGCGCGGGATACGACATCGCGTTGTCGACCGCCACCGTCACGTGCTCCCGCGTGTTGCACGCGAAGGCCATTGCGCTGTCGGCAAGGGAATACGCAATGCCACCGTGCGCGACATGAAACCCGTTGACCATGTCGTCGCGCACGCGCAGGCGGAGTGTACAGGAACCCGGTCCGCACGCGAGCAGCTCGATACCGAGCCACCGGCTGAATGCATCGCGCTGAAGCATCGCTGCCACGCTGTCCATCATGCGAGCAACGGACGCCGGTCACGCACGCACTGCCGCAGCAGCGGACTCGCGCGATAGCGATCCTCGCCGTACTCCGCCTGCAGCGACTGAAGCCGCGCCAACACGACCTCGGGGCCGATCTCGTCGCCCCACGCGAGTAATCCCTTTGGGTAGTTCACCCCTTTCGTCATCGCCGTTTCGATGTCTTGCGCCGATGCGACGCGAAGATACAGCGCGTCCGCGGCTTCGTTCACGAGCATCGCAAGCGTGCGATCCACGATCGCCTTGCCGAGTTTTTCGTCTTGCTTAGGCGCGGGTTTCTGCGCCCCGTCGGTGTAGTCGAAGTATCCCCGACCACGCTTGCGACCGTACCAGCCAGCCTCCACAAGCCGGCGCTGCGTGAGCGCCGGGCGGTATCGAGGATCGTGAAAGAACGAGTCGAACACGCTCGTGGTGACTGCGTAGTTCACATCGTTGCCGATGAAGTCCATCAGCTCGAATGGTCCCATCTTGAATCCACCGAACGTCCGCATGGCCCAGTCGATCGTGGCTGCGTCGGCGATGTGCTCCTCCAGCTGGCGGAGGGACTCGCCATAGAACGGTCGCGCGATGCGGTTGACGATGAACCCGGGAGTGTCGGTCGCGACGACAATGGTCTTCTTCAGGGCGGCCACGAGTGCGAGCGTCGACTCGAGTGTGTGCGCCGACGTCGTGATGGCCGGGATGACTTCGACCAACGGCATCACCGGCGCCGGATTGAAGAAGTGCATTCCGATGACGCGATCAGGATGGGTACTGCCTCCCCCAATTGCCGCGACGGATAGCGACGATGTGTTTGTCGCAAGCACGCAGTCGGCCGACACCACCCGCTCCAAGCCGCGAATCAGCTTGCGCTTGACATCGAGATTCTCGAGCACCGCTTCGACGACGACACCGCACGAGGCATAGGCGCCGTATCCGGCGGAGAGATCTCCGGCGTCACCGATGCGGGATACGACGTCTTCCGCAGCCGCCTGATCCATGCGCCCCTTCTCGACGTCTCGTGCGAGCGACGCGACGATCGCGGTCTTGGCACGCGCGACCGCCTCGGGATCGGCGTCGCCCAGCAGCACAGGATGACCCGCGCGCGCGAACACCTGCGCGATGCCGCCTCCCATAGCGCCCGCACCGACCACGCCGACGACGGTGCTCGACATCAGCGCCCCTCGAATATCGGCGTCCGCTTCTCGACGAACGAGCGAACCCCTTCCGCATAGTCGGCCGTGCGTCCGGCCTCGCGCTGGAGCTCCTCCTCGAGCGCGAGCTGTGTGTCCAAGCTGTTCGCGAACGCCGCGTTGAATCCGCGCTTCGCGAGTCCCAGCGCACGCGTCGGCATGTCGGCGAGCCGGCGCGCCAGCGCGAACGACGCATCCGCGAGCGCGGCCGCGGACACGACATCGTAGAGCAGGCCCCACTCCTTCGCACGATTGGCGTCGAGCTTGTCCCCGAGCATCGTCAGTGCGGCGGCGCGCTGCAGGCCGATGATGCGCGGAAGGATGAAGGTGCCGCCGCTGTCCGGAATCAGTCCGACTTTCGCGAAGGACTGAATGAACGTCGCCGAGTCCGCGGCAAGGGTGATGTCGCACGCGAACGCGATATTCGCGCCGGCACCCGCCGCGACGCCGTTCACGGCGCACACCACGGGTTTTTCCAGCGTGCGGATAGCGTGCACGATGGGGTTGTACTGACGCCGGACGATGTCGCCGAGGTCCGGCGTCGGCCGGCCGGGCACCGGGAGCACGTCGGCGAGGTCCTGGCCAGCGCAAAATGCGCGGCCCGAACCGGTGAGGAGCACGGCGCGCACACCGGCGTCATCGGCCGCGCTCCGAAACGCCGACACGAGCGCGTCGGCGAGGGAGGCGTTGATGCTGTTCAGCACATCGGGCCGGTTGAGCGTCAGAACGAGCACGCCCTCGCGGCGATCGGCGAGCAGGATCGGGAGTGACATCGAGGTCTGTAGTGAGAGCTGCGCCGGAGCGCCTGGGAAAGATATTGGCCGCGCAGACAATGGTTGCCACTCTATCGACCAACCGGGATCCCGGATGCGTGTTCGGGGCCCGACATGGCGATCGGTGCTCCCCTTCCTGAGGCGCGTGGGCGACATTTATGTGTGACCTCTTCGCTCAAGCGCGCCCGCGCCTCGTCGCGTTCTGTCGACCCGCGATTCGACTGGCGCCGCATCGCCTATCACGTCCTCGTGTCGCGCGCGCTCGACGACCTCGAGGAGACGACGAATCGCAATCGGGCGACCGTACCGCGGGAGCACCTGGTGCTGTATCAGTTTTCGGCGCGCGGTCACGACGTCGTGCAGGCCATCCTTGGCTCGATGATCGACAACCCGAAGGACGGCGTTGGCGCGTACTACCGATCGCGGCCGCTGCTGCTCTCCATTGGCCTGACCATCGAAGACGCACTCGGCAGTCCGCTTGGCCGCGCTGGTGGGTTCAGCGACGGGCGCGATATCGGCGTCGTGTGCAACATGCCGGGATGGAGCGGCCCCACGGTGCTTCCCATGTCAGGGGATGTCGGCTCGCAGTACACCCCCGCCGCTGGCTGGGCGCAGGCGATCACCTATCGCCGGAGCGCGCTCGACGAACACGACTGGCACGGTGCGATGTCCGTCGCGATCGGCGGTGAGGCGAGTGTGGCGACCAACGGATTCTGGTCCGCGCTGACCATGGCAACCACGCTGAAGCTGCCGATGCTGTTCTCCATCGAGGACAACGGTTTGGGCATCTCGGTGAAGAGCGAGTTGCAGACGCCACATGGTGACATTGCCGCAAATCTTCAATCGTTCGGCAATCTGTTCGTGCGCGAGGGCGACGGCTGTGATCCCATGGGCGCCGCCGCGGTCGTTGCGGAATGCGTGGATCATGTGCGCGGCGGCCATGGTCCGGCGCTGATGCGGTTTACGGTGCCGCGCCTGTGCAGCCATTCCGGCCCGGACAATCAGAAGGGGTACCGCACCGCCGCGGAGATCGCGGACGACGAAGCGCGCGACCCGCTGCCCAAGCTGCGTTCGCAGTTGGTGCCCGCCGTGATGAGCGCCGCCGAGTGGACTGCTCTCGAGGCCGAGGTTGCGCGCGACGTACAGGCGGGGGTGGAGGGTGCGCGTGCACGTCCGAATCCCGATGCGGCGTCGGTCAAACGCTTCATCTATGCCGAACCGCGCGATGCTGGTGCGACGGTAGCGTTCGGCGGCATGTCGAGTGAGGAGCGGGCGCAGTTGGGAGGAACCGAAACGCCCGAGGACGGCGAGATGGTACGATTCGCCGAGGCGGTGCGGCTGACGCTTGCGTCGGAGCTCGCGGTGAATCCGAAGGTCGTGGTGTTCGGCGAGGACGTGGGACGCAAAGGTGGCGTACATCTCGTGACGGAAGGGTTGCAAAAACGGTTCGGAGAGCAGCGCGTTTTCGATACGAGTCTCTCGGAGGAGGGCATCGTGGGGCGGGCCGTGGGAATGGCGATCAACGGGCTCGTGCCAGTCGCGGAAATTCAATTCCGCAAGTACGCCGATCCAGCGACGGAGCAGCTCAACAACTGCGGGACGATGCGCTGGCGTACGGCGAATCGGTTCGCGGCACCGATCGTTGTGCGCATGCCGGGTGGTTTCGGCAAGGACGTCGGTGACCCGTGGCACTCGCTTTCGAGCGAGGTGACGTGGGCACATGGGATCGGCTGGCAGGTCGCCATTCCCTCCAACGCGGCCGATGCGGCGGGTCTCCTCCGCTCGGCGATCCGCGGCGAGAATCCGACGATTTTTTTCGAGCACCGCTCGCTTCTGATGACGAGCGACGGCAGTGCGCACTATCCGGGTGACAACTACGTCCTTCCGTTCGGTCGCGCGCGTGTGCTGCGCGAGGGTGATGCGCTCACGGTCGTGACGTGGGGCGCGATGGTGCATCGCTGCGTGCGCGCGGTCGACAAGTTCAGCGGCGAGGTGGAGCTGCTGGATCTTCGCACGGTGGCGCCGTGGGATCGCGATGCGGTGCTCGCGTCGGTGCGGCGGACCGGCAAGTGTCTCATCGTGCACGAGGACACCATGACGGCGGGCTTTGGAGCAGAGATCGCCGCAGTGTTGGCGCGCGAGGCGTTCTGGGATCTCGATGCGCCGATCGAGCGCATTGCGGTAGAGGATGTGCCGGTGCCGTACAATCCCGTCCTGCTGGCGGCTGTGCTGCCGAATGAAGAGCAGATAGCGCTGCGGATTCAGGAATTGCTGCGGACTTGAGGGGGCCTGCGGCGTGGGGGGGGGGGGGGGACCGGGGGGGGGGACGCCGAAGCGCGCGCCGGGGGGGGGTGGGGGGGGCGGGGGGGAGGCGGGGCCCCAGAGGGGGGGGCGCCCCCCCCC
>JANMAY010000480.1:0-23143 GCA_031360095.1 Gemmatimonadaceae bacterium
GTCGGAGTCGCACGTCACGTCCTGCAGTGTGCCTCGACGCGCCGGTTCCTCATCGAGCCGGTGAATGGGCATGATGGGGAACAGCTGATCGATGGCCCAGCTATCGGGAAGCGATTGGAAGAGGGAGAAGTTGCAGAAGTATCGATCCACGAGCACCGCATCGAGATCGCTGATGATGTCCTCGTATTCGTCCCGATCCTTCTTCACGATGTGCGCGATGGCGTTCACGGTGGCGAGGTACATCTGCTCGGCGATGGCGCGGCCGCGCAACGACAGCACACCGCTGGCGAACAACTGCTGCGCGCGCTCCTTGTCGAACGTCACGTCGTGAAACACTTCCTTCACCTTGCGGCGCGAGACGCGGCTTCCGCTGATGGCCTTGTGATCCTCCGCCATCTCGTACAGCACGGCGTGGTCCTCCTCGGCGAGCTTGGGCACCGGAATCTCCACGACCGATTCGACGTCGATCACCTTGAGCAGCAGCAGCGCGTGGTGCGCCGTGAGAGCGCGGCCGGACTCGCTGATCACATGCGGCATCGGGAGGTCGAGCTCGCGGCACGATTCGGCGAGCGTGTAAATGACGTCGTTCGCGTACTCCTGAAGCGAGTAGTTCACACTCGCGTTGGAAGTGGAGTTCGTGCCGTCGTAATCGACGCCGAGGCCGCCGCCCACATCCACGTGGGTGATATCGACGCCGAGCGCGCGCAGCTCGGCGTAAAAGCGAGCCACCTCCTGCAGGCCCGCCTTGATGTAGCGGATGTCCGTGATCTGCGATCCGAGATGGAAATGGATCAATTTCACGATGTCGAGCCGACCCGCGGCGCGCAGTCGATCCACCGCTTCGACGAGTTGGGCCGCGTTCAGCCCGAACTTCGATTTCTCGCCGCCGCTCTCCTTCCAGCGCCCATAGCCGGTGGATGCGAGCTTGATGCGGATGCCGGCTGTCGGAGTGACGCCGAGTTCCTCCGCGGCAGCGAGCAGCACATCGATCTCGCTCAGCTGCTCGATGACGATGAACACCTGGTGGCCCAGCTTCTGGCCCATGAGGGCCAGCCGCATGAACTCCTCGTCCTTGTAGCCGTTGCAGACGATCAGGTGCTCGGTGCTCTCCGACAGTCCGAGCACCGCTTGGAGCTCGGGCTTGGAGCCGCACTCGAGACCGACACCGTGCTTCGCTCCGAACTGCACGATCTCTTCGACCACATGGCGCTGCTGATTGACCTTGATCGGGTACACCGTGGTGTAGCCGCCGGTGTACTCGTATTCCTTCATCGCATTCTCGAACCGCTCGCTCAGCGCCTCGATGCGCGAGCGCAGGATGTCGGAGAAGCGCAGCAGGACGGGGAGCGCGACCCCCAGCTCCTCGAGGTCGCAGGCCAGCTCGTAGAGGCTGAGCTGTTTCTCTGGATGCTCCTTGTCGGGTCGCACGACCACGTGGCCGCGCTCGTCGATGTCGAAGAACCCCGCACCCCACCCTTCAATGTTGTAGAGTGCACGGGCCTTCTCGACGGTCCAGGCATCGTCAGTCGAGCCGACGGCGGTGGTTTCAGCTGTTTGTGTCGCCATGGGGCGAAAGATAGTCGGGCGAGCGTCTGCTCACGGATACAACGTCTCTGTTCGCCATCCGTCCGGCTCGCGATGATACACCAGGCGCTCGTGCAGCCGGCTGGGTCGATTGTGCCAGAACTCGATGCGACTGGGCACAAGGCGAAACCCCGACCAGTGTGGCGGCCGCGGCACCGGCTTTCCCTCGAACCGTGCCGCCATCTCGGCGAGACGGCGCTCGAGATCACCAGGCTGTTCGATGGCGCGGCTTTGCATGGATGCCCATGCGCCGAGCTGGCTACCGCGCTCGCGCGTGGAGAAATACGCGTCGGCCTCGTCGGTCGTGACAGGACGCGCGACCCCTTCGATGCGGACCTGGCGCTCGAGGGGCTGCCAGTGAAAGCACATCGCCGCCTTCGAGTGGGCAAGCAGCTCGCGTCCTTTGCGGCTTTCCGTGTTCGTATAGAAGACAAAGCCGCGCTGATCCATTCCCTTCAGGAGGAGGATGCGCACCGCGGGCTGGCCGTCGTCACCAACGGTCCCAAGCGCGAATGCCGTGGGCTCGGGAATGAGGGCGGTACCGATGCCCTTGGCCGACGCAAGCGCTTCCTCGAAGCGCGTGAATGGCTCGTGAATGGCCGCTTTACCGTTCATCCGATAGCTCGCTTGCGAAAGCTGCGCAGTCCCGCGGTCCAGAAGAGACCGGAGATCACGAGGAGGGCCACCATCGAGACCTCGAGCGGCATGTGCGGGACGTTGGGCGTGAGTGCGCCGCGCATGCCTTCGGCGACGTAGACGAGGGGATTGATCAGCACGAGATACTTGAACACCGGAACGGCGTCGAGACCCCGCCACGGATAGTACGCACAGCCGAAGAACATCATCGGCGCGATAATGGCGCTGAACATCAATCCGATCTGCTGCGGCGCGATCGCCGTACCAAGCCACATGCCGAGCGCCGAGAACGCGGTGGCGCCGAGGATGGTGATGATCAGAATGCTGCCGACGTGCCCGAACGTGAGATTGGGAATTGGGCCCATGATCAGGCGTGCGAGCGGGAGCACCGCGAGCGCAGCGATGATTCCCTGCACCACTCCCGCCACGATCTTTTCCGCCGCAACGACCCACGTGGCGACCGGCGCAAGCAGCCGGTCCTCGATCTCCTTCGTCCAGCCAAAGTCCTGCACCATGGGCAGCGCGACCGATTGAATGGCCGACAGTGCAAGACTCACGGCGAGGACGCCGGGCAGGAGCGCCGTTTGATAGCCCGCCTTCACGAATCCCATCTTGGGCATGAGATAGCCGAACACGATGATGAACAGCACCGGCTGCATGATCGTGCGCAGGAGAAAGAAATGCAGCTCCTTGCTCGCGACGCGGATATCCCGGTGGAGAAGCGCGAAGAACACGCCGGAGGCGCTGACGGGCGATGCCATGGAAGTTGAAGTGGACCTCACTCGAGCTTCCTCCCCGTGAGCTCGATGAAGAGCGTTTCCAGACTTGGCTCTGTGAGCGTGATGTTTCGCACGCGGCGTCCCGCGCCCTCGGCCGCCTCGATTACGGCAGAGATGATTCGTCCACCGACGGCGCTGTAGACGCGCAGCGTGTCGCCGGCCGCTTCCGAGTTCGTCACGTGCTCCAGCGTGCGCGCGCGCTCCGCCGCGTCCGCTGCGGGCCCGTCGAGGTCAATCTCGATGAGCGTTCCACCGGGCGCTTTCGCCTTGAGTGCGGCGGGGGTGTCGAGTGCCAGCAGGCGTCCGCGATCGATGATGGCGAGGCGATCGCAGAGCTGATCCGCCTCCTCCATGTAGTGCGTGGTCATGACGATCGTGCGACCCGCGCGGTGTAGTGTTCGGAGCGTGTCCCACAGCGAGCGTCTCGCTTGTGGATCGAGTCCCACCGTCGGCTCGTCGAGGAAGATCACGTCAGGCTCGTGAATGAGCGCGCGCGCGATCATCAGGCGCTGCTGCTGCCCGCCCGACAGTGCGTCCACTTTCGCGTCCGCCTTCTCGGACATTCCGAGCTGCTCCAGCAGCGCATGTGCGCGCTGCGTGGACTCGGCGCGCGGAATGCCGAAGTACGCGGAATGGAATACGAGATTCTCGACGACGTTGAGGCCGCGGTCAGGATTGGCGCGCTGCGGCACGACACCGATGCGCCGGCGCACGCCAACCGGATCCCTGATGACGTCGGCGCCGGCGACGGTCGCGTCTCCTGCGCTCGCGAGCACACGCGTGGTGAGAATACCAATGGTCGTCGTCTTGCCGGCGCCGTTTGGACCGAGCAACCCGAAGAATTCTCCGGCGCCAACCTCGAGATCGAGACCCTCGAGCGCCACGAGCTCGCGTGAGCCGGACGGTGGCGCGAGGGCGGCGTTGGATCGCGGCGGAGGAGCGAAGCCGCCAGCGGCGGATGACTGCATTCTTTTGGGAACCGCGATGGGATACACTTTTCGCAGGCCGTGCGTCACGATGGCGGTCACGGCAGGAATGTAGCGGGCCGGCTATTGTCGTGGGAGATCGCAAAGCTGGCGCAACTTCGCGTGGCGGGCTCCGTACGGATCGTCGAACCCCTTCCGATCGCCGCATGCGCACTTCGTGGAACGTCGCGAGTCTCATTGAATCCGCGCGAGTGGGCGCCGACTCGCTGCGGGCGAATCCGACGCGCACGGTGTTGTCGACGTCGGGCGTCATCATCGGGGTCGCCGCGCTCGTCGCGGCGTTCGCGATCACAGATGGGGTGGACGTCTGGTCGCGCGCGCTCATCGCTCGAGAGAGCAGCGTGCAGGACGTGGTCGTCACCCCGCGCACGCGCGAAAGCATTCGCGGCCGAAGCGTGCCCGTGCATGGTTACCCTGTATTTACGAGCGAGGACGAAGCACGGGCCGGCGCGGAGGTGAAGGGCGCGCAGCGACATGCGTTGACGCTCGGTGGAACGACGGCGGCTGAATATCTCGACCGAAGAGCGACCGTTCTTCTCACACTCAGCACGGCGAGTCTCGCGGACTTTACCGGCTTCGCGCTGAGCGCTGGCCGGTACTTCACATCGGGAGAGGAGTTTCGTGGAGCGCCCGTGGTCGTGCTGGGAAACCGGTTGGCGCAGGAGCTCGCCGGCGGTCACGACGCGCTGTGGCTCCTGGGCCGCAGCATCCGAGTCGGGGGACAAAAGGCGGAGGTGATTGGCGTCCTCGCGCCTCCACCGAGCGGCGACGAGCCGGATCTCGTGGCATTCGCTCCCATTCGCGGCGGCCTGGATCTGCTTGGTCCATCCGCGACGCCGCGAGTTGCCACGCTGCGACTCAAGGCGCGCAGTATCGAAGCCGTCGACTCGCTGCGCGCCGAAACGCTCAACTGGCTCGCCGAGCGCTACGGCCGCAACGTGGACAAGCTGGATGTCGTCGTGGGAACACAGCGACTGGAGAATACGAGACAGGCAATGCTGCTCTCGAAACTGCTGCTCGGATTGCTCTCGGGATTGATTCTCGCCGTCGGCGGAATCGGCATCATGAACGTGCTCCTTGCCGCGGTGGCGGAGCGTACGCGCGAGATCGGCATCCGGAAAGCGGTTGGTGCGCGACGCGGGGACATTCAGGCACAGTTCCTCGTGGAGTCGGTGACGGTCACGGGCATTGGCAGCCTGATCGGGTTCTTTGTCGGGCTGTTGCTGGCGGCCGGCGGGACGGCGGTGTTTCGCCAGTGGGCGGGTGCGCCGATTTATCCGGTGTTGCACGTCTCCACTGCGTTGTTCGCGATGGGCGCGGCGGTGGTCGTGGGGCTGGTGTTCGGGACGTACCCAGCTCGGCGGGCGGCATCGCTTTCGCCAGTCGATGCGATCGCGAGGGAATGACGCAGTGAGTCACGAGTCTCCCCCCAGAATCCCTCCCATCACCGCTCCCCCCACGACGCCGAGCATCGTCCCTTCCTGCAGTCGCTTGCCTCCCGCGCGAGGCGCGGCGGCGAGAATACGATCGGCCAACCGAGAGAACGGCATCGTCTGCAGCAGCACTTTGCCCGGTCCCGCGAGCGTCGCGAAGAACAACCCTTCCCCGCCGAACAATGCCGTCTTGATTCCCGGCACCATCTTGATGTCGTACTGCACTCGCGCGTCCATCGCGACGATGCATCCGGTGTCGACGCGCAGTACCTCACCCGCCTCGAGCGTTTTCTCCCACAGGGCGCCCGATGCATGCAGCACCGCGACGCCGTCGCCCGAGATGCGTTGCAGAATGAATCCTTCCCCGCCGAAGAAACCTGCGCCGATACGGCGCGTGAACGCGATGTCGATGTTCGTGCCTTTCGGAGCGCAGAGGAACGAGTCTTTCTGGGCAATGATCGTCCCACCCCACTCCAGCAGATCCACCGGCTTGATCTTTCCCGGAAAGGGTGAGGAGAACGCCACGCAACGCCGCACCCGTGCCGTATTCAGAAAGGTGGTGATGAAAAAGGTGTCGCCCGACAGCACGCGCTTGGCGCCGGCGAACAGCTTGCCCATCAAACCCGCGCCCTGCTTGTTGGGATCGAGCGTCGTGTTCATCTCGATACCTTCTTCCATGAACATCATCGCGCCCGCTTCGGCAATGACGGTTTCTCCCGGATCGAGCGTCACGATCACCGCTTGCAGGTCGTCGCCGATCAGCTCGTAGTCGATCTCATCCGCCTTGCGCCTCATGTACAATTCTCCGTAGCTGGGATTGATGAACAAGATTACTCGATCCGTCCGTCGATCTGTAAGACGGCATGACGCACCTTCTCTCGCTCACGCCTTACGGCATCCCTTCATGTATCGTTTCCACGTTCTCGCGCACACGCTGTCGTCGCTCGCCCTATCCGCCGGCCTCGCCGGTGCACAGGCACCGGCGACTCACGCCGCGGATAGTACGCCGACGCTGCTCGTTCCCGCACGTGTTTTCGACGGCACCGATCTGCACGAGGGCTGGACCGTGCTCGTGCGCGGAGACCGGATCAGTGCGGTAGGGCCGGCGGCGTCGGTCGCGGCGCCCGCCGGCACGCGGCGAATCGACCTCGCCGGGCAGACCCTCGTGCCGGGGCTGATCGAGATGCACTCGCATCTCCTGCTGCATCCGTACAACGAAACGAGCTGGGACGATCAAGTGCTGCGCGAGCCGCTCGCGCTGCGCATCGCGCGTGCGACTGTGCACGCGCGCGAAACGCTGCGCGCCGGCTTCACCACGGTCCGCGACCTCGGCACCGAGGGCGCTGCATACGCCGACGTCGGGCTCAAACAGGCCATCGCGCGCGGCATCATTCCCGGCCCCCGTATGTTCGTGGTGACACGAGCCATCGTCGCGACGGGAAGCTACGGCCCGCGCGGCTTCACTCCGGAGATGGACGTGCCACAGGGCGCGGAGGAGGCGGATGCATCGTCGCTCGCGCGCGTAGTGCGCGATCAGATCGGCCGAGGCGCGGATTGGATCAAAGTGTACGCCGACTATCGATGGGGACCCAACGGCGAGGCGCGCCCCACCTTTACGCTCGACGAGCTCACACAGATCGTCGAGATTGCGCGCACGTCTGGACGCGCGGTGGTCGCGCACGCATCCACGCCCGAAGGAATGCGCCGCGCCACGCTCGCGGGTGTCGAAACCATCGAGCATGGAGACGGCGGCACGCCGGAGATCTTTCGACTGATGCGCGAGCGCGGTGTCGCCCTCTGCCCGACGATCGCGGCCGGCGACGCCATTCTCCGCTACCGCGGCTGGAAGCCAGGCGACGTCGAGCCCGAACGCATCGCCGAGAAGCGCGCGAGCTTCAAGGCCGCGCTCGACGCGGGCGTCACGATCTGCAACGGCAGCGATGTGGGAGTGTTCACGCATGGCGAGAACGCACGCGAACTGGAGCTGATGGTGGCCTACGGGTTGACGCCGCTGCAAGCGCTGCGTGCGGCCACGAGCACCAACGCGAAGCTGCTGCACATGGAGCATCAGCTTGGCGCCGTTCGGGCCGGCGCGCTCGCCGATCTCACGGCAGTGCGTGGTGATCCAACACGCGACATCCGCGCGACGCGTGATGTCGTCTTCGTGATGAAGGGGGGAATCGTCGTGCGCGCGGTGCCGTAATCAGTGCTGCTGGTTGGCGGCGGCCACTCGCACGACCGGTTTCGCCGCCTTCTGTAGCACGATGCTGAACGTAGAGCCCACACCAGGCTCACTGTCGACGACGAGGTCGTGGTTCATGAGCGCGCAGAGCTTTCGCGAGATGGAGAGCCCAAGTCCCGTCCCGCCGTACACGCGCGACGTCTGCTCATCGGCCTGCTCGAATGCCTCGAAGATCGCCTCGAGCCGGTTGCGTGGAATGCCGATCCCGGTGTCGGCTACCTCGATGCGATTCGCGGTGCCCGTCAGTTCGCTCGCCTGAACGCGTACCGTGACGCGGCCGCTTTTGGGGGTGAACTTGAGCGCGTTGGCGACAAGGTTGATCAGCACCTGCTTCAGCTTCTTTCCATCCGTGACCGCCTCTGCACACGCCGGCGCCTCGAGCACGAGCGACACCCCCGCTTCGCTGGCGCGGATCTCGAGATCTGCCAGCGTATCGCGAACGAGCGTCACGACCGGGGTCGGCGCGAGCTCCACCGTTTCATGTCCCGCTTCGATCTTTGCAAGATCCAGCACTTCGTTGATCAGCGAGAGCAGATGCCGTCCATTGGCGTTGATGCGGTCGAGGTACGTCATCTCATCCCTGCCCATCCGGTTCTCGCGGTTGCGCCGCAGCACATTCGTGAACCCGATCACCGCGTTGAGCGGCGTACGCAGCTCGTGACTCATGCGAGCCAGGAACTCGCTCTTCGTCCGGTTGGCCTGTTCCGCGCTATCCTTGCTCGCGAGAATGAGCGTCGAGACCCGTTCGCGCTCCGTGACGTCGCGCGCTACAAAGAGGCCACCGACCACCCTGCCGTCGGCCGACCGCATCGGCGTCACCATGAGGTCCAGCCAGACGTCGTGATTCCAGAGCTCGTTCGCCGCGCTGAAGGCCCGCATTTCGGAGACCCTGCCCGACAGTGCTTCCTTCACGAAGCCAGCCTCTTGCTCGCCGTGGAGGAAGGGCAGCAGATCACCCATGACCACGCCCCGCACTTGCGCAATGGGATGGCCGGTCAGTGAGGCCATGGCTGGATTCCACGCATGCACGCGACCCATCTCGTCGAATGCCGCGACAGCATCCACGGTGGAGCGCACGAGCGCGCTGCCAAACTCCTCTTCACGCGTCAGCGCGTCACGCTGTTCAGCGAGCTCGGTGGCGGTGACCTGCAGCTCCTCGTTCTGCTGTTCCAGCTCCTGCGATTGCAAATCGAGGAGCTCCTCCTGCCGATCGCGCGCCAGCTCTGCCGCACGGCGCGCTTCGTTTTCCGCCGCAAGATCCGCGACGCTTTGTGTGAGCTGGTGCGATTGAGCGTCGGCGAGCTGCGCCGCGCGAACCACCCAACCCGTGAACAGCGCGCAGACGAGCGCCGCGATAAGAAACGCGAGGGGAACGCCCGACGAATACTCCGCCACGGTCTGGCGCGTCGGCCCAACGAGTACGTGCCATGCGCGGCCGCGCACCGTCGCCATCGCACTGGCTGCCCGGTCGTCGAACTCCCGCTCGTGATCGGGCTTGACGAGCGCCGCAAGAGACTCGGCACCATCGGCCAGCGAATAGCTGTACTGCTCGGTGAACTCGTGTGGGAGTAGCTGCGCGAGCACGACGCTCGGCACGATGTCGGCGACGGTGAAGCCCTGGAGCGTTCCACGAGCAGAATACATGGGCGCCGCGATGAGAACGGTTGCGGCGTATCCCGTCCGTCGAATGGGCGCGGAGATGATCGTGTGCCCCTGCAATCGAGCCTGCGCCAGTACGCTCGCCGGAACGGGGGCAACTGCGATCCGTTCCGTCGCTGACCCAACAAGCTGCGTCGCGTCGCGCGTCTCGCGAACCACCGTGCCGGCCGAGTCTAACCACCGAATGGACGGGAGCCCAGGATCCGCCGCCAGCCATTGCGATCCCGACTTGTTTCGCTCGGCCTCAGTACTCCCGCTGAATGCGAGATGCCCCTGCGCGATGCGATCCACGAGACTCGCGCGCCGCTCGATGTCGCGGGACACCACGCTCGCCGTGGCGGTGGCCTGATGCAGGAGCACCTGCTCCAGACTGTTCAGGTCATGGTCGATCAGCGCTTGCCAGATCATCAATGCGGCGACTGCAACAGTGGTCGCGGAAAGAACTGGGAGAAATCGCCGCAGGGGCAGGACCGCCTCTCGCGCGACGAGCGCCACGGCGGCAAGCGATCCCAATCCCAATACTGTGACGCCGACCGAAGTCTGAATGGCCATCCGCGTCAGGTGTCCCCACCCGTACGCGGTTGGAATGCCGGTCAGATATCCCGCGAACGCGATTGCGCCGAGGGTCGTGGCGCCGAGGAGCAGCATGGCGCTCACGACCAGGCGTCGCGTCGTCATCCGTGGCGACGCGCCGATGAGATACGCGAGCGCGAACAGGACGAAGGCGAGTGCGGTGTTCGGGGCCATTCGTCCGGGCGCCGATTGCCGAAGACGTGCAAGCTCGCCCATGGCGGCCCGGTCGACGCCGAGGCGCCACATGACCTCGTCGATCCCGAAATTCCAATTCCCGATGTGCTCCAGCAGGGTAGCGCCGGACAGGGCGACGAGGGGTACAGAGAGCACGACGCACAGATGGAACCGGCGCGCACGCAAACTGAGAAGCGACGCGCCACACAGCACGAAACACAGCCCCGTGTTGAACTGCACCGCCACGAAGGACGATCGCACCCGAAGCAGTACCGGAAGCCCAAGGTACCAGCCGGCGAGCACAACCAGTCCAAGCGCCAGCGCGCCGCAGGCGGAGACGACGACGAGCTGCCGCAAGCGCTCGCTGCGCAGCACCGACCGCTGCGCGCGAGCGAGCACTGCGCTGTGTGCCGCGGCGGTTACAGACGCCATGACAATCTCACCGTCATGCGAAGGGTGAAGTGGACTCTGTGGGAAGTATCGGCAGATCGCTTCCCAGGCTTCAACCCAATGGGTCCGCGCCCGCGACGATCGCCAATCGCCCCCTGCGCCGGACTGCGAGTACGTACGCCAAAGGGCCGAGGGAGATCGCGGCGCACGCGCCGAGCAATGCGGGGGTCCCATACTCTCCGTCGGCAATGCTCAGCGCCACGACGAGCAGCAAGACACTCAGAGGCAGTGTCGCGAGGACGGCGACGCCCGCCGTTCCCACCGGAATTCGAAACGCCCCGCGCAATGTTGGCTCTCGCCGGCGAAGCTGCACCAGCGCCGCGAGCTCGAGCATGAGCGCGAGCGAATAGAGGAGCACGTCCGCGACGACGAGTCCACTGAACGGAAGCAGCATGAATGCCGAGTAGCAGATCGCGGCGAACAGAACGGCATTGCGCGGCGTGCCGGCCGCGTCGGTGCGTGCGAGCCCCGGCGGAAGGAGACCGTCGGTCGCCATGACGAGTGGAATGCGCGAGTACGAGAGCAGAAGCGCGTTGAAGAGCGCGAGAGCGCTCACCATCCCGGCGATCGCAATCCACGCGGCGAGAAACGGTCCGGCGCGGCCCGACGCCGCGAGCACGATCGCTGGCCATCCGCCCTCGCGCCAGGTCGTCCAATCGGTGGCGGAGAGCGTCGCCAGCAGCGGCACGAGGTACCCTGCGGCGACGAGCGGAAGCGCCAATGCGAGCGCGCGCGGATAGGTGCGGGTGGCGTCGCGCACTTCGCCCTGCACCGTGCTCGCGTTGTCCCAACCGATGTAGTTCCAGAGCGCGATGGACAGTCCAACCGCGAGCCCCGACATGCCCGCTCGGCCGGGGGACGCAAAGGGCTGCCACGGCGCATGGGACACGCGCGGGATGGCGGCAATCGCTACGGCCAGAAAGCCGGAGACGATGAACGACCCGGCGAGCACGGAGCTCGTACCGACTCGTTTGGCACCCAGGAGGTTGAGGGCCGTCGGGATCCAAATCACAAGCAGGCCCACCGCCCAGACGCTGCCCGGCGGCAGCGCAGGAAAAAAGTATCCCAGATAGGTGACGAACAGCTTCGGGTAGATGGCCATGTCCACGAGCGAGTACATCCACGTGAGCCAGCCATTCTGAAACGCCCAGAACGGCCCGAAGGCGCGTTGCACCCAGCGGTAGTAGCCCCCTTCGAGCGGCAGCATACTGGCCAATTCCGCGATGATGAGGATCTCGGGCAACGAATAGACCACCGGCACGACGACGAGCATGAGCAGCGCGAGGCCCGGCCCCACTTCGTGCACCAGCGCCTCCGTAGTGAACGCCCCTCCGGAGGTGCAGAAGTAGAGGATGAACACCAGCGACAGCGTGGTGAGCGGGCGCGCGAGCTTCATGGGCGCAAAGCTAATTACCTTGAGCCAATGACGTCTGCCATGTCGATGATTCCGGGCGCGAAGCCGCTGTCGCCCGAAGAACGGCCGCAGGGGTGGCGGGAGCGTCTCGCGGCAATGCGATACCTGCCCGCCCTCGTGAGGCTCGTGTGGCAGACGCACCGCACCTACACCGGCGTCATGATTGTGCTGCGCCTCACCCGCAGCGTCGTGCCAGTGGCCGCACTGTGGGCCGCGAAGCTGATCATCGATCAGGTCGTGTTGCTCGCGCGCACGCCGAACGCACCGCTTGGTCCGCTGTGGCGCGTGGTAGCGATCGAGCTGGGCATCGTGATCGTCGGCGAGTTTCTCGCGCGCGCATCATCGCTCGTGGAGTCGCTGCTCGGCGATCTGTTCTCCAATCACATCAGCGTGCGGTTGATGCGGCACGCCGCGACGCTCGATCTGGCGCAGTTCGAGGATCCGGAGTTCTACGATCACCTCGAGCGTGCGCGGCGCCAGACCACCGCGCGCATTGGCTTGATCGCCATGCTCCTCTCCATGGGGCAGGATGTGTTGACGCTGTTGACGCTGGCCGCGGCGCTCGTCCTGCACAATCCGTGGCTCCTGCTTCTGCTTACCATCGCCATTCTCCCCAGCTTTCTCGGCGAAACCCACTTCGCCGCGCTCAGCTACTCCCTGTTGTTTCGCCGAACCCCCGAGCGGCGTGAGCTCGACTACCTGCGCTTTGTCGGAGCGAGCGACAAGACCGCCAAGGAAGTGCAGATGTTCGGGTTGGCTGGCTGGCTCGCCGATCGATATGCGGCGCTCGCAGCGCGCTACTACGAGGAGAACAAGCGCCTGAGCATTCGCAAAGGCGTGGTGAGCGCAGCGCTTTCTCTCGTCGGCACGCTGGGCTACTATGGCGCCTACGTCACCATCCTGCTTCGAGCCGTCGCAGGCGCCATCAGCCTGGGGACGCTGACGTTTCTCGCCGCGGCGTTCAGCCGCAGCCGCGATCTCATCCAGCGTCTGCTCCTCTCGGCGAGCGATATCTACGAGCAAAGCCTCTACCTGCGCGATCTGTTCGTGTTCTTCGAGATGGAGCCGGCCATTCGCTCCAAGCCGGGAGCGCTGCGCGTGCCGAACCCGATCACACGCGGCTTCGTCTTCGAGGACATCGGATTTCAGTATCCGGGCAGCGAGCGCTGGGCCATCCGGCATGTGAACCTCGTCATCACTCCGGGCGAGCGAATTGCGCTGGTCGGCGAGAATGGGGCGGGCAAGACGACGATCACCAAGCTGCTCGCCCGTCTCTACGACCCAACGGAAGGGCGCATCCTGCTCGACGGCGTCGATGTGCGCGACTACGATCTCGCGTCACTGCGCGAAGCCATTGGCGTGATCTTTCAGGACTTCGTGCGCTACGACATGCGCTTCGACGAGAACGTGGGCGTCGGCGAGATCCGGGGTGTCACGGAATACCTCGCCACGGCGCGCGATGCCCCCGCTGGCGACGCACCACCGCCACCTCCAGGTCCACTGGTGGATGCGGCCGAGCGTTCGCTCGCTTCGAGCCTGCTCCCTCGGTTCAGCACCGGATATCGCCAGATGCTGGGACGCCGCTTCGACGACGGTGTGGATCTCTCAGGGGGAGAGTGGCAGAAGATCGCACTCGCGCGTGCCTACATGCGGAGCGCACAGCTTCTCATTCTCGACGAGCCGACGGCAGCGCTCGACGCTCGCGCGGAGTACGAGGTGTTCGTGCGCTTCAACCAGCTGATGGCCGGTCGGATGGCGGTCGTCATCTCGCACCGGTTCTCCACCGTGCGCATGGCGGACCGCATCATCGTGCTCGGCGATGGCGCGGTGATCGAGGAAGGCACGCACGCCGAGCTGGTGACGCGTGCGGGCTTGTACGCGGAGCTGTTCGAGATGCAGGCGAAAGGCTACCGCTAGCGCGCCTACTGCGAGCGGGTGGTGAGAGCGATCACGCCAGCGCCGTAGGCGCTTCCGAATTTTGTCGTCGCTTCTGGGCCAGAGTAGTACCGAATCTCCTGCACGCGCGACGCCTGAAAGCGGCGAAGCGATTCCCTGTCTCCGAATTCGCTATTGTCCACGAAGACGACCGCAGCGGTGTGCGCCGTTCTATTCATTACCGAGGTGGGCCCGCGGTCGCGCAGATACGTTGGCCGGAGCCGAGCAACGACATCGTATGCCGTCGCCGTTCCTGCCGCATCCAAGTCGGCGCGGGTAATGGTATTGGACGCCATCGACGGCGCACTCCGAGCTCTGGGCGCGCACGCACTCAAGCTGAGCGCGAGCACGAGATACTTCATCGGAGTGAGATTCATCGTGGCGTCCCCGGTGATGGTGAAGGTGTCGTGGCGTGGACGGATGTCCGTTACGAACAACGGCCGGCGCCTGTGGAAGGCGCCGGCCGTTGGTTCAATCAGAAACCGGCGGTTCAGCAACCCGTCGGCTTGACGTCACGAACATCACACTCCGCCTTGGGAATGGGGACGACTCTGGCGACGACGTGCGTCGGCAGGTCGAGCGGCAGCGTGCCCAGCTTGCCGAATCGCCGAGCATCGATCCAGCGCATTCCTTCCAGAATGAGCGAGTAGCGACGTTCGTACAGCAGATCGTCGATCGTGGCCGCGGCCAGTGGTGCCAGGCCGCCCGAGACCGCACGCACGGCATTCAGATCGGTGAGCGCGGCCGGCACGTTACCGAGGCGCAGATTGGCCTCGGCACGGATGAGCAGCAGTTCCTCGTTCCGAATGATCGTCGTGGGGGTCGTGTTGGAGGCATACACGATGAATGCCTGCGTCGCGGGAATCGACGACTTTGCCGGGTTTCCGCTGCGCGGTGCGGCCAGCGGGGCAATCTTGCGCACGAGGCGCGCGTCAGCGGTGCCGTCCGGCTTTTTCTGCGCGTCGGTCACGAAACTGGCGTGGGCGACAAGATTGGGATCGGCCGCCGTCGAAAGCGAGTTCAACGCGTCACCAGGAGAGGACGAGTAGACGTTGTAGACGCCCCGGTTCAGATCGGCGAGCGAGCTCGGCGTGGCAATGAACGACGCGGTCAACGCCGTGAGCGCCTGAGTGTAGCACGTATTGCCGCACTCCAGCGAGCCGCGCATGGCCAGCACGCGCGCCGCGATTCCCCGGTTGAACTGGAGGAACGCCGGCGCGGTGGTGAATCCGGCGAACCCGGCATGGAGGGTGAACGGAATGGCCACTGCGCCGGCCGCCGCAAGATCGTCGCGCGCACTGTCGAGTACCGCCGAGATGCGCGTATACGCCACGTTACGGCTGACGAACGGTGACTGGTCGCTCGGATTCGCCAGGATCTCCACGGGAATGCCCAACGAATCGCGCAGCGTGAGGGCGTAGTACATGTCGAGCCCGCGGAACGTGTTCGCGAACCCGCGTGCCGCTGCCTTCTGCTGGGTGGAAAGGCCGGACGTCCCAACCGCATTCACGAGGTTGACGGCGTTCCGCATGTTTCGGAAGTAGCCGAACCAGTTGCCTGAGGCAAATCCGGTGGACGATAACGCACCGCCGCCGATCCCGATGAGGTAATCGGTGACGAAGCGGCCGTCGGTGGCGAAGTAGTAGTACCCCTCGCGCCCGAAAAGCGCGATGTCACGCGCGTAGCCGAAGTAGTTGTTGCGCTCCGACACCAGAATGCCGGTGGCCGCCAGCTGAAGGCCTGCCGGATCCTTGGCCAGTCCTTCGACCGTGGCGGAGTTGTAGTTGGGAAGCGCGAGATCGTTCTGGCAGGCGGCGATCGAAAGCGCCGCCGTGCCGACGAGCATCGCGCGAAGTGAGAGTCGCATCAGGCCTCGAGTCGGGCGTCCGGAAACGGACGCGAAGTCATTGGAAGTCGCCATGGCTTAGAACCCCACGTCGACGCTGAGGAAGAAGCTCCGGCTCGGCGGGAATGGCGCGAGATCCACGAAACGCGCGACGAAGTTGCCGCCGTTGTTCACCTCTGAGTCGAATCCGTTGTACCCCGAGATGATGAACAGGTTTCTGCCGCTGAGATTGACGCGCGCGGACTTCGCGTTCAAGCCATGCATCGCGTTGACCACAGAGGTCGGCAGATCGTAGCCGACCGTGAGCTCGCGAATCTTGGTGAACGACCCGTCCTCCAAATACGCCAGCGTATTGTTCCCGCCGTTCCAGCTGTTGTATCGGTACTCGCCGAGCGTCGCGCCCACCTTGGTGTCCGGTGACGGCTTGTCGTAGTCCCAGGTATTCTCGCCTTCGTCGAAAAGACTGAGTGTCATGTTCGACACCGTTCCGCCATGGCGATAGTCGATGACGCTGTTGAGCGACCAGTTGCCCCAGCGGAAATCATTGCTGAACCCCATCTGATACCGCGGGTTCGCGTCCGCCATCGGCGTATCTGGCGTCACCTTGCCATCGGCATCCGTGAAGTTGCCCCAGATAGTCGAGACGGCGTAACCAGGCGCGTAGCGGAGGCGACCATACGCGTTGCCGAAGCCTCCGGCAGCCGTGCCCGTGGTAAACGGCTTGATGCCCGGAATGAATTCCAGGATCTTGGTCGTGCCCTGATACCACGTCGTGCGTGCCGTCCAGTTCAAGCCGCGCGTGCTCTCGAGCGGGACGAACGTGAGACCGAGCTCCACGCCCTTGGACTGCATGGTGCCGCCGTTGATGTTCTGCACGTTCACGCCCGTGGACTGTGCCAGTTGAGCGCGGACGAGCAGATCCTTGATGCGGCGATCGTACACGGTGCCTTCGAAACGCACGCGCTCGCTGAACAGCGAGGCGTCGAGTCCGTATTCGAACTCGTGCATGCGCTCGGGCCGGATCTCCGGATTGCCGAGCGTGGCAGCCTGGATCAATCCGGTTTGTCCACCGATGAGGCCAGCGTTCGTGAGGGTGATGAAGCGCGCACCGTAATCCGGACGATTGCCCGACTCACCGAGATTCGCGCGCAGCTTCAGCTCGCTCACATAGGGTATGAGGTCCGTGATACGGTACGAGATCTGGCCGCGCGGAAACGTGTACAGCTTGTCCACGTCACCATTCACGCTGCTCCTCTCGCCACGAACGGCGCCCGAAATCAGCAGCTTGTCGTCCAGCGCAACGATCTGTTCCTGCACGTAGTACGCGCGATTCCGGACGAACGCGCGATTCTGGCCGACGGTCGTGTTCGTGTTTCCGGATGCGTTGGCGAGCGTCGGCACCGTGCCGCGACCGGTAATCGAGTAATCGTTCCCCTGCGAATCCTCGGCCTGGAAGCCCGCCGATGTGGTAGCCGACAGGAACCGGCTCGTGGGCGTGAACGTCCATACCGCGCTCAGTGCGCTGTTGGTGAGGAGCCCCGTCCCATTGCCCTGGACAACACCGCCCTGGAAGGACGCGCCGCGATCGGTGCCCGGACGCTGGAATTGCAGGTCCGCGGGTGCGAACTCGTAGCCCTCGTTGCTGTAGCGGTCCGCGCCGCCCACGAAGCTCAACTGCACGTCGTTGTTCGAGTTGTTGAACAGGCTGTAGTTCACGCGTGCATTGGCGATCTGACGGTACACATCCTCGTTGTTGACGAACCGCTCATAGGTGTCGAACGGGTTCGAGCAGGTCTTGTAGCCGCCGCAGAATGGATTGAGCGGATACGTGCCCGTGGAATCCTTCGTCCCCAACGGGAGAATGGCCGGCGTGTACGCGAACGCGTACAGCGGGCTGGAATTGGCGTTGTCGTTGTTCGAGAGGCCGCGCTGCGAGAACGACCGGATGATCGTGCCACCGAGGGCGGCAGTCAGCCGGCTCCCCAGCGTCTGGTCGAGATTGAACCGCATGGACTGACGGCGGGCGCTGGTGTTACGCGCAATTCCCTTTTCCTGCTTGTCGTCGCCGGAGAGATAGTACCGCGTCGACTCGCTGCCGCCGGACACGCCAAGGATGGTCTCGACGGTGGGGCGCGTCTCGCCGAACAGCTGTTGCTGGTAGTCCTGGTAGGGCGATGGGTTGCCGGCAAACGCGGCTTTCACGCCCGCCTGGCCTTCTGCCGACTGCGCCTGACCGTTGGCCAAGGCCGCATCCAGGGTAAAGTGGCGCGAGCCGAGCTTCCGGATGAGCTGATTGACGCCTACGCGCTGGGTGGCGGTAATCTTGTTGCCGCCAATCCTGCCGCGCTTCGTGGTGATGACGACGACGCCGTTGGTGGCCTGCGATCCGTAGATCGCCGACGCCGCCGCGCCCTTGAGCACCTCGATGTTGTCGATGTCGTTCGGATTGATGTCTGCAAGGCGGTTCGTGCCGTTCTCCTCGCCAGCGTTCAACGAGCCGGTCAAGGTGGTCTGTCCGCTGGCACGCACGGCGTTGGAGATGATCACGCCGTCGACGACGTACAGCGGATCGATGCGTCCGAGCAGCGACGAAGCGCCGCGAATCTGTACCTGGCCACCGCCGCCGGGGGCGCCGTTGTTCATGCTGATCTGAGCGCCAACGACCTTACCCTGCATCGCGCTTTCGAGCGATGGGGCGGGCACTCGGGTCAGCTCCTCGGCACTCACGTTCACCGTGGCCGTGGCCGCATTGCGACGCTCGACCGTGGTGGCCGCGCCGGTCACTGTCACGCCTTCGAGCTGAAGGACGTCCTTATCCATCGAGAAATTGGCGGACTGGGACGAGGCGGGAACGCGACGCTCCTGTCTCTTGTAGCCCAACGCTCGCGCCAGCAGCTGCACATCGCCGCCATTGACGCGCATGCGGTATTCGCCGCGCTCGTTGGTGCGCGCACCGACAGCTTGGCCGATGACCGTGACTGTCGCGTCCTGCAAAGGCGTACCACTCGCTGCGATGGTGACGCGTCCCGTCACCTCGCGTGACTGCGCATGTGCCAATGCTGGAACCGCCAGCACCGCGCACGATAGCGCACCGAGAATAAAACGTCTCACTTGACCTCCCAACCGGGTGATTTTGGAGTTGAACTGCGGACTGTAGAGCGCCGCGGGCACCTCATGCCAGGCCTGACCTTCCCTGGGTTGGGGTGGTCACAGGCAATTCCGAGGCATTCTGGGGCTAGACGCATGAACATGCGCCGTTCCAGCCCATCAGGCAATACCGGCCCGAGCGGGAGGCGCCGAGAGCGACGCGGGTGAATCCGTCGCAGATGGGCTTGCTGGGCGCCCCGCGGCGCTCTGTTAGTAGTAATACCCGAAGATGATATCCATCTCATCCTCGCTGGTCAGTCCAAAGAAGATCGCCTTGCTCGTGGTGTTGTTGTACATCACGGTCGAGCGAAGTCCCTCCCCCTTCTCCAGCACGATGGGCTGCGCATACGTCACGATGGACGGGTGCTCCCAATCCGTGTTTTCGTAGACCAACTCGCCGTCGCGCGTGCCGCCCACAATCCGGATCTGGAACGACTCGCCACGGGCATGCATGTGCGACGTGAGCGCCGTAATCGTCGTTCGCGCCGGGAAGGTGAACACCTTTTCAGCGAGTGTCTTTTGGCCGGCGGGAAGCGACAGGTTCGTGTTGTTGAGATTCAGCGTCGACAGCGAGTGCGCGACCTGCGAGGCCGGTACCGTATAGAGGTTCACATACGCTTCGCCGGGCACCTGCGAACCGGTCTTGTTCGCGTAGTGGACGTTGAGGTCGATCGCGGCATCCGCTGGAAGCCGAAGCGCCGTCCCGGGCGGAAAAACGTAGTTGCTCTGCTGCGTCATCGAGCCGGCGAGGAACACGTGGTATCCCATCGCCATCATGGTCACGAAATCCATGGTGCCGTCGGGCTTCCGGATGTCGCGCACGACGTTCGGCTGCGGGACGAGCTGCGCCGGCGTGCCAGCGCCAAAGGTGTAGAGCACGAAGTGGTGGCTGAACGGCCGCATGGACGTCTCGATGCGCGACACGTACAGATCACTGGTGTTTCCTACCTTGCGATAGGTAAAGAGCTCTCGCTCGAAGTTGGCGTTGACGTCGAACCGGTCGACTTTGAGCTGGAAGCCGGTGCCGGCCGCGGGAGGAGCGAGCGCTGCAAAGGGCAGCGACGCCTGGGGCACCTTGTCGGCGATGAGGGCCGCGTCCACGACCTTTCCGGTTTTGGGAGCACCGGCGGCAATCCACTGGCGCACGAACTCGAGCTGCCCAACGCTCAGCCCTGCGGTGCCCGTGGGCATTGCGTTCCCATAGTCGCGTGCATGGTGACCGGCCGGAAAGACGAGCTTGTGATACAGCAGGCTCGAATCCGGTTTGCCCGGCCGCACGCGCAGCAGCCCATCCTGAAGGGCGTTCGCGTTTGATGGCTTGACCCCTACCAATTGTTCGTAAGCGACATCGGCGCTGAGCCGAAGCTGTCCCATCGGGGCCGTCCCGACATGGCACCCCGATGTGGCACAGCTCGGTGTGAGGATCTGGCTCTGAATGAGCTCGAAGCTCGCCGTGGTCGCGGCCGGCTCGGGCACGGCCGGTGGGCTTGCCGGACCGGCCGAGGAGGAGTCTCCGCCGCAGGCAGCGACGAGGAGGATGAGCGCTGATACGGAGCAGCTGTTGCGAAGGAGTGCGACCATGAGCCGATCCGATTGGGGATACAGGTCAGTCTAACGATTCAGACGATCTCGAGGCGTGCCAGGCATCACAGCGCGCCAAGCTGCATCTGCATCGTCGCCTGCTCGACCGCCGAGAACAGCTGCTGGTAGTCGTCGACGACGAAGAGCACGTCCTGGAGCCGGTCGATCTCGAACGGTTGCGCAAGAACTGCGTCCAGCGAAAATGGCCGGCGCTCGCACGTCGGTCCGAGGGCGTTCGAGGCGTCCCCGTGGGAGGAGATGAGCCCGGAGCCGTAGACCTTCACGGCGTTGTCCTCGTGCACGAGGCCGAACTCCACGGTGAACCAGAAGAGGCGCGCCATGGCCTCCACCTGTGATTCCGTGCGTGCCTGCGCGGCGGCGATCCCAAAGCGCTGGAGGAAGTCCGCGAAAACGGGATGTGCGTGCAACGGAACGTGGCCGAAGACGTCGTGAAAGATGTCGGGTTCCGGGAGGTAGTCGAGCTGCGCCATGGGGCGCACGGAGACGGTCGTCGGGAATCGCCGCTCGGCCAGGCAGGCGAAGAACTCCTTGGCCGGAAGAAATCCGGAGACCGGTACCGCCGCCCATCCCGTTCGCTCGGCGAGCCGCGCATTGACCTCGGCCAGATCAGGCACCGACGATGCGCCGATCCCAACGGCCGCAGCGCCGTCGAGGAACACCCGGCTGCCGGTGTCGCGCAGGGTTTCCATACGGCGCCCATAGAGAATGGACCACGCGCGATGGTTCTCCTCCGTGTACGCCGCCCAGTCCTGCGTGACGAAGGTCGCGGGCGCCGGGGAATGGAGGTGTGCGCAGAGGTCCTGCATGGTAGATCACCGATTGGCTGAAAACCTGAGATGGAGCCCTGTTCCGAACGAACGATCACGACACCCGCACCGGTGCCGAACCCGGCTCCGTCTTCGCCATCACCTCAGCCGGCCGCACCTCATCGGGCGCCACGGACTTCATCGCGCCCTCGATCGCTGCGGCAGTCGCCGGCATATCCGCGCCTGCCTGCCGGCGCACGAGGGTCAAGATGGTGTACACGGCGACGGGCTCGGAGTTCTGGTTGGTCACTTCGACGTCCCAGTGCACAACGCCCTGCGGAATTTGACCCTCGCGATCTTCCTTGGCCGTCTTTTGCTTGCACGTGAGCCGTGCCTGAATGGTGTCGCCGATGTAGACCGGCTTGACGAACCGCAGCCCTTCCAGACCGTAGTTCGCGAGGACCGGGCCGGGCGCGGGATCGACGAACAACCCCGCGGCGGCGGACAGCACGAAGTAGCCATGCGCGACGCGCTTCTCAAAGAGCGACTCGCGCGCGGCGATGTCGTCCATGTGTGCGTAGAAAAAGTCGCCCGAGATGCCGGCGAAGTTCACGACGTCGCTTTCCGTCACGGTGCGCCGATGGGTCACGAGCGTCTCGCCGATCTCCAACTCCTCGAAGTATTCGCGGAACGGATGCACGCGATCGCGCAGCTCGGTTGCCCCCTTGCTCCACTCGCGCGTCACGGCCGCAACCGTCTGTGGCGAGCCTTGGATGGCGGTGCGCTGCATGTAGTGGAGCACACCACGGATGCCGCCCATCTCTTCGCCGCCGCCGGCGCGGCCCGGCCCACCGTGCACGAGATGCGGGAGCGGCGAGCCGTGACCGGTCGACTCTTTCGCGCTGTAGCGATTCACGAGCATCAACCGGCCGTGATACGCGGCCGTGCCGAGCGCCACCTGACGGGCAACGTCGTCCTTCGCGGTGAACAGTGAGCCCACGAGACTTCCCTTGCCGAGCCGAGCGAGTGCGATGGCGTCGTCGAGCGTGCGGTAGGGCATGATGGTGTTGACCGGACCGAATGCCTCGACGTCATGCGGCTGCATGCGCTCGAACGGCTTGTCGGCGTACAGCAGCATCGTGGGATAGAAGGCGCCCTTCTCCGCGTCGGCGCCGATCACATCGAGCGTATCGGGACCACCAAACACGAGCTCCGCAGCGTCGCGAAGCTGGTCGACGCTCTTCTCCACCTCGCGCACCTGCGCCTTGCCCGCGAGGGGGCCCATGCGCACGCCCTCGATCGTGGGATCGCCTACGCGAACGAACGCGAGACGCTCTTTCAGCGCGGCCACGACGTCGCCGACCGTGTTCTCCGGAACGAGGGTGCGCCGAATGGCCGTGCACTTCTGCCCGGCCTTCACCGTCATCTCCTTCGCCACTTCCTTGATGAAGAGATCGAACTCGTCACTGCCGGGAACTGCATCCGGGCCGAGCATGGAGAAGTTGAGCGAGTCGGCTTCCTGATTGAAGCGGACGTTGTTCGTGAAGATCGCGTCGCTCTTGCGCAGCATCAGTCCCGTGGCGGCGGAGCCGGTGAACGCAACGGAGTCCTGACAGGTGAGATGATCGAGCAGATCGCCCGCGCTGCCACAGATGAGTTGGAAGGTGCCGGCCGGCAAGAGCCCAGACGCAACCATGGCCTTCGCAACGGCTTCGGTGAGAAAGCTCGTCAACGTGGCCGGCTTCACGATGCTCGGTACTCCCGCCAGAAACGACGTCGCGAACTTCTCGAGCATTCCCCACACGGGGAAGTTGAACGCGTTGATCTGCACGGCGACGCCTTCCATGGGCACGCAGATGTGCCGGCCAATGAAGGTTCCGCCTTTGCTCAACGCCTCGGGGCCGCCGTCGACGAAGTACGTCTCGTCCGGCAGGTCG